>JAYFRE010000024.1:0-15119 GCA_034926235.1 Rhodospirillaceae bacterium
GAAAGCCGGAAGATGTCCTACAAAACGCGTTTCGCGCCGCTGGAAAGCTTCGGATCGGGCGGATGGCGGCCTTTTCGCGCCGCCCCGCCCTGATCCGTTTACCTCAATCCTCGCGGAACGTCACGAATTCGGACAAAGGCGCGCGTTCGGGGATGTGCTTGTTGATCAGCGCGTCCCGATCCTCGTGCCCAAGCCCGATGCTGCAGCAAATCCGCATATCGGCGGGAATGCCCAATTCCTCGCGGATGATGCGGTGGAACTGTGCAATCGATTGCTGCTGGCAGGACGCCAGGCCGAATCCTTGCGCCGCCAGCATGATCGATTGGGCGAAACCGCCGATATCCAGCCACATACCCTGCCCCATCCGCTGATCGATGGTCACGATGACGACGGTGGGCGCGCCGAAAAACTCGAAATTCCGCGCCAGATGGCGTGTCATCGCCTCGGTATCGGTCTTGGCGATGCCCAGGAGACGGTAGAGAGCCAGGCCCGAGCTACGCCGGCGCGAAATATAGGGTTCGCACCATTCCTCGGGGTAATAGCGGAATTCGCCTTTTTCAGCCGGATCGTTCTTGTGGAACGCAGCAACGAGACGTTCCTTCAGCCGCTTCAGCACATCGCCGCCGGCGACCCAGACTTGCCAGGGCTGGGTATTGCTGCCGCTGGGCGATTTGGCAGC
This sequence comes from Rhodospirillaceae bacterium, assembly GCA_034926235.1. Classification (GTDB taxonomy): domain Bacteria; phylum Pseudomonadota; class Alphaproteobacteria; order Rhodospirillales; family Magnetospirillaceae; genus JAYFRE01. The sequence goes on from JAYFRE010000024.1 coordinate 680, forward strand.
CAAGGTCAGGATTTGTTCGATCACCGGGCGTTCGACCGGGGCAGGCAGAAAAGCGCGCACCGAATGGCGGCGCAGCATCGCCTCGAACACATCGCATTCGGCTTTGGGGAAAATCTCGTCCGTCATTCTCGTCGCCTCCGTCAGGTAAATTTATTATGGCGTGGAAAGCCTGTTGGCGGAGTCCGACCGACGGATGCTCGCCGTCCCAACCAAGCCATCAGATCCATCTCACGCCGTGTTTTATCGCCGATCCGCCAGCACAGGCCGTCGGCCAGGGTAAAGAACTTGATGTCGGAGGTTCCGCCATCGCGGTAGCGTTGCAGCAGAACGCCGCGGCCGCGCGCCATCTCGGGAATTTCCTCCGCCATGAAGACCAGAAGCTTGCGGTTCTGGCCGATGATCGCAACGGCGTCCCCCTCGACCGGCAGGAAGAAAGCCGCTTTGTCGCCATCTCCCGGATTGAGGATCTGTTTGCCGTTGCGGGTTTGGGCCAGGACATCCTCGGCCTTGATGATGAAGCCCCGTCCTTGGGCCGATGCGACCAAAAGGCGCTTATCCGGCTCGAACAGCATCCGCCCGACGATATCGGCGTCGTTGGGCAAATCGATCATCAGCCGCACCGGCTCGCCATGGCCGCGCCCGCGCGGGATGCGGTCGCCATTCAGCGTGTAGATCCGGCCGGTATCCGCCAGCAGCAGAATACGGTCGGTCGTCGCCGCCTTGATCGTGAATTTCAGCGAATCGCCGTCTTTGAACTTTAGATCCTCGTCATGATCCTGATGGCCTTTGACAGCGCGGATCCAGCCCTTTTCGGACAGAATGACGGTGATGTCCTCCCGCTCGACAAAGGCTTCGATCGGCACTTCCGTGACCATCGGCGGGGCGCCGATGCGGGTGCGGCGGCGTCCCAGCGGGTCGGTCGGACCGAATTCCGCCTTGATCGCCGCGATCTCACCCGCGATCCGCTGCCAGCGCAAACCTTCGTCGCCTAAAAGCCGGACGATGCCCGCACGCTCGTCGGACAAGGTCGCATGTTCGCCCCTGAGTTCCATCTCCTCCAGCCGGCGCAGCGAACGCAACCTCATATTCAAGATTGCTTCTGCCTGAACGTCGGTCAGGGCGAAGGTGGCCATCAGCACCGGTTTCGGCTGATCTTCCTCGCGGATGATGGCGATCACCCGGTCGAGATCGAGATAGGCCTTGATATAGCCCTCTAGAATCTCCAGGCGCTTTTCGATCCGGCCCAAACGATGGTTGGTGCGGCGCAGCAGCACCTCGTGCCGGTGGTCCAAAAAGGCCCGCAGAACTTCCTTCAGCGTCATCACCCGCGGCACCGAAGCGGCGTCCAGCAGGTTCATATTGAGCGACACCCGGCTTTCGAGATCGGTCAGATGAAAAAGCTGCTCCATCAGCACATCGGCCTCGACCGACCGGCTGCGCGGTTCCAGCACGATGCGGACCTCGGTCGTCGATTCGTCGCGGATGTCGCCCAGAAGCGGCAGCTTCTTTGCCTCCATCAGCTCCGCGATCCGCTCGATCAGCTTCGATTTCTGGATTTGATAGGGAATTTCGGTGATGGCGACCTGATAGAGGCCGTGCGACAGCTTTTCCACTTCCCAGCGCGCGCGCAGACGGAAACTGCCCCGCCCGGTACGATAGGCGTCCAGAATCGCTTCACGGCTTTCGACCAACTCGCCGCCGGTCGGAAAATCGGGCCCCGGCAGCCGCACGACCAGATCGTCGATAGAACAATCGGGATGCGCGATCAGATGATCAAGCGCATCGCAGATCTCGCCCACATTATGCGGCGGAATGCTGGTGGCCATGCCGACGGCGATTCCGGCCGCGCCATTGGCCAGCAGATTGGGAAAGGCCGCCGGCATGACCACCGGTTCCTCGTCACTGCCGTCATAGGTGGCGCGGAAATCGACCGCATCTTCGTCCAGACCGTCCATCAGGGCGGCGGCGACGCGAGTCAGCTTGGCTTCGGTGTATCGCATGGCGGCGGCATTATCGCCGTCGATATTGCCGAAATTGCCCTGCCCTTCGACCAGCGGATAACGCACGGCGAAATCCTGGGCCAGACGCACCAGGGTGTCATAGACCGCGACATCGCCATGAGGGTGATATTTACCGATGACGTCACCGACGACGCGGGCGCATTTCTTGAAGCCCCCGGACGGGTCCAGCTTCAATTGCGCCATGGCGTAAAGCAGGCGGCGATGCACCGGCTTCAACCCGTCGCGCACATCGGGCAACGACCGGGAAACGATGGTGGACATCGCATAAGCGAGATAGCGTTCCTGCAATGCCTCGGCCAAAGGGGTATCGAGATCGCCGCTGCCGGCTACTGCTGCCATGGTCTTTCCTCTAGCCTTGAAACGGCGCGCATCATAAAGCAGATCGCGCCGCGATACGCGCGATAAATCGCATTCTAGCCGGCGGCGGACGCTTCCCTTGCGGCCCCAGAAGGTGGCGCTCCAGGAAATAGCCGGTCAACCTCAACCCGTCCGCGATCTCGGCCGGCGTTCCGTCGTCGCCGCTCAGTAGGAAGGGCGGTAAAGGAAGCAACCGGTCCCGGTACGGTTCGCCCGCCGAGGCACTGACCGCCGCGCCGCTTTTCGGCGACACATAGATCAACTGGTCGTTCCGGCCCGTGACCGCGCAACGGGACAGATCGAGCCCAAAACCAAGATCGGCCAGCAGCCCCAGTTCCCAGCGGACATAAAGACTTTGCCAATCCGGCCCGCCGATCGCGGTCAGCCATGCCGCCAGCGCATCATGAACACCGCCATGCGGTTCGCGCTCGGGCAGCAGCATTTCGGTCAAAGCGCAGGCCGACGCGATCGCGGCCAGACGGGCCGCATCATCCAGCCAGCGGGTGCCGAAAGGCTCCAGCGGTTCCCAGGTGAAGGTTCCCAGATGTTCGGCCAGACGCGCCCGCCAGACCAGACTCACACGATTACCCGGTTGCAGCACCCCTTGGGCCCGCCGCCCCGCCCCGCCCCGCACCAGCCCGGAATGACGGCCATGCGCGGCAGAGAGCACGGACATGATCGCCGAGCTTTCGCCGTGACGCCGCGCCGACAAAACGATGGCGGTGTCGGACCATTCCATGACGGGCTGCCCCCGTCAGTCCGGCCTAGACATTGTAGTCGAGGCCGAGGTCGCGATAGACCGAGCGTTCATCCTGCCAATTCTCGCGCACCTTGACATGCAGGAACAGATGAACGGGACGTTCCATCATCTCCGCCAATTCCTTGCGGGCCCGCTCGCCGATCATCTTCACCCGGGTTCCGCCCTTGCCCAGCATGATCGCCTTCTGGCTGTCCTTGCGCACGAAGATGATCTGATCGATACGTACGGAACCGTCTTCCATTTCGGTCCAGCCCTCGGTTTCGACCGTGGCCGCATAGGGCAGTTCCTGATGAAGCTGCAGAAAGATCTGTTCGCGCGTGACCTCGGCCGCCAGCAGACGCATGGGCATGTCCGAGACCTGATCCTCGGGGAAATGCCAGGGTCCCTCGGGCAGGTCGGCGGCGATATGGGCCAGCAATGCGTCCGTCCCGTCGCCGCTGGCCGCGCTGATCATGAACACCGCGTCGAAAATCCCCTGGGCGGACGCCTCTTCGGCCAGGGACAACAGCTTTTCGCGCCGGATCAGATCGATCTTGTTCAGAACCAGATCGGCGCGCTGGTGACGCTCCTTCAACCCGGCGATGATCGATACCGCCTCTTCATCGAAGCCGCGCTGGCTGTCCAGGATAAGCGCCACCCGGTCGGCGTCGGAAGCGCCGCCCCAGGCGGCCTGAATCATCGCCCGGTCCAGACGGCGCTTCGGCGCGAAAATACCCGGCGTGTCGATGAAGATCACCTGGGCCGGCCCCGTCAGGGCGATGCCCAGAACCCGTGTGCGCGTCGTCTGCACCTTGGGCGAAACGATCGACACTTTGGTGCCGACCAGCCGGTTGATCAAGGTCGATTTTCCCGCATTGGGCGGCCCCAGAACGGCAACAAATCCGCAGCGCGGCGCCAAATCCTGCGTCATACGATTCTCCCCAGAAGAACGGCGGCGGCGGCCTGTTCGGCAGCCCGTTTCGATGAGCCTTGTCCGGTCGCCGGCTCCAATCCCTCGACCTCGACCGAAACAAGGAAGGACGGATCGTGCGACGGCCCTTCGGTCTTCAGCACACGATAGACCGGCAAAGGCTTGCCCAGTCCTTGCGCCCATTCCTGCAAGGCTGTCTTTCCGTCCTTGGGCGGATTGAGGGATTCGGCCATCAGCGGCGTCCAGTAATGGCGCACCAGCCGGTCGGCATCGGCCAGACCGCCATCGGCGTAGATCGCGCCCAGCACCGCTTCGCAGGCATCGGCCAGGATGGTCAGGTTGCGACGCCCGCCGCAATCCTCCTCGCCTTTGGACAGAACCAGCGCATCCTCGATTCCCAATTGAAGGGCGATCCGCGCCAATGCCTCGCGCCGCACCAGGGCAGCATGCCGCCGCGCCAGTTCACCTTCATTCTCGTTGGGGAAATGCCGGAACAGCATGCCGGCGACGCACAGGCCCAGCACCCGGTCGCCCAGAAACTCCAGCCTTTCATAGCCGAAATCGGAGCCTGAGCCGCCACGCCCCGGCAAGGCGCTGGGATGTGTCATCGCCTCTTCCAGCAGCCGGATATCGGTGAAACGGTACCCCAGGGTCTTCCTTAGGTTTGATAAGCGGTCCGTCATGGCGTCCCGATCATTCGATCACGGTAAAGAACCGGTCCCAGCGAATCGCGCCGGGCCATTTCCACACTTCCCAGAACGAGGCGGAATCGTCGATGGAGAACCAGACGATCTCGGCGCGGCCAACCAAATTCTCGAACGGCACATAGCCGACCTGGGCGAGATAGCGGCTGTCCTGCGAATCGTCGCGGTTGTCCCCCATCATGAAATAAGCGTTTTCGGGCACCACATAGATGCCGGTATTGTCCGGATCGATGTAATTGATCCCGAGGGCCGCATAAGCGCGCCGCGTTTCCGTATCGGGATTGAGCAGGATGATATGGCTCCGCCCGTTCGGCAGGGTCTCGATATAGCGTTTCTGCCGCCTGAGATTGCCCCGTCCGTCACGATAGACGTAATCCTCGATCTGGCGGCGTTCCACCAGTTGATCATTGATGTAAAGCTGCCCGCGGGTCACCTGGATGCGATCGCCCGGCAGGCCGATCACCCGCTTGATATAATCCGTGCTGTCGTCGGTCGGCAATTTAAACACCGCGACATCACCCCGTTCGGGCGGACTGGCCAGAATCCGGCCTTCAAACAAATTGGGGCCGAAAGGCAAGGAATAGCGGCTGTAGCCATAGGAATATTTCGAGACGAACAGATAATCGCCGACCAGAAGCGTCGGGATCATCGATCCGGACGGAATGCTGAACGGCTCGAACGCCACGCTGCGCACGAGAAGAGCGATGATGGCGGCATAGAAGATCGTCTTGACCGTCTCTGCGATGCCGCCTTGTTTTTTGCGTGAATGTCCCATCGAATGCCAATGCCCGGGATAAGGAAAGCCGGCCCGAAGACAGGCGGGATAAAGCTTGGAAAACCGCGGCGATCAAGCCTTAAAAAACAGGGGGCTGTCAAGCCGCGCGCGAATTTTTTGAAATGGCCGCCCTAGCGTCCGTCCGGCTCCGCCGACAGGATCACCATCGCCTGAGCCAGCGGATATTCATCCGTGATGGTCAACGCAATCTGCGCCGTCATTCCTGCGGGAACAAGCTCGGCCAGCCGCGCCGCTGCACCGCCGGTCAGCCGCAACGTCGGCTGTCCGCCGGGCAGATTGACCACGCCGATATCGCTCCAGAACACACCCCGGCGGAATCCGGTGCCCAGGGCCTTCGAGCAGGCTTCCTTGGCCGCGAACCGCTTGGCGTAGGTCGAGGCGCGCACCGATTCGGTCCGCCGCTCCGCCTTGCGCCGTTCTTCTTGGGTGAAGATCCGGGCGATGAAGCGCTCGCCGAACCGGTCAAGGGTCCGTTCGATGCGCCGGATGTCCACCAGATCGGAGCCCAGCCCGATGATCATGGTTCCTGGGCCTTGGCCAAAGGCCCGCTGCGCGCGCGCTCGACCGAATTGATATATTGCGTGGCGCGCAACGCGGCGATGATGTTGGTCAGATGCTTGACGTCGCGCACCTCGATATCGACCAGCAATTCAAAGAAATCCGGATTACGGTTGGTGAATTTCAGATTGATGATATTGCCCTGATTCTTGGCGATCATCGTCGTCACATGGCCCAGATTGCCGGGTTCATTGATCACGACCAGCGCGATGCGCCCGATATGCTGTTCAGGCGAATCCGGGTCATTGCTCCAGGACAAATCCAGCCAGCGTTCCGGCGTCTTGGCGAACTGCTCCAGCATGTCGCAATCGATGGTGTGAATGGTCACACCCTTGCCGGTGACGACGATGCCGACGATGCGGTCCCCGGGCAAAGGATGGCAGCAGCCGGCGAAATGGACCGCCATACCCGGAATCAGACCGCGGATCGGCACCGCCGGCGCGGTGCTGGATTTGCTGCGCGGACGCTGCTTCAGCGCGACGACGTTCTCGGCCTGACGGTTCTTCAGTTCGGGATAGATGGCCGACACCACCTCGCGCCCGGTCAGCGTGCCATCGCCGACCAGAGCGACCAGATCCTCGGTCGCCGGCACCTTGAAGATCTTGATGACGCCTTCCAGCGCCTTTTCGGAATAGTCGTAGCCTTCCTGCTTGAAGGCGCGGTTCAAGATGGCGCGGCCCAGATCGACATATTGGGCCCGCTGCTGGATGCGGATGAAGCGCCGGATGCGGGCGCGCGCCTTGCCGGTGACGACGAAGCGTTCCCAGGTCGGGTTGGGCGTCTGCGCCTTCGAGGTGATGACCTCGACCTGATCGCCATTGTTGAGCGGGGTCCTGAGCGGCATGATCCGCCCATTGATCTTGGCCCCGATACAACTGTCGCCAACCTGGGAATGGACGGCATAGGCAAAATCGACCGGGCAAGCGCCGCGCGGCAAAGCGATCAAATCGCCCTTGGGCGTGAAACAGAACACCTGATCCTGGAACATTTCGAGCTTGGTATGCTCCAGGAATTCTTCCGGGTTCGAGGCGTGATCCAGAATGTCCAGCAATTCCCGCAGCCAGCGATATTGCTTGCCGTCAGCCGGATGCTGCCCCTGCTTGTAGCTCCAATGGGCGGCGACGCCCAGTTCCGCCACCTCATGCATTTCCTTGGTGCGGATCTGGACTTCGATGCGGTGCCGTTCGGGGCCGAACACCCCGGTATGGATGGAACGGTAGCCGTTCGGCTTCGGCGTCGAGATGTAATCCTTGAACCGGTTCGGCACCATCGGATAGTGGCTGTGGATCACGCCCAGCGCGCGGTAGCAATCCTCGACCGAATCGACCAGAAGACGGAACGCCATGATGTCGGAAAGCTGCTCGAACGCGACGTTCTTCAGCTGCATCTTGCACCAGATCGAATAGGGACTCTTCTCGCGTCCCGAAATCTGGGCCTCGATCCCCGCTTCCTTTAAGATCGCGTTCAATTCGGCGATGATGCGCCCGATCAAATCGCCGCCCTGCTCACGCAGGAAATTGAGCCGGGCAATCAGCGAATCGCGCACTTCCCCATGCAGTTCGGCGAAGGCCAGATCTTCCATCTCGGTCTTCAGTTCCGACATGCCGATGCGTTCGGCGAGCGGCGCGTAGATCTCCATCGTCTCCATGGCGATCCGCCGCCTTTTGGCCGGGTCGGGGATGTAATGGAGCGTGCGCATGTTGTGCATGCGGTCCGCCAGCTTGACCAGCAGGACGCGGATATCTTCCGACATCGCCAGCAGAAGCTTGCGGAAATTCTCGGCTTGCTTGGAATGATCGGACTGAAGTTCTATGCGCGACAGCTTGGTGACGCCATCGACCATATGGGCGATTTCGGGACCGAATAAACGTTCGACTTCCTCGCGCGTCGCCGTCGTGTCCTCGATGGTGTCGTGCAGAAGCGCCGTAATGATCGACGCGGCGTCCAGCTTGTAGCGGGTCAGGATGCCCGCGACTTCTATGGGGTGGGAAAAATAAGGGTCGCCCGAGGCGCGGAGCTGCGAGCCGTGCATCTTCATGGCGTAGACGTAAGCGCGGTTGATCGCGCTTTCGTCCGCCATCGGATCGTAGGATTTTACACGCTCAACGAGCTCGAATTGCCGCATCATGGCCGCGCACCTCCACTGGCGTGCCGGCCATGAGCGTATCCGGGACAGCCTGAGCCGACGCCACTGGCCATCCCTTTTCCGTCATTCGTCCCCCGCGATACCGGGCTCGTCCTCGAACATCGGCTCATCGTCGGAAACCGCCAAACCGCTTTCCTCCAGCTCTTCGTCGCTGGCGATAGAGACCGTGTCCATGGCCAGATCGCGGCCGGCAAGGACGTCGATTTCGTCTTCTTCCGGTTCATCCACCTCGACATGCTTTTGCAGGCCCTGCACCAGGGCATTGCGCAAACCGCCCAGATCGACGGTCATGTCCGCGATTTCGCGCAAAGCCACGACCGGATTTTTGTCATTGTCCCGATCCAGCGTCAGGCCCGCGCCGGCCGAAATATCGCGCGCGCGCTGGCCGGCAATCATCACCAGTTCAAACCGATTCGGAACCTTGAGAACGCAGTCCTCGACCGTTACTCGCGCCATTCGTCCCTCTCTTTAAGCGAAAGTCATCTCGACTTTGTTGGATATATATTTTTTCGCGACGCGGAAAGCAAGGTAATGCAACAAATCCTTTGACGCGGAGCGGCTATGCATCCCGTACGATCTCCTGTTCCGGCGGAAGACGGGCGATCAGCGCTTCCACCCCTTCCTGGGAAACGGGATGCCGCCATGCCGGCGCAATCTCTTGCAAGGGAATCAAGACGAAAGCGCGCTGTTCCAGGCGAGGATGCGGTAGGATCAGATCAGGGCCGGAAAGAATGGTCCGGCCATAGGCGAGAAGATCGAGATCCAACGTCCGCGCCTGGTTGACAACCCCCCTTATGCGACCGAACTCTTGCTCAATGGCATGAAGCCGCGCTAGAAGCTCTTCCGGCGGCGGCGCTTCCCTCAGGGAAAGGACGGCGTTGACGAACCAGGGCTGGTCCGAAACAGGTACCGGTCTGGTTTTCCAAAAGGAGGATATTTCTCCGATCTTGAGCCCATTTTGCCTCAACCGCGCAATCGCGGCCAGCAAAGTCTGCCTGGGCGCGCCGGCACTGCCCGGTAAATTGGCGCCAAGACCGATGAGTATCTTTTCCAGATCGTCGTTCTCTGTCATTTTCCCGCCTTGCGAGGCTATGGCCAACCGATTATGATGTAAATATATTCTAACAATTCATAATGTTAGCACAATTATTCATTTTAAAATGAAGGTTATTTAAATGGTATTCTATGCTCAGGAACGCGTTGGCCTGTTCATTGACGGCTCGAATCTCTATGCCGCAGCCCGGGCCCTTGGTTTTGACATCGATTATAAGCGCCTCCTTCAGCTCTTCGCTTCCAAAGGCCGCTTGATCCGCGCTTTTTATTATACAGCCCTGGTCGAAGATCAGGAATATTCTCCGATCCGTCCCCTGGTCGATTGGCTGGATTATAACGGCTATACCATGGTGACCAAGCCGACCAAGGAATTCACCGACGCGACTGGACGGCGCAAGATCAAAGGCAACATGGATATCGAACTCGCCATCGACGTCATGGAGATGGTGCAGTGCCTGGATCATGTCGTGCTGTTCTCGGGCGACGGCGATTTCCGCCGCCTGGTCGAAGCGGTGCAGCGCAAGGGTGTGCGTGTGACCGTGGTCAGCACGGTCCGGTCGCAGCCGCCGATGGTCGCCGATGAATTGCGCCGCCAGGCCGACAGCTTCATTGAGCTTTTGGATCTGGAATCCCAGATTTCCCGCACGCCGGCCGGTCAGCGCGATTACGTCTCCACCGTCAATGCGTCCTGCTGACGATAGCTTTTCCGGACCGCCCTCCGACTGCGGTCTTTGTCCGCGCCTGGCCGCGTTCCGCGCGGACAACCGGGCGCGCAATCCCGGCTGGCATAATCGTCCGGTCCCGCCTTTTGGTCCGTTGAATGCCCCCATTTTGATCGTCGGCCTGGCCCCCGGTCTCAAGGGGGCCAACGCCAGCGGCCGTCCCTTCACCGGCGACGGGGCGGGTGAATTGCTTTACCCCACCTTGCTCGCCTTCGGCTTAGCGCGCGGCGTCTACCGTGCCCACCCCAATGACGGGCTTGAATTGACCGGATGCCGGATCACCAATGCGGTGCGCTGTGTGCCGCCGGCCAATCGCCCCCTACCGGCCGAGGAAGCCGCCTGCCGGCCATTCCTGGCCCAGGAAATCGCAGCCATGCCGGCGCTGAAAGCCATTCTGGCCCTGGGCGGCATCGCGCATAAAGCCGTTCTGGGTGCGCTGGGCGTCCGCAAAAGCGCCGTTCCCTTCATTCATGGTCAACGCTATCCATTGGACAATGGCATCCTGCTGGCCGACAGCTATCATTGCTCGCGGCTGAACACCAACACCGGACGCCTGACCGAAGCGATGTTCCACGCGGTTTTCGCCGGACTGACCGGAAAGACGGATTAAGGGGCGCTAATCGCCCCGTCCGCGCAGCACGCGGGATTTTTCCCGCTGCCAATCGCGTTCTTTTTCGGCAGCGCGCTTGTCATGCAGCTTCTTGCCCTTGGCCAAACCTAAAGACAGCTTGGCTAGCCCGCGTTCCGAAAAATGGATATCGAGCGGCACCAGGGTCATCCCCTCCCGCGCGATCGCGTTCAGAATCTTGACCGTTTCGCGTTTGTGCAACAGCAACTTACGCGGCCGGCGCGTTTCGTGTGAGAAAGCGATCTTGGCCTGATATTCGGGGATATAGGCGTTGTACAGGAAGATTTCGCCATTGGCCGGACCGGCATAGCTTTCGGTCAGATTGGCCTTGCCGGCGCGCAGGCTTTTGACCTCGGTGCCGACCAGCATCACGCCGGCCTCGAAGGTCTCGACGATGAAGTAATCATGGCGCGCCCGGCGGTTTTCGGCGGCGATCCGGCCGGCGATCAGAACTGGGCGCGCCATGATGTCATCAACTCCTTTAAGAAAACGGCAAGGCCCGCCTTACAGCAGGCCCGCCCCCTTCATGGCTTCCTCGACCCGCTTCTTGCCCGCTTCGCTGATCGGGGCCAGCGGCAAACGGGCGTCGGGCGCGCACTTGCCCAGCAGGCTGGCCGCGTATTTGACCGGCACCGGATTGGTTTCGCAGAACAGCGCGTCATGCAAAGGCGCCAAACGGTCGCGCAGGACGAAGACCTTGGCCAGATCGCCGGCGATCCAGGCGTCCTGCAGGGCCGCACACAGTCCCGGAGCGACGTTCGAGGTCACCGAGATGCAGCCGACGCCGCCATTGGCCAGAAAAGCCACGGCGGTGGCGTCCTCACCCGAAAGCTGACAGAAATCGGGACCGGCGGCCAGACGGGTGCGGACGGGACGAACCAGATCGTTGGTCGCATCCTTGACGCCGACGATGTTCGGCAGCTTGGCCAAACGGGCCATGGTCTCGACGCTCATATCGATCACGCTGCGACCGGGGATATTGTAGATAACAATAGGAATATCAACAGCGTCGTGAATGGCTTTAAAGTGAAGATACAAGCCTTCCTGGGTCGGTTTATTGTAATAGGGCGTAACACTAAGGGCAGCCGTCGCGCCAGATTCCTTGGCGTGTTTGGCAAGCAGGATCGCCTCGTTGGTCGAGTTGGACCCGGCCCCGGCGATCACCGGCACGCGGCCAGCGGCGGCTTCGACGCACATCGACACCACCCGGTTATGTTCCTCATGGCTGAGGGTCGGCGATTCGCCGGTCGTTCCGCACGGCACCAGGCCGTCGGTTCCTTCAGCGATCTGCCATTCCACCAGCGACTGGAAGGCCGCCTCATCGACGACGCCATTGCGAAACGGCGTGATCAGGGCGGTAATAGAGCCCTTGAACATTGGAAATCTCCTATTGCCCCGTTGCGTTCCAGGAATGCTACGCAAGAAATGGGCAAGAACCATAGCTGTGCTTCCCGATCCCGGCAAGCCCTAGTCAGAAATCAGGTTCCCGTCTTGCAGGAAAAGCACCGCTCCCACTAGAATAGCGTCCGAAAGCCCGCCGAAGCCGTTCCTGCCCCGGCGGGCTCATGGAAACTGGCCCCAGACCGCTAATCGGTTTGAGTGTGGGCCCAAAATCCGAGGCTTCGCCTTTCGTGAAAAAATGGCTTTTGCCCGTTCTGGCCTTAGCGGCGTGGTCCGCCCCGGCCCTGGCGGGCCCCGCAACCTTGTCCCAGAGCGACGTCCAAACATATCGCCAGGCTTTCGACGCCTTGCGCCAGGAACGCTATGACCGGGCGCTCGACATCGCGTCCCGGGCGAAGGACCCGCTACCGGCCAAGTTGATCCGCTGGGCATATCTGTCTTCCCCCAATTCAGGCGCCCTGTTCGCCGACATCACGGCCTTCATCCGCGCCAATCCCGATTGGCCCAGGAACGACCTTCTGTCCCGCAGGGCCGAAGAGGCGATCTCGCTCGTCACGCCGCAAGAATCGGTGCTGGCCTGGTTCAAGGACCGCGAGCCGGTGACGGCTGGCGGCGCCATGGCCTATGGCCGCGCCCTGATCGCGCAAGGCCAGATCGACAAAGCCGCATCCATCTTGCGCGACGCCTGGCTGTCCAACGGATTCGGCCAGACCCAGGAGCAGGACTTTCTGAACGAATTCGGCACCTTCCTGACCGTTCGGGATCAGTGGGAACGGCTCGACCGATTGTTATGGGACGGCCAGGATCAAGCGGCGCGCCGTCAGATGGCGCGCGTCGATCCTTCTCTGCAGACCTTGGCAGCGGCGCGGATGGCGCTGGCCAAGGGCGACGCCAACGCCTGGAGCTTGGTCGAACAGGTACCCCAGACGCTGCGCAACGATCCGGGCTTGATCTATCAACAGCTTCGCAACCACCGCGTGGCCGAACGCAACGATCAAGCCATCGCGTTGCTGTCGCATCCGTCCTATGGGCAGGGACATCCCGGCCTGTGGTGGACCGAGCGGGCGATTCTGGCACGCCGCCAGCTTCAATTCGGCCTTGTTTCTCAGGCCTATGCGCTGGCGCGCGACCATGGACAGACCAAGGGCGTAACCTTCGCCGACGGCGAATGGCTGTCGGGTTGGATCGCTCTGCGCTTTCTGGGCGATGGTCAGACAGCCCTGGCCCATTTCGCGCATATGTATGAGCGGGTCGGCGCGCCGCAAAGCCTGTCGCGCGCGGCCTATTGGGCTGGCCGGGCGGCGGAAAGCCTGGGACGTAAGGATGAAGCCGCCTCCTGGTACGGGCAGGCGGCCCGCCATGTCACCAGCTTCTACGGCCAGCTCGCCTCGTCCCGCATCGGCCGGGATTACCGTCCGCCCCTGCCCGCCGAGGCCGTGCCGACGATCGAAGAAAAGCAGGCGTTCGAGCGCCATGAATTGGTGCGTCTGGCGCGCCGCCTGTCCGAAATCGGCGAGGAAGACTATTTGCCCGTCATCCTTCTACGCTTGACCGAACAGGCGAGCCGGCCCGGTGCGCGCGTCCTGACGGCGGCGCTCGCCGCCGAGCTGAACCGGCCCGATATCGGCGTCAGCATCGCGCGCCGTACCGAACGCCAGGGACAAATCTTAAGCGCCCGTGGCTATCCGCGCCCGCGAATAGCCACGGGCAGCGCCACCGAGGAAGCTTTGGTGCTGGGTTTGATCCGCCAGGAAAGCGGCTTTTATCAAAAGGCCGTCAGCTCGGTTGGCGCGCGCGGTCTGATGCAGCTCATGCCCGCCACCGCCGAGCAGGTCGCCAAACGGCTGAACATCTCCACGGGCAAGAAAAAGGGGGCGCTGACCACGGCCCTGGTCGAAGACCCCGCTTTCAACGTCACCTTAGGCTCTGCCTTTCTCGGCGATCTTCTCGACCGATTCGGGGGGTCCTACATCCTGGCCGTGGCCGCCTACAATGCCGGTCCATCCCGGGTCAACCGCTGGCTGGACGATTATGGCGATCCCCGCTCGCCGCAGATCGATCCGATCGATTGGATCGAAAGCATTCCTTATGGCGAAACCCGGAACTATGTTCAACGGGTGCTGGAAGGTACACAGGTCTATCGGCAACGATTAAAGGAAGGCTCCGCGAGCCAACCGCTGGATAATGATCTCGTTCGCGGCAGGGGGAATAATGGCTAAGACACCATCCTTGCGCGATCCTGCCATCCTGATCGCCACCTGGTTCGGGGCAGGCTTGCTGCCCAAGGCTCCCGGCACCTGGGGGTCTCTTTTCGCCCTGCCCTTCGCCTGGCTCATGGTCGCCGCAGGCGGCGCGCCGTTGCTAGGCGGCGCGGTGGTGGTGCT
>JAYFRE010000104.1:0-25427 GCA_034926235.1 Rhodospirillaceae bacterium
CCAATTGGCGATAATCGTTTTTTCATCCATCCAAAGATTGTGCATGGGCGAAGATGTCAAAGCACGCTGCACGTTCGCATTGACTCGCCGGGCTCATTAATGCAAACATGCATCCATAATGATGCAAGTTTTATCTAAATCTGCCGGACCGGTGGCCCATGGCCGCCGTGGCCGGCGCAGGCGGCGACGGCCGGAGGGCCTTGCCGATCTGATTCGCCGTCTTGGCCTGGAATTCCTGCTGATCGAGGCAGAGGCCGAGACATTGACCAAATCATCGCCGGGCTACCGGCAGGGCGAGCAGGCGGCGATCGCCGCCCATATTGCCGCCCATGGCGTGACGTCTCTGCCACCCGTTTTCGTGGGAGAAGAGCCGTGACCGCGCCGCTGGTGCCGCCCGAGGTCGATCTGAGGGATTTTCCCTTTACCCCGATCTTTCGCGCCCGTTTGTTCGGGTCGCGTTTCCATGCCCGGGTGTCCGATGCAGGCTGGCGGGCCGGGGTCACGCTGTGGCTGAAATCCTGGGATCAGGTCCCGGCCGGCAGTCTGCCCGGCGACGATATCGATCTGTGCCGTTTGGCCGAGCTGGGGCGCGATCTGAAAAGCTGGCGCAAGATTCGGGGCGAAGCCTTGCATGGCTGGTTTCCCTGCGCCGATGGGCGGCTTTACCACAAGGTGGTCGCTCAAGGGGTTTGCGAGGCCTGGGACCGTAAATGCGCCCAGCGCAGCCGGACGGCGGCGGCCAGGGCGGCCCGGGCCGCCAAGCGGACGAGCCGGTCCGATTGCGCTCCACCCGGCGATGACGGGGACGAGGCGCCTCTGTCTGTGACAGAGGGTGATTCCTTCTGTCACGGACAAGGCGAGTCGGCGGATTCGGTTCCAAGGGACAGGGATAGGGACAGGGACAGGAAAGAGAGGGAATCCGAGTCCGCGCCGTCTTGCGGGGGAGGGAGGAAAGATGCGCGGCGCGCCGCCGCGCCGACGGTGCGGGGAACGCGCTTATCTTTGGATTGGACGCCATCCGCCAAGGCGGCGGACTTCGCCGCCAAGCTGGGGCTGGATGCCGGCGCAACGGTGGAGAGGTTCCGCGATTACTGGATCGCTCAGCCGGGAAGCCGGGGCGTCAAGCTGGATTGGGACGCGACCTGGCGCAACTGGTGCCGGACCGAGGCCGAACGCGGGCCGCGCCCGGCGGCAAAGGCGTCGTCTTTGGGTCCGACTCTGCAAGGCGAGGCCGAGTGGGATCTGAAGGTGCGGCTGTTCGATCCTGAAAAGCCGTGGAGCTGGGGGGCGATGAGCGGTCCCAGGCCGGATCAGCCGGGATGCTATGCGCCGCGTTCCGTCCTGGAAAAACACGGCTGGGCGGCGCAGGGCGAACCGTCCGGAGCAAAAGCTGAGGGAGAACGAGCATGAAGCGCCGCAAAAAGGCTGCACAAGCGCGGCCCGGAGAAGATTTCGGCCCGGCGGTGGTCGGCGGCGTCGGTCTGGCCGCGCGTCTGGCCGCCGGTGCGCTGGTGATGGGGGTGGCCGAACAAAGCGAGGGCGGCATCGTCACCGCGCGTCATGTCCGCGCCGTCCACGAATGCATGCTGGATCTGCTCTTACGTGCCGGTGTGCTGGGTGCGCCGGGCTCGGACGAGGCGCGGCGGCGGTTCGAGGCGGGAATGTGGCTGCGCGAGCTTTATCTGGAAAAAGCCCGGCTGGGACCGGGTATGTCCTGTCGTTTCGATGCGTTCGGCGGGCGCGGCGACGGGGCCGACCGTATCCCCGACGATGTCGCCTGGAACATCAAATGCGTCCAGGACACCATGCGCGCCTGCGCCCCTTATGGGCCGCTGCTGACCGCTTTGTGTTGCCATGACGACGACCGCTATCCCTGGCGCGGCATCGATCGCGCCTTGACCCGGCTGGCGGATCATCGCGGGCTGTAAGGGGGGGGGCGTCGCTTTGGCGTCGGGCTGCCGCCCGAACCCGCCCGGAGGTTCCACCTCCGGACCTCTGGTTTTTTGATAAAAAACAGGTGGGCTCGGGAGGCTGGCCTCCCGATTGGGGGCCGGGGGTGAAAACCCCCGAAGCATATTTGTCAGCGCGCGAAATGGGCCGGGGCCAGGATGTCCTCTCCGGCCAGCAGGAGCGCGGCGATGTCGGGGGTGGAGAGGGCGATGTCCAGGGCGCGGATCAGCTCGTAGGTGCCCGCCGCCAACCCCATGCGCTGCTGGCGCGCCTGGATCTGATCGGCGATCTTTGCCGCCCAATGGCGCAAGGGACCGGAAAGCGGCACCCGGATTCCGGCTTCGGGATTTTCCCAATTCATGCGGCAGGCGTCCCAATCGCACGACACCCAGGCGCGGCAGGCCAGGGGACGCACCTCATAGACGCGGCAGGTCCCGTCATCGGCCAGCAGCGGGCAGGCGATGGTGGCCGATTTGCGTTCCGCGACCGTGCGATCCGCCACCCGAACGCGCGCGGTCCGGACGCGCTGGGCGATCATCTCCGCATCCCCGGCGCGGGTGATGGCATCGGTCAGCAGCAGGATTTCCGAGGCCGAGACCTCGACGTCCAGATGACAGCAAAAACAGCAGCCGGCGGTGCAGGCGATCGGGTACAGGACGCCGTTCCGCTCGATCTCGGGCAGTGTGGCGGCGTTCATGCCGTCGAAATAATCCAGGCTGTAGCGGGTCTGCGTAATCAGATCGTGAAGGGACATGATCCTGTGCCACTAGCAGACGCGCTGTGTGCCGGTCAACAGGGCTGGGGACAAGAGAAACAAGGTCTTTTGCGCCGAAGGCAATTTTCCCCTTGCATGAGACGCGTTTTTTGCTAAACTTATTAACGGCGCTATTGGTGCGCCCAAACGATGCCCTGGATGAAAATCCGGGGCATTTTTGATTCCGGGGTCCTGCTCTGGGATCGGCTGCAAGCGGCAGGAAAGGGGGCGGGGGTATGGCGGGAAAAAGAGGCCGGCCTTCGACCCAGGAGCGCCGCCAGCGTTTGCTGCTGGAACATCTGGCGCAAGGATTAAGCCTGTCCGCCGCCTGCGCGGCTGCCGGGGCCGATGCGAACGAGGCGGAAGCCTGGCGCGCCGCCGATCCGGTTTTTGCCGTCGCCTGGGAGCGCGCGCTAGAGGCGGGCACCGACCGGCTGGAAGACGAAGCCTTTCGCCGCGCGGCGATTGGTGTGGTCGAGCCGGTTTTCTATCAGGGCAAGGAATGCGGGACGGTGCGGAAATATTCCGACAGCCTGCTGATGTTCCTGCTGAAGGCCCGCCGCGTCGAAACCTACCGCGAGCGCGGCAATATCGAACTGACCGGCAAGGGCGGCGGTCCCGTCATCACGGATGAACGCGATCTGGCCGACAGGGTCGCGGTGCTGCTGGATCGGGCGCGGGCGCGCGAAGAAAGCGGCGGCGGAATCGGGTAGGCAACGCCAACCGTTCGCCGGGCATAAAAGCCCGGCGCGGTCGGTTCTGTGCGGTTGTCTTTACCGCGGGTGATCAGTCGGCGAGTTCGACCAGAAACTGGACATCGATCACCTGTCCGAACGTCTTTTGGAGATAGGCCGTGCATTGTCCAGTGCTGGAAAAACGCATCGTCTGATCGACCATTTCAGAGATGTCGTTGCCGTTCTCATCTTCCAGCCCCGCGATCAGAAAGACGCCGCTGATTCCATCCCGCTCCGGGGTCGCGTAGTCGGCGTTGACAATCAGAGATCGAGCCATTTCTTCCTCCTCTTTTCGTCCATCACCATCATGACTCGATCCGGGCTGTTTCGCTCGCTGAGTTTTGGGATGGCGGCATGAATTTCATGCAAAAGCCGGTCGGAAGGGGGGGATTCAGGCCGGGGAGGGCGAAAACGTGGCGCGGCAGGACGAAATCGCCCGGCTTTTGGACTATCTGACCCCCGCTGAGCGGGGTGAATTGGGCCGGCTCTTGTCTTTGGGGCCGCTTTGGACGCCTCTGCCCGGTCCTCAATCCCTGGCTTATGGAAGCGATGCCGACGTTACCGGTTATGGCGGTGCCGCCGGGGGCGGCAAGACCGATCTGGCGGTAGGGCTGGCGCTGACCCGTCATGCCGTCAGCGCGATTTTCCGTCGCGAGGCGACGCAATTGACCGGTGTTGTCGAACGGCTGACCGAAATCATCGGCGGGCGCGCGGGCTATAACGGTTCCGAGCGCATCTGGCGGTTGGGCGGCGGGCGGCGGATCGAATTCGGATCGGCCCCCAATGCCGGCGACGAGATCAAATATCAGGGCCGGCCCAAGGATCTGCTGGTTCTGGACGAGGCGACCAATTTCTTAGAATCCCAGGCGCGCTTTCTGATGGGCTGGGTGCGCACCGCGCGCGCCGGTCAGCGCTGCCGGACCCTGATGACCTTCAACCCGCCCACCACCGCTGACGGGCAATGGGTGATCGCTTATTTCGCCCCCTGGCTGGACAAAACGCATCCCCACCCCGCCGCTCCCGGTGCGTTGCGCTGGTTCGCCACCATCGATGGACGCGATGTCGAAGTCGAAAGCGGCGCGCCGTTCCGGCATGAGGGCGAGGATATCACACCGCAAAGCCGGACCTTCATCCCGTCCCGGGTGACGGATAACCCCTATCTGGTTGGAACCGGCTATATGACGACCTTGCAATCCCTGCCCGAACCGTTGCGCAGCCAGATGTTGAACGGTGATTTTTCCGCCGGCATGGAAGACGACGCCCGCCAGGTCATCCCTTCGGCCTGGGTCGAAGCGGCGCAGGGGCGGTGGAAGCCCAAGGACGCCAAGGGGCCGATGGATGCGATGGGCGTCGATGTGGCGCGCGGCGGACGGGATGAAACCGTGATCGCGCGCCGGCACGGCGTCTGGTTCGACGAACTGGCTGCCTTTCCGGGTGCTGCCTCGCCCGACGGCCCCACGGTTGCGTCCCAGGCGATCGGTTTGCGCCGCGATTTGGCGCCCATTCATATCGACATTATCGGCTGGGGTGCGTCGCCCTACGATTTCCTGGTTGCGAACGGGGTGCAGACCATCGGCGTCAACGGGGCCGAGAAAAGCACCGGCCTGTCGCGGGAAGGCGGTTTGCGCTTCGCCAACCGCCGCGCCGAGATCTGGTGGCGTCTGCGCGAAGCCCTGGACCCGATATCGCCCGATCCATTGGCCTTGCCGCCCGATCCGCGCCTTAAAGCCGATCTGTGCGCACCCAAATGGATGCTGGCCCAGGCCGGAATCCAGGTCGAGAGCAAGGACGACATCATCAAGCGCCTGGGCCGGTCGCCCGACCGGGGCGACGCCGTGGCGATGGCCACTATCGCTACGCCCAAAACGGCGGCGCGGGGGGGAACCCCGACCTTTGCCGCCGGGCAGGATTACGATCCCTTGAGAGGACGATGACCATGGGAGCAAGCAAATCATCCGCACCGGCGGTCGCCGCGACCGTCCCCACCAAATCCCCGACCATGGCGGATGCCGCCGTGCAGGCCGCCTATAGCTCGGCCCGGCGACGCTATGCCGCCGCCGGGACCGGATCCACCATTCTGACCAGCGGCAGCGGGGATGCGGCGATCCCGGTGACCCTGGGTAAAACCTTGTTGGGGCAATGATGGCCGATATTTCTGCGATCCGTCGCGAATGCCTGAAAAGGCTGGGCGCGATGAAGGCCGAGCGCGAATCCTGGATCGCGCATTGGCGGGACATCTCCGACGTGATCCTGCCGCGCCGCGGACGGTTTACCCAGTCCGATCGCAACAAGGGCGCGCGCCGCAACCGCAAGATCATCGACAATACCGGCACCATGGCGCACCGGACCATGTCGTCGGGCCTGATGGCCGGCATCACCAGCCCGGCCCGGCCCTGGTTCCGGCTGGCGACACGGCACGGCCAGGCGATGGAAGACACCGACGTCAAGGTCTGGCTGTCCGATATCGAAACGCTGATGCGCGAGGTTTTCAATCGCTCGAACCTTTATGATTCGCTGGCCCAGCTTTACGACGAGCTGGCCGCCTTTGGCACCGCCGTGCTGCTGGTCTATGAGGATTTCGACGATGTGATTTCGTGCGAGACCCTGACCGCCGGCCAGTTCTGCATCGCCCCCGACCGGCGCGGGCGCATCGACACGCTGTACCGCGAATACAGCCTGACCGTGGGCCAGGTGGTGGATGAATTCTGCCCCGGCAATGGCGCGGACCGCGATCTGTCCTGCCTGTCGGATTCGGTCCGTTCGTCCTGGGCCAACGGCCATCATGACGTCTGGGTCGAGATCGTTCAGGCGATCGAACCCAACCCGGCTTACAAGCCTGGTCCCGGCCCGTCCAAGGCCAAGCGCTACCGCTCGATCTGGATGGAAGCGAACGGCAGCGGCGATAGGCTGCTGCGGCAAAGCGGGTTCGATGAATTTCCCGCCCTGGTCGCGCGCTGGGCGATCGCACCGTCCGATATCTATGGCCAATCCCCGGCCATGGATGCGCTGGGCGATGTCGAGCAATTGCAGATGCAGGAGATCGAGAAATCCAAGGCCATCCAGAAGATGGTCAGCCCGCCTTTGAACGTGCCGGCATCCCTGCAATCCAACACCGTCGTCAATCCTTTGCCCAACGGCACCACCTTTTACAATCAGGCCGCCGGGCAATTGCCGATGGCGTCGCCGCTTTATCAGGTTAATCCGCGTCTGGCCGAAATGCAGGCCGACATGGACGCGGTGCGCCATCGCATCCGCACCGCTTTTTACGCCGATCTGTGGCTGATGATCTCGGAGATGGACCGTTCCGGCGTCACCGCCACCGAGATCGACGCAAGGCGCGAGGAAAAGCTTTTGATGCTGGGGCCGGTGCTGGAGCGGCTGCATCACGAATTGCTCGACCCCCTGATCGATCGCGTTTTCGCCATCATCGCCCGCGCCGGGCTGCTGCCGCCGGTTCCGGACGGGCTGGCCGAAGGCGGGGTGATCCAGGTTCAGTACACCTCGATGCTGGCCCAGGCGCAGCGTTCCGTCGCCACCGGCGGCATCGAGCGGCTGCTCGGTTTCGCCAGCCGTCTGGCCGCCGCCAATCAGGCGGTGCTGGACAAGATCGATTTCGATCAGGCCGTGGACGAATATGCCGAAGCCATCGGCGCGCCGCCGCGTCTGGTTCTGTCGGACAAGAAGGTGGCCGAGCTTCGCCAAGCCCGCGCACAGGCCCAGCAGCAGGCCCAGGCGATGCAAGCCATGGCCCAGGCGGCCCAAAGCGCGCAGACGCTGTCTAAAACCGATACCGGCGGGCAGAACGCTCTGACCGACATCCTGGGCATGGCGGGAGGGGCATGATGGACGACGAGGCGATGCCCGAACCCCGTTTCGCCCTGGAGGAAGAGGGCGAAGCCAATGCCGCCGCGCGCGTTCGCGCGGACGAAGCCGAACGCGCAAAGGCCGATCTGGCCGCCGTGCTGGAATTGGGCGAAGGCCGCCGGGTTATGCGCCGTCTGCTGGCCGAGGCCAATCTGCACAGCCCGTCTTTCGCCCCCGACGCGCTGGTCATGGCGTTCAACGAGGGTAACCGCAATTTCGGCCTGCGCCTTTTGGCCAGGATCGCCGAGGCCGCGCCCTCCGCGCTGGCCGAAATTCTGATCGAGCAACCGAAGGACTGATCCCCATGACGTTTGACGATGAAAGCCCGGTGGCTGCCCCGCAGTCCGCCGCGATCCCGCTTGCCGAATCCGAAACTCCGCTGATGGGGGATGCTCCATCGGATGAAGGCGGTGTCGATTCCGGCTCTTACGGCGATTTCGTCCTGCCCGAAGGCCAGAGCGCCGATCAGGCGGTGATGGACGCCTTTAAATCATTGGCTGCCGAGAACGGCCTGTCCCAGGAGGCGGCGCAGAAATTCGTCGATCTGCAGGCGAGGCTGAATCAGAAGCAGCAGCAATCGATCGTCGGCATCACCCAGCAATGGGCCAAGGACGCCCGCGCCGATACCGAATTCGGCGGCGCAGCTTTTGACCGCAATGTCGGGCTGGCGCAGCAGGCTTTGTCGGCGTTCGGCTCGCCGGCGCTGACCGATCTCATCAACCAGACCGGGCTGGGCAACCACCCGGAAATCATCCGCACTTTTTGGCGGATCGGCCGCGCCTTGTCCGAGGACGGCCGGATCGTCGCCGGAGCCGGGCCTCGCGGCGATCGTCTCTCGGCGCTTTATCCCACCATGGTCAACAAGGAGTAACCCCATATGGCCACGCTTGCCACCACCAACCCGACCCTGGCGGATTACGCCAAGGCGCTCGATCCCAACGGCAATATCGCCCAGGTGGTCGAGATCCTGAGCCAGGTCAACGAAATCCTGGACGACATGACCTTTATCGAAGGCAATCTGCCCACCGGCCATCGCACCATCGTCCGCGCCGGCCTGCCCGAGCCGACCTGGCGCAAGCTTTATGGCGGCGTCCAGCCGACCAAATCGACCCGCATTCCGGTTACCGACAGTTGCGGCATGCTGGAAGCCTATGCCGAGATCGACAAGGCCCTGGCCGATCTCAATGGCAACACCACCGCCTTTCGCTTGTCCGAGGACAAGGCCCATATCGAGGGCATGAGCCAGGAAGTCGCCCGGACCGTCTTTTACGGCAATGAACGCGACAATCCCGCCGTCTTTACCGGTCTGTCCCCGCGCTACAACAGCCTTGCGGCCGAAAACGCCGACAACATCGTCAATGCCGGCGGGTCCGGGTCGGCCAACACCTCGATCTGGCTGGTGGTCTGGGGACCCGACACCTGCCACGGCATCTATCCGAAGGGCAGCCAGGCCGGTTTGCGCACCAAGGATCTGGGCGAGGTCACGCTGGAGGATGTGGACGGCCAGGGCGGGCGCATGCAGGCCTATCGCACCCATTACCGCTGGGACGCCGGTCTGACCGTGCGCGATTGGCGCTATGTCGTGCGCATCGCCAACATCGACGTCGCTGGTCTGGCTTCGTCGGACAACGCCAAGAAGCTGGTTTCCTTGATGATCAGCGCGTCCGAACGCATCCCCGTGCTGGGGCGCGGCCGGGCCGCCTGGTACGTCAACCGCACCGTGCGCGAAAAGCTGCGCCTGGGCGTGCTGGAAAAGGTCGCCGGCAATCTGAGCTGGGAGAATGTCGCCGGCAAGCGGGTGATGGTGTTCGACGACATCCCCGTGCGTCACACCGACGCGCTGGTCAATACCGAAACCGCCGTTTCGTAAGGAAAAACGCACATGATCATCGACAAACGCACCGAATTTGCTGACGCCGCCGCCCTGAATACCGGGGCGGCGGGCGTCTACCGCATCGGCAACGTCATCGATCTGGCAAAGACCGGCCTGGATTTGGGCCAGGGCGAACCGGTCTATCTGGTCATTTCCGTTGACACCGCCGCCAGCTCGGGCGGATCGGCCACCGCCGCCTTTACCCTGGCTTCCGACGCCCAGGCCGCCATCGCCACCGACGGGTCCGCTACGGTTCATGTCAAGACCGACGCGATCCCCGTTGCCCAACTGACGGCCGGGAAACGGATCATTACGGTGGCGCTTCCCGCCGGAATTTACGAACGCTATCTCGGCATCCTTCAGACCACCGGCACGGCGGCCTTCACCGGCGGGGCCATCGATGCCTTCCTGACGCCGGATCCCTCCGGCTGGAAGGCCTATCCGGACGCGATCTGAGAGCCCGTTTCGGATCGGCGGTGGGGATCATGGGGCGGCGCGCGATGCGCCGCCCCCGTTCCCCCGCCTTTATGTCCGTCCCCCTCCTGAAAAACGAGGTTTCCCCATGGCCGTATCGGTCGTCCAGTTGTGCAACATGGCGCTGGCCCGCATTCGCGCCCAGCCCATCGCCGCCTTGAATGAGGGATCGGTGGAATCCATCGCCTGCGGCGCGTTTTACGAGACCGCGCGGGACGCCGTCTTGCGCGATCACGCCTGGAACTTCGCCACAAGGCGGCGCACCTTGGCTGACACCGGCAGCGCGGTAGGGGGGTGGACTTATGGCTACGCCTATCCGTCCGACTGCCTGATGGCGCGAAAGATCTATAATCCCGTCGGTTCAACCCGCATTCCCTTCGAGGTCGCGGCCACCGATTCCGGCCTGGTCATCTATACCGACCGCGCGGCGGCGGAACTGGTCTATTCCGCGCGCATCACCGATCTGGATCTGTGCGATCCCCAATTCCTGGAAGCTTTGTCCTGGAAGCTGGCCGCCGATGTCGCTTTGTCCGTCACCGGGTCCAAGGATCTGATGCAGATCGCGCTGACCATGTACCGCAACACCCTGTCCCAGGCCCAGACCGCCGACGCCAACGAAGGCGAGGAAGAGACGGTCCAGCCCGCGAGCTGGCTTGAATCCCGGCTGGGCTATCAAACGAGGCTGCTTGTGTCATGACCCGATTGTTCCAGCCCAGCCTTGCCGGCGGCGAGGTCTCGCCCGCGCTTTACGCCCGTGTGGACATCGCCAAATATCAGACCGCGCTGCGGCGCTGCCGCAATTTTATCGTCCATCGCACCGGCGGCGTGTCCAACCGCGCCGGGTTCGAGTTCCTGGGCGAGGTTGCCGATTCCGCCGTCTGTCCGGCGCTGATCCCGTTCCGATTCAACAACACGACCCAGGTTTGCCTGCTGGAATTCGGCGATCAGACCATGCGCATCTGGTATAGGGGTGCGCTGGTGATGGCGGGTAGCGTCCCCGTTTCGGTGGCCACGGGCTATAGCGCGGCCGAGGCAGACGCGATGGGCCATGCCCAGTCGGGCGACGTCATGTATCTGGCGCACCCGTCGAAGCCGCCGAAGAAGCTGACCCGCACATCCTGGACCGGCTGGTCGTTCAAGGATTTGACCTTCATCCCCAGCATCAAAGCGCCGGGGGCCAGCGTCAGCGGCTATACGCTGGCGACGCTGCGCACGCCGGACGCGACGCTGACGCCGTCCGCGACCGCCGGAACCATAACCCTGTCGGCTACCAAGACCGTCACGACCACCACCTCGACAGGCAGCGGCGAGGACACGAACTGGGTCACCACGACCACCACCAGCCCTTATGCCGCCTTTTTGGCCGCCGATGTGGGTAGGATCGTGACCGTCAATGGCGGGCGTGTCGTCATCATGACGGTGGCTTCCGATCTTTGCTCGGTGACGGGCACCACGGCGGCCGCCTTGTCGTCCACCGCCGCCGCGGGCAGCGGGACCTGGGCGGTCAAGCAATATCAGACCGCCAGTTCGACCGGATGGACGGCGGCGCGGTCGGGCAACAACCACACCTATACCGAAACGATTTCCTACAAAGTGTCGGTGGTCAGCGAATCGACCGGCGAGGAAAGCCTGGCGTCCGAGGCCTTTTCCGTCGTCGGTCCCACCGCCGATGACTGGCCGGTCGGGACCAAGATCGTCTTGAGCGGCGCGGAAATGGATGATGTCGCCTATTTCCGCGTCTACAAGGCGCAGAACGGGCTTTACGGCTGGATCGGCAATGCCGACGGCGCGTCCTTTACCGACACCAATATCGCGCCCGACATCTCGGACACCGCGCCGGAAGCCTACAACCCCTTTGCCGCGGCAGGGGATTATCCGGCCAAGGTGGCGCTGCATCAGCAAAGGCTGGTCTTTGCCAACACCGCCAATGTCCCGAACGGGGTGTGGATGAGCCGCACCGGGTTCTATGAAAGCATGACCAAATCGACCCCGACCAAGGCCGATGACGCCATCAGCCTGGCCTTGGGCTCGGGCGAGATCAACGCCATCAAGGGGCTGCTGTCGGTGCAGGATTTGATCGTGCTGACCTCGGGGTCCGAAAATATCTGCAATGGCGGCGGCACCGGACGCGCACTTACCGCTTCGTCCGATGGTATCGTCGTCAAGCCGCAATCCTATTGGGGCGCTGGCGATCTGCCGCCGCTGGTATCGGGCAATGTCGGGCTGTTCGTGCAGGGGCTGGGGTCGGCGGTGCGCGACATCGCCTATGATTATTCCGTGGACGGGTTCGTCGGCAATGACCGCTCGATCCTGGCCCGCCATCTGCTGGACGGGTATCAAATCATTTCCTGGGCCTATGCCCAGGCGCCCGATTCGACTTTTTGGATGGTGCGTAACGATGGCGCGCTGCTGAGCCTGACCTATTTCAAGGAACAGGATATCGGCGCCTGGGCGCTGCACACCACCGACGGCGCGTTCGAGCGCGTCGCCGTGATCGAGGGCCGCGACCGCCACGAGCTTTACGCCGTGGTCCGGCGTACGGTCGGCGGGGTGACGAAACGCTATGTCGAACGCATGGCGTCGCGGCGGATCGGGACCATCGCGGATGCGCGCTTTCTGGACAGCCATCTGGTCTATGACGGCGATCCTGCGGACGAGATTTCCGGTCTGGATCACCTGGAGGGAAAAACGGTCGGCATCCTGGCCGACGGTAATGTGCTGGAGGACCAATTGGTCACGGGCGGCAAAATCACCTTGCCGCGCGACTATCGCCATGTCGTCGTCGGCCTGCGTTACGACCGGGAGACGGTGATTGAAACCCTGGATATCGATCTGGGCATGGTTCCCGGATTGGGCAGCGTGCAGGGACGGTCCAAAAGCGTCGCCCGCGTCACCGCGCGGGTGGAAGCGTCGCGGGAGTTTCTGGCCGGGCCGAGCGAAGAGCGGATGGCGCTGACCAAGGTTCGCCTGCCCGGTTATGACGCCGTGCCCGACCTGATCACCGGCGATGTCGAAATCACCGTGCCGCCCGGCTGGAACCGCCATGGACGCATCGTCATCCGCCCCAACGGGCCGGCGCCGCTGACGATCCTGGGGCTGGCCCCCGATATCGTGCTGGGCAGTTGATGGAACGGCCCTATTGCATCGTTCCGGCGACGGAAGCCGGGGCGATGGCGCTGGCGCGGCGTTTGCGCGCCGCCGATAAGGCGGAAGTCACGGCGCAAGGGCTGACGCCCCAACAGGCGTTGGTTCAATCGCTGCGGGGATCCCTATGGGCGCGGATGGCGCTGCTTGGCGGGCGTCCGTTTTGCATGTGGGGGGTTGAGGCGGCGTCGCTGATCGGCGGGGTCGGCTATCCCTGGCTGCTGGGCTCGGCGGTGCTGGATCGCTTTCCGCGCGATTTCCTGCGGGAAAGCCGGGCCGGGCTGGCGGAAATGCTGGAAACCTTCGAGCGCCTGGACGTGTTCGTCGATGCCCGGTACGGCAAGGCTGAGCGCTGGCTGCGCTGGCTGGGATTCGTTGCCGGCGAGCCGGTGATGTTCGGCGACGTCCCGTTTTATCCGTTCGAGAGGAGGCGATGATGGTCACGATCAAGGCCTGTCCGCTGGCCGACATCATCGGCGACCCCGAGTTTGCCGCTCTGCATCGGGAATATGCGGGCGAATGCGCCATCGCCGGATTGCCGCCGCCGGACGAGAAGCTGGCCGCCTATGGCGCGATCGCGCAAAGCGGCGTGTTCACCGCCTATGGTGCATTCATCGAAGGCCGGCTGATCGGGTTCATGGCCGTGTTGACGCCGGTAATCCCCCATTACGGCATCGCCATCGCCATTGCCGAAAGCCTGTTCGTCGGCGCGGCGTTCCGGTCCAGCCGAGCGGGGCTGGCGTTGATCCGCGCCGCCGAGCGTCATGCACAAGACGCCGGTTCGCCAGGGCTGCTGTTGAGTGCTCCATCTGGCGGGCGGCTGGCCCGACTGCTGCCGCTGATCGGCTACCGGGAAACGAACCGGGCTTTTTTCAAGGAGGTGCCCCATGGGTGAGCTTGTCCAGGTGCTGGGCGGCATGTCGCCCCAGACGGTCGATGCCGTACGCCAGCTTGAGACGGAATCACTGAAATTGCCGCAGGTGGCGATCTCGACCGAACATGTCTTCCACGCCGGGATGTATGCCCGCACGATCCGCATTCCCGCCGATGTGATGCTGACCGGGGCGCTGATCAAGATTCCGACTCTGCTTATCCTGGATGGCGACTCCCTGGTTTATACCGAGGACGGCGCGGCCCGGGTGACCGGCCATCGGGTCATGCTGGGCGCGGCCGGGCGCAAACAGGCGTTTCTGGCCGTCGCCGACACCATGCTGACGATGGTCTTTGCGACCGGCGCCGCCACGGTGGAGGAGGCCGAGGCCGAATTCACCGATGAGGTCGATCTGCTGTTTTCCCGCGGCGACGATGCCGCCAACTGCGTTATCAGGGGAGTCGTCTGATGTCGGGAGGAACATCCGCCGTCGCCATTGCCGGGATGGCCATGGCCGCCGTGGGCACGGCGGTTTCGGCCTACAGCGCGCATGCGTCCGGGCAACAGGCCAAGGCGCAGGGGAATTATCAGGCTCAGATCGCAAAAAACAACGCCGAGATCGCCACGCAGAACGCCAAGGATACGGAAGCGGCGGGCCGGGCCGAGGAACAGCGCCAGCGGATTGCGAACGCCCAGAAACTGGGGGCGATCAGGGCCGAAGCCGGCGCAACGGGCGTGGATGTCGGTTACGGAACGGCTCTG
The DNA here is from genome assembly GCA_034926235.1 of Rhodospirillaceae bacterium. Lineage (GTDB taxonomy): Bacteria > Pseudomonadota > Alphaproteobacteria > Rhodospirillales > Magnetospirillaceae > JAYFRE01. Next base: position 14,427 of record JAYFRE010000104.1, read on the forward strand.
GATACCGTCGCCGATCAGACCATGATCGGGGAATATGATGCGCTGACCACGCGCAACAATTCTCAGCGCCAGGCCAACAGCTATTACCAGCAGGCGTCGAACTTCATGAACGACAGCAGTTCGTACCAAACGGCGGCAAGCAACGCCACCTTGAACGGGACGCTGTCCGCCGGCGGCACGCTTCTGTCCGGTGCGGGGAAGGTGGCCGGAAGCTGGTACGATTATGCCAAGGGGTTGCCGTCCAGTGACTCGAAACCGGCAACAACATTCAGCGCGGGCTATAAAACCCCTGATTGGTATACCGGCAAAGGCTACCCAGGTGGCTTTGGGCTCTGAATGGGCCGGAAAGGCCGCGAACCGCGATCAATACGACATCCTGTAGGGAGGCGGGCTCAAAGGTGGCCGGTGTTTTTCTCGGCGCGCAGGGAAATATTGAGCGCTTTCATCACGCCGAGCAGGGTGGAAAGCTTCGGATCCCCGCGCTGGCTGAGGGCCTTGTAGAGCGCCTCCCGCGTCACGCCCGCGTCTCTGGCAACCTGAGTCATGCCCTTCGCGCGCGCGATCGTGCCGAGGGCGGCAGAAATATAGGAGGCGTCGCCGGTCTCGAAGGCGTCGCTGAGGAAATCGGCCTGGGCTTGAGGCGTATCAAGATATTCAGCCGCATCGAACGGGGTGGTCGAGAGGGTCATGTCAGGCCTCCTTGCTCATCTCAATGGCCTTGCGGGTGTCCCGGTCCTGGGTCTTCTTGTCGCCGCCGCAGAGCAGGATTACGAGGGTTTGTCCGCGCTGGACGAAATAGGCCGGTGATAGCCGGGGCCATAGTCGATGCGAAGCTCGCCGATACCGTCAAAATATTTGGCGTCGCCAACCAGCCCGTGTTGCAAACGGTCGATCCTGGCGACGATCTTGGTCCTGGCCCGAGAGTCTTTCAGGGCGCGGAGCCATTTGACGAAATCCGATGTCTGGCGAACCTCGATCATCTGTAATTTGTAGATTACAGAAAGCGAGGCGTCAACGGAAACCGTGAATTATAGATTACATCACAGGCCGCTCCTCACCGGGCGGCCTTTTCTTTTTGAGGAGGCCTCATGCCGACGATTCCGCCTCGCGTTCCGACACAGACGCAGCAGCCTACCCCGATGCCCTATCAGCGGTCGAACGCGCCGGCGCTGGCGTTCGGGGCCGGAGGCGAAGGGCTGTCCGATTTGGGCCATGGGATGATGCGGAGCGGTTTGCATCTGGGCGAGATCGCGTCGCAGATGCGGGCCGAGGACGATCTGGCCGCCGTCAAAAAGGCAGGGACGGCGCTGTCGGATGATTTGCGCAATATGATGTTCGGAGATGACGGGGTGGGCGGCTATTACGCCCAGCGCGGCCAGTCTGCCGTTGAAGGCTATTCCCGGCTGGGAACGGATATCGACGCCGTGATCAAGCAGCATAGCGATGGGCTGTCCAACCGGACCCAGCGGCAAATGTTCGACCAGCTCGCATCCCGGTGGCGGATCTCCGAACTGGACCAGGCTGCGCACCATGCCGCCGGTCAGCGGGTACAGGCGTTGAACGACGTTTCCGAGGGGGTCATCCGATCCGCGATCGCGGATGGGACGCAGCGCTTCGAGAACGAGGCGGAGCGCAATGCGGCTTTTGCGACCGGCTATGGCGAACTCCTGAACATCGCCCGGCGTAACGGTTGGTCGCCGAAAGAGGTTGAGGCGAAACAGCGCGGCTATGGATCAGCATTCTGGTCGGCGGTGATCGGTCAGGCGGCCGAGGTCAATCCAGTGAAAGCACAGAAGTTCCTTGACGACAACAGGGCGGCGTTGCTGCCCGAATCGCTGGGGCAGATGCAGACGCTTATCGATCAGAAGAAGCAGGGCGTTCGTGTCGATCAGGCCTTGTCGCGGGCGATGGCGGTCCCTGTGTCAGGGGCGGGCACAGGCGTTTCGCCGTCCGGGAGCGAGAGATTCGCCGCAGGGCGGGCCAGGATCATGAAGGATTCCGATTTGTCCCCCGACGATCGCGCCGTGGCCCTGTCGCGGCTGGACCATGATGAAGCGGTCGAGAACCTGGCCCAGGCCCGGCGCGGGCAAAAGGCGCGTCAACAGGCGGCGGGGATGGTTTTTGGGCAGAATCGGGACCCAACGACCTTGCCGCCCGAGCTTCAGTCTTCGGTCGGTCTGGGCTTCATGACGCGGATGCGAAAGGCTTATGGCGCGGCTGGGAAGGTTCCCTTTGATCCGGTCATCGAAAACGACCTGCAGGTGCTGGCGATGAAGGACCCGGAGCGGTTCGCCGATCCCGACAAGACCGATCTTAGCGTCTATTTCGGCCGGCATGAAACCGCCCGCATCGCCTATTGGCAGGCCGAACAGCAGCGGATGGCCAGTTCCGGCGGACAGGCAACGCTGCACTATCCGGCGTTCGCGGATGGCGATCGGATCGTGGCGGAGCTGTTTCCCTTTGGCGCGCAGGATCGGCGGCGCGCGGAAAGCGATCCCTCCGATTCGACCAATCGTTTCACCCGCACTATCCGCGCCAAGAGCGCCGTGCGGGCATGGATCGACAGCTATTACGAGGCGAACGGGAAAGCGCCGGCGGCGGACGAGCTTTACCGCTATGCGGGGGCGCTGTGGCGGCAGCAAAACGCTTTTTTCCCACCCGGACGCCACATCGGCGGACTGCATGACGACCCGGCCGATAGCCCCGATTTGGAAATCACCGAGGGCAACATGCCCGATATCGCGAAAGCGACGGGCGTTCCGGTCGAAATCCTGCCGCAGGTGATCGGTTACCTGCAGACGCGCAAGCTTCCCCTCACCCATGAGGCCCTGACCAAGGCTTATGAAGCCGGTACGCGTGGCGCGCAGGAGAAAAAATGATGACCGGATTCGATGCGAAAGCCGCGGACCAGATCTTCGGGGGGGCTGGCGGAGGAAGCTCCGCGCCGGTTTCCTTCGACACGGCCGCTGCCGATGAAGCTTTGGCTGCCGATACCCAAGCGATGCTGACGCTCAACGCCCACGAAGCCGTGGGTAAGTCGCCGGATCAGGTGGCCCGTGCTGCGCGCCTATCCCGGTCTACGGGCGCTCCGATCGGGGCGGTCATGGCCGATATGCCCTGGTTCGAGGCCATGGGCACCGGAAGCCTGTTCCGGTCCGCCCCCGAAGCCACCCGCGCTTTCCTGACCAATCCCGTCAACGCGGCATTGGCCAAGGACGATGTCCCGAATCTTTCCGCACTCAATCGCGCCTGGGACAAGCTGTCATCCGAATTCAATGCGGGCATCGCCACCAACAAGCTTGGTTTTCTGGGTCTTGAGGTCATGGGGGCCGGGTTGACGCCGGAAAGGCAGGAAAGAATCAATGCCTTACGCGGCCAGATCGACGCCGCCGACAAGTCCGATGCGGGCATGTGGATTATCAACAACATGGCCGGTCCTGCCGCCCGGATGGTGGGGCAGCAAATCGAGGGCGCTCCCCGTCGCTCTGTCGCCGCCATGACCGGCGCTGGGGCCGCCATTATTGCGGGCCAGATGGGGCCGCAGGCGCTAATTCCTGAGGAACTCGTAACCGCGCCGGTGGCTGCCATTCTTGGATGGAGAGCGCAGTCCGCCGCCGAATCCGCCCAGATCGAACAGGGCATGGCCTGGCTGGAACTGAACGACATCCGGGGAGAGAACGGTGAACCACTCGACCCCACAGTGAAAACGGGTATTGCGACCGGCGTCGGCCTGATCAATGGCGCGCTGGAAATGGTGGGCGAGGGTGCCGTTGCTAAACCCGTTATCGACACCGTAAAGAAACGTCTGGCGCAGGGACTAATCAAATACGTCACCACCAAAAGAGGACAATCTGCGTTTAAGAACTTTACCAAAGCATATGGGCTTGCGGTGGCCGGTGAGACCGGCACCGAAGTCCTGCAGGAAATAACCAACATTACCGCCGAGGAAGTGGCGAAGATGGCGAGCGACGGTAGCTTCGACCGGCTTGCCACCAGTGAGGCCGAGCAGGAACAAGCCATCGACCGCATCATCGACATCGCTGCGCGGACAGCGGGCGGTATGGCGTTACTGGGTATCCCGGGCGCCAGTATCGGGGCCTATAGCTCGTCGAGGACGGCAGCCAAGGCGAAGACCTCGGAAGCCGCCTTGACCGATGCTGTCTCGGCGGTCCAGGAATCGAAACTGGCGGCGCGCGATCTTGAAAGCATGGCGGCATTCATCCGTCAAGTCACCGAGGATGGCTCGCTGCATGTTTCAGCCCAAAGCTTGTCCGAGCTTTACCAGTCGGGTGCGATCGACCAGGCGACGCTTGACGCATTGGGCGTTACCGAACAGCTGCCGGAAGCCATAGCCGCTGGCGGCGACTTACGGATCGCGCCGGATAAATATCTGATGGCCGTGGCACGGATGACGCCCGATGCGCGGTCCCAGATGATCTCCAACACGAGAATCGAAGCGGACGGCATGACTGCCGCCGAGGCCGAAGCGTTCCTGTCCGACACGCTCGCGCAGAATCGGGATTCCGGCGACCTTGTGGAGCGGATGGAGACCCAGCATGAGGGGCGGGAGTCCGGTCAGGCGGTCGAGGATACCGGTTCCGTGCGGGCGTCGCCAGCTTTCAGGCGGTCGGCCGATATTGTTCGCGCCAGCATCAAGAATCAGTTGGACGCAGTCGGTCGTTTCGGCCCGCAGGTGAACGACGCTTATTCGTCAATGATGGGGAGCTTCTACGCCGTGCAGGCGGCCCGCCTGGGCGTGACGCCGGAAGATTTGTTCCAGCGTTTTCCGCTTAAGGTCGTGGCCGAATTGCCCGAGGGCGGGCGGCGGTTTGCCCAAGGCGAGGAAGGGCCGTTCGGTCCCGTGTTCACCGAGTTCAAAGGGGACGCGCGCGGCGCGATCGCCAAGCTGCTGGAAACGAAAAGTGGCGAAGCCATCGGCGCGTTGCATCATCCGGATATCGGGGACATCGATTTGGTGTGGGGACGCGAAGGCACTGGGGGAAGTGACGGCTACGGTTTGGCAAAGTTAATAAAATATCATCCCGAGGTGCTGGACAACCTTCAAGATATTCTATCCGCGATGAGGGTTGTGTCGCGCAGTGCCAATCGTGTGAATTTAGAATCTATTGATCACCGGGCGGGCGTACGTCTCACCTGGGACGGTCACACAAAACAATGGCTGCTGACGGCGTTCAAGAAAAAGATTGAAGGCGGCGGCGTCACTACGACAGACACTGACGCCCTCTCGGGCACGGATGACACAGCTAGCCGTACCGACGCCTCCGACAATAGTATAGATCAAACGCTGCGGAACTTCTACCAAGGCGAGAAGATAAGTCCCGATGCGGCGACAGATGCCGCTGGGGTTTCAAGTGCGGATGTTCACCGTGCCGACGCCAGAGATGTCGTCGCCTCGATCGGTGGTGAGGAGATCGCGCCCCGTTCCGCCGATGTCAAAACGTTGCGTGCTGCGGCTCGGGACTGGTACGAAACGAATCTGCGCGACACGACCGTCGTCAATAAGAGTTCTGGACGTGAGGTGAGGTTCGCGAACGCGAAAAAGGCGTTTTCCACCTCGGCCAATCCAGTGAAGTTGCGGCTGTTTGCTGCATTGCAGGATGTTGTCGCCAACGGCACGATCGAGAATTCAGTCGTTCCGGTTGATCAAGCGCAAGAGCCCAGCACCAAGGAATATCATTGGCTCACTGCTTGGGTCGAAATGGACGGCACGTCGTGGAAGGTCGGGGTAACGATCAGGGAGGATCAGGCGGGGAACTTGTACTACAATCATAACCCCATAAAAGAGGTTGCCACTTCGTTGACCCGGAGCGACCCCGCTCACAAAGCGGGCGCTGGAGAAAACGAAGAGACAACCCTACAACAGAGTATATTGAACGATAACGGTGGCGTCAACCTGTACGTGCTCAACCATCCTGCACGAGGTAGCTTTTCTCCTGCTACCAACACCATCGCGTTGCTGAAGAACGCGGACCTGTCCACCTTCCTGCACGAGTCCGGGCACTTCTTCCTTGATGCATTTGGGCGTCTCGCGGCCGATCCTGCGTCGCCGAACGAAATCAGGGCCGACATGGACGCGGCTCTGCGCTGGATCGGCGTCGCTGGCGAGACTTCCGAGGCTCGGCTCGCGGCATGGCGAGGAATGGATGTCGAGGGGAAACGCTCCGGGCATGAACAATGGGCGCGAGGCTTCGAGGCTTATCTGCTCGAAGGCAAAGCCCCCAGTATCGAAATGCAGGGGCTATTTCAGCAGTTTCGTGCGTGGTTGCTTGATATCTACCGATCCTTGTCGGGCCTGAATGTCGAATTGACGCCCGAGGTGCGCGGCGTGTTCGATCGGATGTTGGGCGCGGAGAGGAACGGGGCAGTTCAAACAGTGAGGCCGCCGCAGAGGAGCAAGAATAAAAACTAGCGGCATGACCGTCGCCGAGGCCGAAGCGTTCCTGTCCGACACGCTCGCGCAGGACCGGGATGCCGGCGACCAGCTGGAGCGGATGGAGACCCAGCATGAGGGACGGAAACTCGGACAGGCGATCGAGGATGATGTCGCGTCCGTTCTGGTTGGATTGCCGGGGCAGACCGAAGACAGCGCCCGGGCCGAAGCTGTGCTGTGGCGTGAACGCATTCTTCAGCGGGCGCGGGATCGCGGCATGGACCCGGATGCGCTGTGGGCCGAGGAGCGTCCCGGCTTCCTGGGACCGCGCACGCTTCCCTCCGCCGGGGATGTCGATTCCATGCTGGCGGCGTTGCACTCAGACCAAACGGCGAGGGTTTCCGCCCGACAGGTCCTGACGGTGCGTGCGGCGCTGGATGCGCGAGGGATCACCCCGGAGCAGGCGAGCCGGGACGATGTGCTAAAGGCGATGGAGGATGGGGGAGGCGAGCTTTTCGGACAGCCGGTTGTTCCTACGCCCGGATGGTTGCATTCCTGGCTTGGTATCGAAAATAAACCGATTCAGGCCAACTATGACGGGCTGTTCAGGAAATACCAAAAGAAGGCAGGCAAATCGTCCGCACGATTTGCCTCAAAGGAAGAGCTTGCCGCGCATATCGAGCATGTGCTTTCCAATCCTGATCTGGCGATTCCGGCATCGAGTGCTGAGGCATATCTTCTCATCCGGCGTGACGGTGGGAACAAGACGGCTGTCCTTGAAATTAAACCAGGGAAGCAACAGCACCAGATCATCTCTGCGATGATCATGAGTGATGCTCAACTTGCTCATAAGATGGATGAAGCCCGGCGGCAGGGCGGTGAGTCTGCGGTTCTGGTGAAGCCACCATCGGCGGAACCGATGGCTGTTCAGATCAGGGACCTCCCCCCGGCTCACGACGGGGTTCAACCGGGCTCGGAAATTATTTTGACGTCGAATGGGGGGGAAGGCAAGAGCTATCGATACCAGCCAGATAACCACAGTGTGCAGAGTGGCGCACCAGAGAACAGTGCCCATCCCACATTCCTTGGGTCACACACGCTTCCCTCCGCCGAGGACGTCGATTCCATGCTGGCGGCGTTGCGTTCAGACCAAACGGCGGCGGTTTCCGCCCAACAGGTCCAGGCGGTGCGTGCGGTGCTGGATGCGCGAGGAATCAACCCGGAGCAGGCGAGCCGGGACGATGTGCTAAAGGCGATGGAGGATGGGAGTGGTGCGGCGCTGGGGCAACCAGTGAATGCCGGCGTCGATCCGGGCCGCATGGTTAAGGTGGTTGATCTCGCCGCCTTGTTGGGCGCGAAGCGGAAGCCATCAGATTTGATCGCCAAGCTAACGACCATAGTCAACCAGCCACTGGATACGGCGGATGCAGGGCGGATTGTAAGGGTTCTTCCCGAAAACGTTAAGCACATCACCTATTCTGGCGCTCCCGTTTTCGAGAAAGACCTTCCCGCTCGGAACAAGTCCATCTTCAATCTACCGATGTTGCTAGAACATGCGGCTCTGATCGAAAGCGGCCCCAACACCAAGGCAGATAAGAAGCCGGACGTCATCGATTATCACCGATTCTATGTTCCGGTGAGCGATCAAGGCAAAATCAAAGTGGTCCGGATTGTAGCGCATCGGACGAAGGACGGTCTCAAGATCGATCCAGGTTCGTTTGACGCCTATGACGTAGTTCTGGAAAGCAAAAAGGGTGGCCCCCATACCTCCGGATTCCCTCACGGTTCTCCATCAACGGCTTCACAGGGCAGCCACCCTTTGTCAATCAGTATCCGCCAGATGCTCTCTGGCGTCAAGGATATGGGAGGGAATCCTTATTTTCAGCCTGGCAATGGCGATGGCAATAGCAACGGCACCTGGCGTGGTTCTTACGATCCTGTCGCGGATGTGATCCGTCTGTTCGATCAGGCGGATCTTTCGACTGTGCTGCATGAGGGTGGGCATCGCTGGCTGTTCGAGATGATCGGTGATCAATCCGATTCGAGGGTGTTGCCTGGGGCGAAAAGCCGGATCGTGCGCGATCTTCAAACCGCTATGGATTGGTTGGGGGCTGAGATCGATGTCGCCACGGCCAGCCCGGAGGCTCTCCGCGAGGCACTGACGGTCGAGATGCACGAGAAGTGGGCGCGCGGCGTAGAGGCCTATCTGATGGAAGGCAAGGCTCCGAGCGCCGCATTGCAGCAGGTCTTCGAACGGTTTAGTGCATGGTTGTTCAGTATCTACCGATCCTTGTCGGGCCTGAATGTCGAATTGACGCCCGAGGTGCGCGGTGTGTTCGACCGGTTGCTGGCCGCTGAGGGGAGCGAGGCCGTTCAAACGGCCAAGCCGCCACAGAGGAGCAAGAATAAAAACTAGCGGCATGACCGTCGCCGAGGCCGAAGCGTTCCTGTCGGACCGGCCCGCGCAGAATCGGGATATCACCGATCTTTTGGATCAGACGGCAACCCGGTATGGGGCGTGAAATCTGATCGGGGGCATCTGTTGTTTCGATCGCCGGCCAAGACCGTTCATGGCGGCATGTAGTGATTGCTTCGTGATATCATCCATCCGACGGAAACGGGGGTGGTCATGGTACGGAAGATGATTGTCGCGGCAGCGGTTTTGCTGGCTTTCCCGGCGCTGGCGGATGACACCGGCAAAAAAATAGTTTCCGACATGCTGGAAGAAGCTGCGGTTCCCTATATCACCTGCGTAATGACGGAGCTCGACCGGTTGAGCGAGACAGAGAGGCCGAAGGCGGGGGGTAACGCTGAGGATCTCGGCCGGCGTTGGGCGGATATCGTTTCTAAAAAGTGCGAGACACTGTTTGCGGCGCAGATGCGGGAGGTGCGCGCCATTTATGGCGACGAGATACGGCCCCCAGTCTATTCCAGAGCGGTCGCCACAGCGATGTTGAATGCGATTTATACACAGGCGACGCTGATGCATTGGCAGTTGGAGAATGGGAGGAATACCCCAACAGGGAAGGCCGGAGAGGGGAATGCGCCGAAGCAGTGGCTGTTTCTCAAAGAAAAGAGTGAGTAAAAATGACGTGTGATGGACGGAAATATTCGTTCGAGAATTTCCGGTGACCGCCGTCCTACCGCTGCCGCTCTGTTCAGGAAGGCCTCGGACCGGATGGCGTGGAGCAACTGGTTTCCCGACCGATTTCATAGAACGGAATCCGACGACACGGGCCAGCCGGACAGCGGCGATGTTGGATAAAACCGCCAAGGCAGTTCAGCACACGAAGCTGGCCATGCGCGATCCCGCAAGCATAGAAGTTTTCATCTGCCAGATCTCTGGGGATGCGGGCCTTATGCGGGCGGTGTCGCCGTTTAGATCGCCGGCCAATACCGTTCGGAGCGGCATGACGGATCGCTTCATGATATCATCCGTCTGACGGAAACGGGGTGGTGGTCATGATATGGAAGATGATTGTCGCGGCGGCGGTTTTGCTGGCTTTCCCGGCGCTGGCGGATGACACCGGCAAGAAAAACGACGCCGCGATAGAACACTCGGATCGCTATGTTCTCTGCGTGTCGATGACGCTTGAGCAACTGAGTGCGTTTTACGGCCCGAAGGCTGGAGAAGACTCTCAGGATCTTGGCTGGCGCTGGGCTATGATCGTTTCGCAAGTATGTCGGGGATCGTTAATGCCGCGGGTGGCGGAGTTGCGCAGCCTTTATGGGGACGAGGTGAGGCCAGTGCTCTATCTCGACGTGCTCAGCATGACGATGCGGCAGGTGGTCTATTTTCGGGCGAAGCAGGAATACTTCAAATAAAAAAACAAAAACGGACAGAAAAACCGGTTCCGCCCAATAAATCCAGATAACGATTTTCCCAGATAAAATCCGCCTATCATCCGCCTGATGACCGTATGCCGCCCGCCAGACCGAATGTAGCGTTCTGGCCGATAGAGTGGTGCAAAACGCAAGGCTGGTCCCGAAACGAAAAGGCTGACCCTAAGGTCAGCCTTCCAGCGCCCGTTTCTCCCGCTCCATGCCCATAGGGCCCGCAGCAAACGCCCGAAGCGACGGTGACAGTCCCGCTTCCGCAAATATAGCACAGCGGGGGCGAATGCCAATCGACGGACCGACGCAGTTGCGGCCCCTCTGGGATTAAAACTGACGGCGCGAATGACGCCCGATGCGCGGGGGGCATCTCTGGACGGGTGTGTTGGGATAATGTGCTGAAGGCGGTTAAAGACGGCCCACCAATGGGAAGGTCCCCCGCCGCGAGTGAATGATGGCGCTTTTGCGTCCCCTCACTCCTAACGCCCGAAGCGACGACGGGAACAGGGAGTAGATCCGCCAAAAATAAAACTGTCAATGTTGGAAAAGTGATCCGGCGATGGCCATCAAGGGATAGGCGTTCTGACCGATAGGGCGGTTGGAATGCAGACTGGCCTCTGAAACGAAAAGGCGGACCCTAGGTCCTGTTGACAAAGGCCGGTAGCCAGAGCTTGGCGGCGGCAAGATGCAGGAAACCGAGGAAGGATTTGGCGGTCTTGTCGTAGCGGGTGGCGATGCGTCGGAACTGCTTGAGCCTATTAAACATGCGCTCGATG
>JAYFRE010000146.1:0-5311 GCA_034926235.1 Rhodospirillaceae bacterium
GGCCAGCGCCATGATCCGGTTCAGGATCGGCGTCAGAACGGCCTGGGTGTAGATGTCGACCAGACGTGGGAAAAGATGGCCTTCGGTCAGAACGACCAGCGCGATGCCGGTGCGCCCGGAATCACGCAGGGAGACGAGGTCGTCCAACAGAAAACGGCTCAAACGGTCTTCCGGCCGGAGGGAAGTTTCGCTGGTTTCTTCCCCGTATGGTTCCTGCGGCGACAGGGTCTCTTCCACCACGCCGGCGAAAAGCTCCTCCTTGCTGGCGAAGTAAAGATAAAGCGTACCCTTCGCCACTTCGGCTTTTTGCGCGACCGTGGCCAACCGGGTTTTCGCGAACCCGTTTTCTGTGAATTCCTCCAGGGCGGCTTTAAGGATCGCGGTGCGTTTCGCCTGTTTTTTCAGGCGTATGCGTTCCGTTTCCATCCGTCCCGGGGCGCTGTTCCCCGGCTCTGTCATCGTGAAAGGATGATGGCATAAAATGACCCGTCAGTCATTTTTATTGAGAAAAAAGGGAAGGGCCCGTATCCTGACCTTCCTGTCGTTGAGGTCGCATCGGATATGAAGCGCAGTATTCTTGTCCTGTCGTGCGCCGCCCTGGTTCTGGCTGGCGGTTTCGCCTTTTGGTATGCCCGTCAATCGGATGAGGTGGTCCCTGTCTTCAGCGGCAATGTCGATATCCGCGAGGTCAACCTGGCTTTCCGTGTCGCCGGCCGCGTCACCGAGATGCTGGTGGAGGAAGGCGATAAGGTCGCCCCAGGGGATGCCATCGCCAAGCTGGACCCTGAACCGCTCACAAAAGCGTTGGCTTATGCCGAAGGAGAGCTGGCAACGGCAGAGGCGACCGAGGCCTTGCTGCGCGCCGGCGTCAGGGCCGAGGATGTCGCCCGGCTCAAGGCGCAGATGGAAGGCGCCGCCGCGACCGTCGCTAATGCGCGGATCACTCTAGAACGCCAGCAGAATTTGCTTACGGTCAACGCCAGTTCGCGCCAGGCGCGCGACAACGCTCTGGCCAGTTATGACGAGGCCAAGGCCGCGCACGAATCGGCCCGGCAAACCTATATCGCCGCCCGCAACGGGGCGCGGCCCGAGGAGCTCGATCAGGCGGCGGCGCAAAGCAGGGCGGCCCTGGCGCGCCGCGATTCCGCCAAGCTGCAATTGGACGATGCCGTTTTGACCACGCCCAGCGCGGGTACGGTTCTGACCCGCGCCGTCGAACCGGGTGCAATGGTCAATACCGGAACTTCGGTCGTCACCCTGTCGCTTGACCGGCCGGTGCGCATCCGCGCCTATGTGCCCGAACCCGATCTGGGGCGGGTGGCGCCAGGAACCAAGGTTCTGGTTTATAGCGATTCCCGCCCGGGTAAACCCTATGAAGGCGTTGTCGGTTTTGTCTCGTCCCGGGCGGAATTCACGCCCAAGCAGGTAGAGACCCAGGATCTGAGGACCGCTCTGGTTTATCGGATCCGCGTCCTGATCGAGGATGCCGACGATATCTTGCGTCAAGGCATGCCGGTGACGGTGCGGCTGGCCACCCAGCCAGGGTCCTAGGATCATGACGGACGAGCCGGTTGTCCGTCTGCAGGGCTTGAGACACCGCTATCCCGAACAAGGCAAAGACGAGGCAGCGCTGGAGGGGATCGATATTCAGATCCGCCCCGGCATCGTCACCGGCCTGGCCGGACCCGATGGGGCGGGTAAGACGACCTTGATGCGCATCGTCGCCGGTTTGTTGAAGGCCAAGCAGGGGTCCGTATCGGTGCTTGGGCTGGACCCGATCCGCGATGCCAGCGCGCTTCATGCGCGGATCGGCTACATGCCTCAGAAATTCGGTTTGTATGAGGATTTGACGGTCCTGGAGAACTTCGTCCTTTACGCCGATCTGCGCGGCGTGAGCGGCCAGGCGCGCCAGGACCGATTCAAACAATTGTTGAATTTCACCGGGCTGGAACCATTCACTGGACGCCTTGCCGGCAAATTGTCGGGTGGGATGAAGCAGAAACTGGGCTTGGCCTGCACTTTGATCGCCACGCCCGAACTGCTGCTGCTTGACGAGCCGGGGGTCGGCGTCGATCCGATATCGCGCCGCGATCTGTGGCAGATGGTGACCGGCTTGGCTAAGGACGGCATGGCGGTGGTTTGGGCGACGGCCTATCTCGACGAGGCGGAGCGCTGCACCGATCTGTGTTTGATGAATGCGGGCCGGGTGATTTTTTCCGGGCCTCCCGCCGAGGCGATCGAACGGATGCAGGGGCGCTGCGTTCAGGTCCGGGGCATTTCCGGCAACCGGCGTCATTTCCTGCGTCGGGCGCTGGGCAGCGCCGATGTGGTGGACGGCGTGATTCAGGGCGACAGCGTAAGGCTGGTGTTAAAAGAGGGCATGCATCAGCCGCCGGACGAGGTGATGGCCGGTGCGGAGGGGGCAGAAGCGGCTCCGGTCGATCCCAGGCTCGAAGACGCCTTCATCGATCTTGTCGGCGGTGGCCCGGACGGGCATTCGGTTCTGGCCGACACCATGCCCGAGGCGGAGCTGCCCAATGGTGTGGACCCGGCGGCCGTGATCCATGCCCGCGAACTGACCCGGGTCTTCGGCGATTTCACCGCCACCGATCATGTCAGCTTCGATGTCCGGCGCGGGGAGATTTTCGGTCTTTTGGGGCCGAATGGAGCCGGTAAATCGACCACTTTCCGCATGATGTGCGGCTTGCTCACGCCCAGTTCAGGCGAAGCACGGGTGATGGGGCTCGATCTGAAGAAAAGCGCCGGCGCGGCGCGCCAGAAGCTGGGCTATATGGCGCAGAAATTCTCTCTGTACGGTGACCTCGGCGTCGAACAGAACCTGTTGTTCTTTTCGGGCATCTATGGGCTGAAGGGCGCGGAACGGATGGCGAAGGTCACGCAGATGATGGACAGCTTCGATCTGAACCGCTACCGGCGCACCAATGCGGGTGACTTGCCGCTCGGCTTCAAGCAGCGTCTGGCCCTGGCCTGCGCCCTGATGCATGAGCCGTCGCTTCTGTTCCTGGACGAGCCGACCTCGGGCGTCGATCCGGTGACGCGGCGAGAGTTCTGGACCCATATCAACGCCTTGGTGGACAAGGGCGTCACCGTGATGGTGACCACCCATTTCATGGACGAAGCCGAATATTGCGACCGGATCGGTCTGATCTATCATGGCCGGATGATTGCGTCGGGAACGCCCGACGAGCTGAAGCGCTCGGTCGCCGGCAAAGATCTGCCCGACCCCACTTTCGAGGATGCTTTCGTCGGCCTGATTCAGCAAGATGACGCGAAGCGGAAAGGGAAGGAGGCCGCGGCATGACGTCCGCGCCCGTCGAACGGTCCGGTTTTTCCTGGCGCAGGATGTCGGCGCTTTGCCTGAAGGAAACGCGCCAGATCGTGCGCGATCCCAGCAGCCTGCTGATCGCTATCGTTCTGCCGGTCGTCCTGTTGCTGATCTTCGGGTTCGGCATTTCGCTCGACACCAACCGGCTGAAAATCGCGGTGGTTCTGGAAGATGACGGCGTCGAGGCCGTCCGTCTGGCCTCTATGGCCGCAGGCTCGCCCTATATCGATCCGGTTTTCGCCGTTACGCGGGACGAGATCGCCCCCCTGCTGAAGCAGGGAAAGGTCCGGGGCGCGATCATCATTCCGCAGGATTTCACCACGCAGGTTCTGGAAGGACGCGGCGCGGCCCAGTTGCAAGTGCTGACCGACGGGTCCGAGCCGAACACGGCGAATTTCGTTTCCAGCTACGCGCAGGGGCTGTTCAAAGGGTGGCTCGCCGCCCGGGCGGACGCCAATGGCGCATCCGCCGCCGAGCCGATCTCGATCGAGCCGCGCTATTGGTTCAATCCAACCACCGTCAGCCGGAACTATTTGATCCCGGGCTCGATCTCGGTGGTGATGACCATCATCGGCGCGCTGTTGACCTCGCTCGTCATCGCCCGGGAATGGGAGCGCGGCACGATGGAGGCGCTGCTGGCGACGCCGGTCAGCCGGACCGAACTGCTTTTGTCCAAAAGCCTGCCCTATTACCTGCTGGCCCTGGTGGCGATGCTGATCTGCGTGCTGATCGCCGTCTTTCTCATGAAGGTGCCGTTCCGGGGGTCGATCTGGCTTCTGCTGCTGTCGACCAGCCTGTTCCTGGGCAGCGCGCTGGGGATGGGGTTGTTGCTTTCGACCGTGACCCGAAATCAGTTTACCGCCGCGCAAAGCGCGCTCAACGCCGCGTTCCTGCCCGCATCGCTGCTGTCGGGCTTGATTTTCGAGATTTCGTCGATGCCCGCCATCGTGCAGGCCATTACCTGGCTGGTGCCGGCGCGCTATTTCGTCAAAATTCTCCAAACCCTGTTCCAGGCGGGCGACGTGGCTTCCGTGTTGCTGCCCAATCTTTTGTTCCTGCTGCTTTCGGCGCTGTTCTGGCTTGGGCTGACCGCCTGGAAGACGCGCCGGCGGCTGGACGGCTGAGCGCGTCATGTGGAACCGAATCGTCGCCCTGATCATCAAGGAATTGCGCCAGCTTCTATCGAGCCGCCGCAATGTCATGGTGTTGCTGACGCCGCTGATCCTGCAATTGGCCATCTTTCCTTTCGCAACCACGCTGGAGGTCAAGAACGCGACCCTGGCGATCCTGAACGAGGATGAGGGTGCGCCGGCGATCGAGCTGATCCAGCGTCTATCGTATGCGTCGGCCTTTTCCCAAGTGATCTCGCTGCATGACGAGGATGAGCAGCGCCAGGTGATCGACCGGCAGGCCGCGCTGTTGTCCATCCGCGTTCCACCGGACTTCTCGCGGAAGGTGCTGGCGGGGGAACCGGTTGCGCTTCAGGCGCTGATCGATGGGCGGCGCTCCAATGCGGCCCAGATCGCCTTTTCCTATATCCAACAGGTCACGGCCGATTTTTCCCGGGAATATGGCGCGCAGCCGCCGGCGAGCTTGGTCGTCCGCAATCTCTACAACCCCAATCTGGATTATATCTGGTTCGTGCTGCCCTGCCTGGTGGCGATCATCGCCACGGTCGGCTGCCTGCTGGTCACGGCCCTGTCCCTGGCTCGCGAGCGCGAGGAGGGAACCTTCGACCAGCTTCTGGTCACGCCGTTGACGCCAGCCTACATCATGCTGGGAAAATCGGTGCCGGGCATCTTGGTGTCGATGACCCAGGGGGCGATCATCGCGCTGGCGGCGGTCTTTGTTTATGGCGTTCCCTTCGTGGGATCGATCTGGTTGTTGGCCTTGGCCACCTTCGCCTATGCCTTGTCCCTGTGCGGGGTCGGTCTTCTGATCTCGGCGATCTCATCCAGCCAGCAG
>JAYFRE010000011.1:0-76620 GCA_034926235.1 Rhodospirillaceae bacterium
ATGCCGCAGGCCGCGCCGCCCATCGCCGACTCAGGCGATCCGGTGACGGAGATCGCCCGGCTGCGGGCCGAGATTTGCCTGATGAGCGAGCGGATCGAGGACACCAAGCGGGAAATCTCGGCTATCCGTCCCAAAGACACGGATAACGACCGGTTGGCCATCGTCACGAACGAACTCGACGCCATCGTCGATGCGACCGAAAGGGCCACGCAAGGCATTCTGGAATCGGCTGAAACCGTGGATGATTTGGCGCGCAAGCTGCACGCCAGGGCCGAGGATCAGGAAACGGTCCAGGATATCGAGGCCATCCAGAACGCGGTGGTCCGTATCTTCGAAGAAAGCAATTTCCAGGACATCACCGGCCAGCGGATCAGCAAGGTGGTGAAAACCCTGCAATTCATCGAGGACCGGTTGAACCGGATGATCGATATCTGGGGCCACGATTCTCTGGCTGAGGCGCCGGTCGCACCGGTCGAGGACATCGCGGTGGACGAGGACAGCAAGCTGCTCAACGGACCCGCCTTGGGCGATCAGGGGATCAGCCAGGCGGATATCGACAAGCTGTTCGACTGAAATCGGAAGATCTGTCGGGCGTATTTGACGTCACCCCCTGTCTGGCGGCATCCCCTTTCCGGCATTACATTAAGGGTAAGAACGCTGGCTCGCGTGGGAGCCGGAGGCTTAAGGAGCAGGGCAATGTCCAATATCCAGAAAGTGCTTCAAACCATCCTGGTGTCGTTTCGCGACCATCCGGCGGCCCCTGTTACCCTGTCCCGTCCGGTGGTCTGCTTGTCCCGGGATTTCGGTTCGGGCGGCGATGCAATTGGGTCACTTCTGGCCAAACGCCTGGGCGTCGATTTTTATGATCGCCAGATTCTGGAGCGCATCGCCCATCGTCTTAAAACAGACCCGGCCATGATCGAAGCGCTCAACGGCGGCGCCGCGCCGCTCAGAGGCATCTGGCTTTATGGCGCCGTGACGTCCGGGCGTCCCCTGCTCGACGATTACCGCCAGACTCTGGCCGATGTGGTGATCGGTATCGCCCATGCCGATGGCGGGGTCATCCTGGGCCACGGCGCTCATCTGGTTCTGGCCAACAGCGGGGCCTTGCGGGTTCGCATCACCGGTTCGGCCGCTGCGCGCGCCAAAAGGACCGAGACCCGTGATGGAGTCGATGCGGCCGAGGCCCGCAGGCTGGTTACGGAAGCCGATGAGCGGCGCGACCGGTTCCTGCGGGATAATTTCAAGGTTAAGGGCGGCGACGACAGCGTGTTCGATGTGGTGATCAATACGGACCGGCTGGACGGCGACGAGAAAATCGTGGATATCCTGATGACGCTGATGTCGATCCGGCATCCGCCGGCATCGTAACGTCAACGGCCCTGGGATCATCGTTCTTCATGCCTTTGTCGCACCCCTTCGACCAAGCCCCGGCCTTCGGGGAAACGGTCCCTGTCGCGCCCGGCGTTCTCTGGCTGCGCATGCCGCTGCCCTTTGCGCTCGATCACGTCAATTTATGGCTGATCGAAGATGGCGAGGGTTGGGCGCTGGTCGATACCGGGATCGGTGACGACCGCACGCGGGCCCTTTGGGAACAGGTCTTCGTCGGTCCGATGGGCGGGCGGAAGCTGACGCGTTTGATTGCCACCCATTATCATCCCGACCATATGGGGCTGGCGGCATGGCTGGGGCGGCGTTTCGGCGTGCCGCTCGAAACCCCGCGTGAAGAATGGCTGACCGGGCGCACGATCTGGCTGGATGTCGGCGAAGAGGCCGGGGAACGCGCCGCGTGTTTCTACCGCGCAGCGGGCACGAGCGAGGATTTCGCTGTCGAGGTCGCGAAACGGGTCCATCATTACCGGAACATCGTCGATGGCATTCCGTCCAGCTTCAAGGCGCTGGAGGAAGGGCAGGATATCAAGATCGGCGGGCGGAACTGGCGGGTGATGATCGGGCGCGGCCATTCTCCGTCCATGGCCTGTCTGGTGTGCGACGAGCTTGGTCTGCTTATTTCCGGTGACCAGATTCTGCCGACGATCACCCCCAATGTCAGCATTCTGGCGATAGAGCCCGACGACGATCCTTTGGCCCGGTTCCTCTCATCTTTGGAATCCTTCAAGGCATTGCCTGCCGACACTCTCGTCCTGCCGTCGCACAGAACGCCGTTCCGTGGGCTGCATGAGCGCATCGATGCGCTGCGGCATCATCATGAAGAACGGTTGGAAGCCGCGCTGGAAGCGGCCCGGGACAGCGTCGCCGCCAGCGATATGCTAGGGGTGCTGTTCGCCCGCAAGCTCGACAACCACCAGATCTTTTTCGCTTTGGGCGAAACGCTGGCGCATCTCAACCATTTGATCGGGCGCGGCCTGATGACGCGGGAACGGGGTCCGGACGGGGTGAACCGTTACCGCCGCCTGTAGTTCCGATCCAACCGTTCAGGCGCTGGCCGGGTTCACGGCATAGGCTGCGTCGTCCAGCGCGGACAGCGCGCAGGCGACGATGTGGGAAGCGTTCAGCCCGGCATCCTCATATTGAGCGCGGACATTGTGGTGATGTTCGATGATCCGGTCGGGCAAGGTCATGGGGCGGAATTTCAGCCCCCCGTCAAGCAGACCGGCCCGGGCCAGTTCCGTCATCGCCAGCGCCGAGAATCCGCCCACGCAGCCATCCTCGACGGTGATCAGCAGGGCATGCTCGCGCGCCAGCCGGAACAGAAGATCGCGGTCGATCGGCTTGGCGAAACGCGCATCCGCCACGGTGGTGGACAATCCCCGCGCGGCCAACTCATCCGCCGCCGTCAAACATTCGCCGAGCCTCGTTCCCAGCGACAAAAGGGCGACGGTGTTTCCTTCGCGCAGGATTCGTCCGCGGCCCAGCGTTAAAGGTGTGCCCCGGTCGGGCAAGGCGATTCCGGTGCCTTCGCCGCGCGGATAGCGAAAGGCGATCGGCCCGTCCTCATAGGCCGCCGCCGTCGCCACCATATGCATCAATTCGGCTTCATCCGACGGGCACATCATCACCATGCCGGGGATGCAGCCCATAAAGGTCAGGTCGTAGATGCCGGCGTGGGTCGGTCCGTCCGCGCCGACCAGGCCGGCGCGGTCGATGGCGAAGCGCACCGGCAGGTTTTGCAGGGCGACGTCATGTACGACCTGGTCATATGCGCGTTGCAAAAAACTGGAATAGATCGCGCAGAACGGTTTCAGTCCTTCGGCGGCCATGCCCGCCGCAAAGGTCACGGCATGCTGTTCGGCGATGCCGACGTCGAAAAACCGCTTGGGATGGACCCTTGCGAATCCGTCCAGGCCGGTGCCTGAGGGCATCGCCGCCGTCACCGCGACGATCCGTTCATCCCGTTCGGCCTCGGCCAGCAGGGCTTTCGAGAATACCGACGTGTAGGTGGGCAGATTGGTCTTGGGCGCGCTCGGCGCGCCGGTCACCAGATCGAAGCGGCCGACGCCGTGATATTTGTCGGCGGCAGCCTCGGCCGGGGGATAGCCATGGCCCTTTTTGGTCACGACATGGACCAGGACCGGGGCCGTCCGGGGGGCGTTGCGCACATTGCGCAGAACGGGGAGCAAATGATCCAGCCGGTGCCCGTCCACGGGCCCGACATAATAGAATCCCAATTCCTCGAACAGGGTACCGCCGCCTGAAACCATGCCGCGGGCAAATTCGTCGGCCCGTTTCGCCGCCCGCTCCAGCGGGGCCGGGAACATCGCCGCCAGATCCTTCAGTAGATCGCGCAGCGAATGGAAGGATTTCGACGACAAGAGACGCGACAGATAGGCGCTCATCGCGCCCACCGGAGGGGCGATGGACATGTCGTTGTCGTTCAAGATCACGATCAGGCGGCTGTCCATCGAGCCGGCGTTGTTCATCGCCTCATAGGCCATGCCCGCGCTCATCGAGCCGTCGCCGATCACCGCCACGACATTATGCGCGTCGCCCGACAGATCGCGCGCCACCGCCATGCCGAGCCCGGCGGAAATCGAGGTCGAACAGTGTCCCGCCCCGAACGGGTCATAGTCGCTTTCACTGCGGCGGGTAAAACCGGATAGACCGCCGCCCTGACGCAATTGGCGCATGCCCGCGCGCCGGCCGGTCAGAATCTTGTGCGGATAGGCCTGGTGCCCGACATCCCAGATCAGGCGGTCGCGGGGGGTATCGAAAACATGGTGCAACGCGACGGTCAGCTCGACGACGCCTAACCCGGCACCGAGATGTCCGCCGGTTTTCGAGACGATTCGGATCGTCTCGTCGCGGATCTCGTCCGAAAGACGGCGCAAATCCTCGATGCCGAGAGCGCGAATATCCTCGACGCCATTCAGTCCGTCCAAAAGGGGTGTCTTGCTCATCGGCTCATTCTTCTTTTCGTTTTTCAGTGGCGGCGCTCCACCACATAAGACGCCACGGCGCGCAAAAGCCGGGCGCGGTCGTCGAAGACCTCCAAATGCTGAACCGCCTGAGTGGCCAGGGCATTGGCCTGCAGGCGGGCGCGTTCGACGCCGATCAGTGACACAAAGGTTGCCTTTCCGGCATCGGCGTCCTTGTGCAAAGCCTTGCCGACTTCTTCCGCCGATCCTTCGATATCGAGGATGTCGTCGGCGATCTGGAATGCAAGACCCAGATCATGGGCGAACATTTTCAGTGCCTGACGGTGCGAGGCGGGGGCCTTGCCCAGGATCGCGCCGGCCTCGCAGGCGAAACCGATCAAACGGCCAGTCTTCATCTGTTGTAGCCGTGTTACGGCCTGCACGTCCATATCCAGCAGGCCGGCGCGGAGATCGAACATCTGACCGCCGACCATGCCGCGATCGCCGGACGCAGTCGCCAGTTCCCAGACCAGCTCGCAGCGCACCTGCGGATCGGGATGGGTAGCCGGGCCGGTCAGAACCTCGAACGCCTTGGTCAGCAGGGCGTCGCCGGCCAGAATCGCCGTCGCCTCGTCAAAGGCCTTGTGGCAGGTGGGGCGGCCGCGCCGCAGATCATCGTCATCCATCGCCGGTAGATCGTCATGAACCAGCGAATAGCAATGCACCAGCTCGATCGCGGCGGCGGTTCTAAGCGCGGCCCGCTCGGCGACATTGAACAGTTTCGCGGTTTCAAGGACCAGAAAAGGGCGCAGTCTTTTCCCGCCATCCAGGCAGGCGTAGCGCATCGCTTCCTGTAGCGGACGCTCGGGCCCTTCGCTTATAGGGAGGTGCCGGTCCAACTCCTCGTTCATCAGCCGTGCGGTTATTTCCAGGGCCTCGGCCAGAACGGTCATGAAACAATATCCTCCCGATGATCCAAGAAACGCGTAGAGCGCCCAAGTCGGCTCCGCTCAAGCGCCTCAATCTACGCCCCTGGGCAAGGCGTCGCAAGTCGCTGAAGTTTCACGAGGTTGTTCCTACGGAAGCCGGCCATTACCTGAAGTGGAGTATAAGTCTTGTCGGGAAATTACGGCGTATTCACCTGGTATAATAAACGATAGTTTTCTTTTTCGTATAATTACTATCTAATAAATTTCTTCTATATGAAGGAACAAGAAAGAGGAATGCACACTTGAGAAGAAAAACGGATGAGAGAGAGGTGCACGATCGGCGGCGTCGGGTCTGAGACCATGAAAGTCGGCGTCGGCTATAGCGAGAATCCCGATAGTGCGGAAGCTGGTATCCGGGTTGCGCGGGAAGCCTTGGCGCAGTCGGGGGCGGACAGATGCGATATCGTCCTCTTGTTTTCCACCGCCCGCCATGACGCACAGGCTTTACGCGACGCCGTAGCGTCCGTGGTCGGGGCGGACGTCCCCATCGTCGGCGGCTGGTCGGTCGGGGCAATCTCTAGCGAACATTTCGGTTATGCGGGCGATCAGGTCGTGCTGGCGGCCCTGACGCTTGGCAATGTCTCTTGCGATCTGCTGGTCGAGGGCGATCTCGCTTGCGGGGAATATCCGGTGGGACAGCGTCTGGGACGGCGGCTGGCCGCGCTGGGCGCGAACAGGAATTCGCCCGTGCTGCTGTTTTACGACTCGGCCGATCATTCCGGTTCTTCACCGCATCTGATTCTGGCTACGCCTTTGATCGACGGCATCGAGAACGGGCTTGGCTTTTTGCCCAACCTGGTCGGTTGCGGACTGATGGGGGATATGATCGCCCAACCGACCCTGCAATGGACCGGTGAGGGCATCGGCGAATGTAAGGCCCTGGCTTTGCTTTTTTCCGGCGGGATTCGTCTGGACAGCATCGTCATGCATGGCTGCAAGCCCGCTACCGGCTATCACACGGTAACGGCTGCCGATGGGGCGACGATCCTGGAAATCGACGGTGTTCCGGCGCTGGATTTCGTCCGGTCGATCATGGGGGAATCGATCCCGGCCGAGGATTACGGCCTGTTCCTGACCTTTGGCATGAACAAAGGGGACAAATGGGGGCCGTTCGACGAGGAATCCTATGTCAACCGCCTGTGTCTTTCCGTGGATGAAGCGCGGAACGGCCTGACCATGTTCGAGGCCGACATGGTCACGGGCACGGAATTCCAGATCATGCATCGCAGCATCGATATGGATTACATCGCCCCTCGCGTGGAATGCTGTTTCGCCCGGTTGGAAGGTCGCAAGCCCCTGTTCGCTCTTTACATCAATTGCACGGGCCGGGCCGCCGGCTATGCCGGCATCGATAGCGAAGACGCGGTGGCGATCCAAAAGGCAATCGCGGGTCGCGCGCCGTTGCTGGGACTTTATAGCGGTGTGGAGATCGGCCAGATCATGGGCCGCGCGCGCGCGCTGGATTGGACCGGCGTATTCTGCCTGCTCAGCGTCCCCTCATGAGTCCGGCTCTTCCCCCTTCCGGCGGCGAGGTTTCCGAGTTGGAGACGTTGCGGCGCGAAAACGCCTATCTGCGCCAAAGAATCGACCTGGTCGCGGCCCAACTGCTGCGAGTGGATCTGCTGGCGGGCAATCTGCGCCATGAATTGGAACAAAAACGCCGGGGCTTCACGCTGATGGGTGAGCTTGCGGTGACACTGGGCCAAGATGTCGATTACGAAAACAGCTTTCTGGCAATCAGCCGGCGTATCAATGGCGCTCTCAACATGCAGCGCACCGTGGTGTTGTTCCCGGAAGGTGACGGAAATTTCGTGGCGACCGTCCTTCAGGGGTATGACACCGCCGAACGGGAGAAGGTCTCTGGCCGGCGCGTCACGGGGGCGGCTGAAATCCTCGATCCTTTGCGTCCGGCTCTGGTCACCGGCGCGTCCGGCCCGGACATGCTGGCGGATTTACGCCGGGATCTGCTTTTGCCCTATCTGATCGCCGCGCCGGTGGTGCTGCATGGCGACGTCGTGGCGATTCTGGTTACTGGCCGGTTGATCGAGCAGCGCCCGTTTTTGCCCCGTCTGGGGCATGGCGATGTCGAAACCGTGCAGGCGGTCAGCGCTTATCTGGCGGCGGTGCTGGCCGGTTACCGCCTGCGCCAGGCGGAAATGCTCGCCAATTACGATCCGTTGACCGGCCTGCCCAATCTCAGGATGGCCACCGAACAAGTGCGGCGCGTGGTGGCCCTGGCCCGGCGCGGTGGGTTCCGCGCCGCCATGATGTTCATCGATCTGGACGGGTTCAAGGACGTCAATGACAGCTACGGCCATGCGGTCGGCGACGCCGTGCTGCGCATCGTGGCCGAGCGGTTGTCCGCCAGCATGCGCGAAGAAGATCTGGTCGGGAGGATCGGCGGCGACGAATTCATCGTCGTTTTGTCCCATATTGCCAGGATCGAGGATGCCGGAACGGTGGCTGTCAAGGTGCTGAACGAATTGCGTAAACCGATCGATGTCCTGGGAGAGGTTTTGTGCCGGGTCGGGGCCAGTATCGGCATTGCGGTCTTCCCCGACCATGGCGCGGACGAATCGGGCCTGTTGCGCGCCGCTGACGAAGCGATGTACGAGGTCAAGAAAACGGGCAAGAACGCGTTCCGCTACGCACAGTGCGGCAGAGGGGATTCGATCCCCTGACGGCGAGGGATCGAGGGGAACGCAGGGCGATATCCAGACGATATCGTTCCCCTGCCGCCCGGCTGTTGCGCTGTTTCCTCTGAAACCGTATAGTTTGCCCAGACGTACGCGCAGGTGCCGGAAACGATTCCGGCATCGACAGCGTTCGGGCAGCGACGGCAAGCGTCCTTCGGGTCTCTGGCCGCTCGTGCTGGTCCCCGAAAGGGAAATGGCTGTTCGACGCGCGGGGTCTTGTTTCCGTCTTTCCGAAAATGACAGCCTTTCGTTGCGGGGGCCGCAGCCTTGACCCTGGAGACGACGCTCTGGGGAGGGCTTCGCTATAGGCAACGCTTAAGGCCGGTCGGCCGTAAGGGGGGACGGATAGGGATGAAGAGGGTAGATTTCGGCGGCAATCTGGTCATCGTCGGTTTCGGCAGCATCGGGCAGGGCGTCCTGCCCCTGATTCTTCGCCATTTCGGCCTGGATGGGAGCCGGATCACGATCTTGTCCGCCAGTGCGGGCGGGCGGGAGGAGGCGCTGCGTTTCGGCGCGTCCTTTCGTCAGGAAACCCTTGATCGGGGTAATTACCGCGCCATTCTGGAGCCTCTGTTGAAAGCGGGGGACTTTCTGCTCAATCTGTCGGTCACGGTGGCGTCGCGCGCCCTGGTGGCGTTGTGCCGCGAAAAGGGTGTGCTTTATCTCGACACCTGCATCGAGCCCTGGGCCGAAGGCTATACCGATCCCGATCTGCCGCCGGCATTGCGGTCCAATTACGCCTTGCGCGAGGATATCCTGACCTTGCGTGACGGGCGGGACGCCCCGACGGCGTTGGTTGCCCATGGCGCCAATCCGGGTCTGGTGTCCCATTTCATCAAGCAGGCCCTGCTGGATATCGCCCGCGATGTCGGCCATCCCACATCGCCGCC
Source organism: Rhodospirillaceae bacterium (assembly GCA_034926235.1). GTDB lineage: Bacteria > Pseudomonadota > Alphaproteobacteria > Rhodospirillales > Magnetospirillaceae > JAYFRE01. The sequence continues at coordinate 8,892 of JAYFRE010000011.1, forward strand.
CGTCAACCGCGAGGGTTGGGCCGGGTTGATGCAAAGTCTGGGGGTCCGTGTCGTCCATGTCGCCGAACGCGACACGCAGTTCTCGGCCTCGCGCGTCAAGGCGGCGGACGAATTCGTCAACACCTGGTCGATCGAGGGATTCGTCGGCGAAGGCTGCCAGCCCGCCGAGTTGGGCTGGGGCAGCCATGAAAAGACATTGCCGCCGGAAGGTCGCCGTCATGATGAAGGCAATAACGCTGCGATCTATCTGATGCGTCCCGGGGCCGGCACACGGGTACGAAGCTGGACGCCGCTGGAAGGGAGCTTCCACGGTTTTCTCATTACCCATAATGAAAGCATCTCGACCGCCGATTACTACACCGTCCGGGATGAGGGGCAGGTGCTGTTCCGCCCGACCGTGCATTACGCCTATCATCCGTGCGACGACGCGATCCTGTCCTTGCACGAACTGGCGGGCAAGAACTGGGCGATCCAGTCCTCCCAGCGCCTGATGATGAATGAGATCGAGGGCGGCATCGACGAATTGGGCGTTCTGCTGATGGGCCATGCCAAAGGCGTCTATTGGTATGGTTCGCGGTTGTCGGTCGGCGAGGCGCGGTCTTTGTGCCCCTGCAACAACGCTACCTCGCTCCAGGTCGCCATTTCGGTTCTGGCCGGCATGATGTGGGTGGCCGAGCATCCGCGCGCCGGGCTGGTCGAGCCCGAGGATGTCGATTTCGCCTATATCCTGGACATCGCCCGGCCCTATCTGGGGCCCGTGGTCGGCGTCTATGCGGATTGGACGCCGCTTCAGGGGCGCGCCCAATTGTTTCCTGAGGATCTGGATGAAACCGATCCCTGGCAGTTTCGGAATTTCCGGGTGGTCTAGAGCGTATCGATTCACTTACGCGCTCACGGCGCTGGGGGCTCCGTCCCCGACCCCGGCAAAGGGGCCTTGCCCCGTTGCAATCCCTTTCACGGAAGGGTTTCCGGCCTGTTCCACGTGGCCTTAAGGAACGGGCTTCTCACGGGCGTTGCCCTTGAGTGGGGGTTGGGGCAAAGCCCCAATACGCCACAGGCGATTCTTCCCCTGAATCGGACAGACTCTAGAATTCCTGCGCCGCCCGACCGTAATGGGCGAATTTTTCCAGCACCCGGTCCATCTCGTCATCGGCCAACAGAACCGGCGCGCCCAGCTGCAGGGCGCGCCAATAGCCTTCGGCCAGTTCTTCGACCTCGACCGCCAGGGCGAAGGCCTCGTCCAGCGTGGCTCCCAAAGCGAGCATGCCATGATTGGCAAGGAGGCAGGCGCGGCGGTTTTCCAGCGCCGCTAATGCCTGATCCGACAGCGCCTGGGTGCCGTAGGTGGCGTAACCGGCGCAACGTATGTCACGTCCGCCGGCCTTGGCGACCATGTAGTGATAGGCCGGAATTGCCCGGCGCAGCACGGCCAGCGCGACCGAAAAAGGCGCATGGCAATGGACGATTCCGCCGATCTCGGGCCGGTGGGCATAGATGTCGCGATGCATCCGCCATTCCGAGGACGGGTTCCGCGCCCCGGACGGAACCCCGTTCATATCCATGAACACGATGTCCCGGGCGCGCATCATGTCCGGTTCCATGCCCGACGGCGTCACCAGAAAACCGCCCGGCGCGCGCAGGCTGACATTGCCGGCGCTGCCCCGGTTCAGACCTTCCCGGACCAGCCGGATCGCGGTTTCGATCACCGCGCGGCGCGGATGGGTGGGGCGGGATTTCATGATGGGTTCCTTTCCGGATGGAGCGGCGCCAGACCTTCGGTTGAAGCCGGATGGATTCCCTGTTCGGTGATCAAGGCGGTGATCAGGCGGGCCGGGGTGACGTCGAATCCGGGATTGGCGCAGGGGCTGCCCTCGGGCGTCAGCCGCACGGCGATGATCTGCCCGTCAGGCCCTGCGCCGGCGATATGCGACACTTCGGACGGGGAACGTTCCTCGATCGGGATGGCGCGGCCATCCTCGATATCCCAATCGATGGTGGAGGAGGGCAGCGCCGCGTAAAAGGGGATGCCACTGTCCCAGGCCGCCAGCGCCTTCAGATAGGTGCCGATCTTGTTGCAGACATCGCCCCTGGCGGTGACGCGGTCGGCCCCGACCAGGCACAGATCGACCTGCCCCCGTTGCATCAGATGACCGCCGGCATTGTCGGCGATCACGGTATGGGCGATCCCCTGCCAGGAGAGTTCGCGCGCGGTGAGCGAGGCTCCCTGGTTGCGCGGGCGCGTCTCGTCAACCCAGACATGCAAAGGGATGCCGTCCTCGAACGCCTTATAGACCGGGGCCAGGGCGGTGCCCCAATCGACCGTGGCCAGCCAGCCGGCATTGCAATGGGTCAGGATGTTCAGGCATGCCGCCCCTTCGGCCCGGCGGGTTTCCCACAAGGCGGCCAGAAGGGTCAGTCCGTGATTGCCCAGCGTTTCGTTGGCGGCGGCGTCCGCGTCGGCCAGCGCTTGCGCGCGCGCCCAGGCTGCTTCGGCGCGGGCGGCGGGCGGCAGCGGCGTCAACCCTGCGCGCATTTCGGCCAGCGCCCAGCGCAGATTAACCGCTGTCGGGCGGGTCGCGCTTAGCCGTTGGATGGCGCGCTCCATGCCGTCGTCGGATGAATCCGCCGCTAGGGCCAAGGCCAGCCCATAGGCCGCGGTGACGCCGATCAGGGGCGCTCCCCGGACGGTCATGGCCTGGATGGCGTCGGCGGCATCCTCCAGGCCGGCGAGGCGTTTTACGACAAAAGCATGCGGCAGGGCGGTCTGATCGATGACATGAACGGCCCGATCTGCCGGATCGGCCCAGATGGTGCGGAAAGGGCGTCCATCGATCTTCATGAGGGCTGGCCCAGCACCCGTCCGGCCACGGCGTCGAGCTTATGGACCAGATCCGGATCGCGGGCCTCGGGCGCGGTGATGATGGCCGTTTCCAGCGCGCGCTGGCAGCCGCAGGGGCAGGGATCGGCATGGTGGGCGATCTGTCCGGCGACGGCCCGCACCAGGGCGCGGGCTTTGTCGGCATTGGCCGTCAGCACGGCCACGACCTGGTCGATGGTGACGTGATCATGATCGGGATGCCAGCAATCGTAATCGGTGACCATGGCGACGCTGGCGTAGCAAAGCTCGGCCTCGCGCGCCAATTTGGCCTCGGGCATGTTGGTCATGCCGATTACGTCCGCGCCCCATTGGCGGTACAGGGCGCTTTCCGCGCCGGTCGAAAATTGCGGCCCTTCCATGACCAGATAAGTGCCGCCCCGATGGTGGGCGATGTCCAGAGCCGCCGCTGCTTGCCCAAGGTCGCCGCTCAGGCGGGCGCAGACCGGCCGGCCCATGCCGACATGGGCGACCAATCCCTTGCCGAAAAAGCTTTTTTCGCGGGCAAAGGTGCGGTCGATGAACTGATCGACGATGACGAAACAACCCGGAGGTAGATCTTCCCGGAGCGATCCCACCGCCGAGACGGACAGGATCTCGGTCGCGCCGGCGCGTTTCAGGGCGTCGATATTGGCGCGGAAATTGATCGCCGATGGCGGGATCGCATGCCCCCGCCCGTGACGGGGCAGAAACAGGATCGGCCGTCCGTCCAGCCTGCCGGACAGGATCGAATCCGATGGTTCGCCGAAGGGGCTGACGATTGGATGCCATGCCGCGTCCTCAAGCCCGTCGATGCGGTAGACGCCGCTGCCGCCGATGACGCCCAGAATCGGTGTGCCCATCTATTTTTCCCCCTGGATGGCGATGGCCGGCTTCCCGGAGTGGTCTTGCACGGCGTCCTTCTTTATAGAAGCGATGAGGTCCGTCGCAAAGTGCGGGGATCAAAACCAGGACCCGGGAGCCCGGTATGCGCATCGCCCTGTATCAGCCCGACATTCCCCACAATACCGGCGCGCTTTTGCGGCTGGGGGCGTGTCTGGGCGTCGGGATCGACATCATCGAACCGTGCGGTTTTTTCATGGATGACCGAAGGCTGCGCCGCGTCGGCATGGATTACGTCGCCTTGGCTGATATGGTGCGCCATGCCTCCTGGAATGCCTATCGGATGGAGCGCGGTCCGGGACGTCTGGTCCTGCTGACGACCAAGGGCGCTGTCGCCCATACCGATTTCGCCTTTCGCGCGGACGATACCCTGCTGCTGGGACGAGAAAGTCAGGGCGTGCCCGAGGACGTCCACGCCCAGGCGGACGCTCGTATCCGCATTCCGATGCGCCCCCATGCGCGGTCCTTCAATCTGGCCATGGCCGCCGCCCTGGTCGTCGGCGAGGCGCTGCGTCAGACGGATGGATACCCGGATTCTTGAGCGTCGCCGCGCTCACGGCTTCATGGCCTGACGCGGTCGGGAATGCTAGGCTTACCGGGATAGGGCTGTTTCATCCGAGGGAGGCCGATCATGATCCGCCCCGGTTACGCCGTTTCCGCATTGATCGCCGCCCTGCTGATCGGGACGGCCGGAGGCGTGTATTGGTGGCCCGAACGGTCGGAGGCTCCCGGTCCCGGACCGGAGGATGCCGATGAACGCGCGGCCATGATCGAATCCCGCGGCCTCGCCTGGCGCGATGGGCCGGGTCTGCACATCAGGATGGATACAGGCGCGGTCCTGGTTCTGACCGACCGGATGCAATGCGGAGCCCTGCCCTGCCCTTCGCCACTGGTGGTGCAATACCGCTATCGGGGCTGGGACAAGGCAGCGGCGGGATATCGTCTGGCCATCGGCCTGGGCGGCGATCACTGGGATGCGATCCTGCCTTTTGCCGGCGATCCGGTGCTGATCGAGGTGGAAAGGGCCGGAACCGCATCCTCCGGGACTCTGCCGCAACCCGAATCTCCGGCGCCCGTTTCCGACGATGCGCGGCTGAAAGAATGGCTGTCCGGCATCGCCGCAGGCCGGGACCGGCGTGAACAGGCGGCCCTGGCCACCGCAGATGGACTGGCCCGACGTGACGGTGCGGTCCTGACGCTTCGTTTGTCCAAAGACGAGTCGCTGCGGCTGACCGACGATCTCGCTTGCGGACAACTGGCCTGCCCGCCCGGAATTTTCCGCTCGTTCGCCTATGCCGGGCTCGATCCCGGCAAGCGGTTCCATGCCGTCATCGAGCGGTCGGACGAGATGAACTGGGCCTTTTTGATCGCCCGTGCGGATGGGGCGCTGACGCCGCTGCTCGGGCCGCCGGTTTTTTCGCCCGATGGCCGGCATGTCGCCAGCGCCATCGACAGCCTCGAAGGGGTGGAATCGCGCCGGCTGGAAATCGTCGATTTGTCCGGAGATGCGCCCCGCGTGGCCTTCACCCTGTCCGCCAAAGGGGTGGATGACAGCATCTATGCGATCGAGGGCTGGGATGGCGGCAATCGCTTGCGTTTGCTGAAAGCGCCCTGGGGCGAGCCGGAAAAGCGGCGCACCGTCCTGCTTACCGCCGGACCCGGCGGTTTCCGGGTCCAGGAGCCATAGAATTTCGATTCCGGCTGCGCGTCACTTCCCGGAATAGGGATTTTCCCGTTTGCGCAAGCCTAGCCGGATCGGCACGCCGGGAAGGTCGAAGGTGTCGCGCAATCCGTTGACCAGGTAGCGGACATAGGATTCCGGCAGCTCGTCGGCGCGCTGGGTGAACAGGGCGAATGTCGGGGGCCGCGATTTGACCTGGGTCATGTAGCGCAGGCGGATGCGCCGTCCGCCCAGAACCGCCGGCGGCGGGTGCCGTTCGGTCATCTCTTCCAGCCAGCGATTGAGCTTGGCGGTGGAAATGCGGCGGTTCCAGATAGCGTGAATGCCGATCACGGCGTCCATCAACGCGCCGATGCCGTGTCCGGTCAGCGCCGAGATCGTCACCGTCGGCAGGCCGCGCACCTGCGGCAGCGATGTTTCCAACCGGTCGCGCAGCCGCGCCATCGCCTGGGCGGGGTTGGATACGGCGTCCCATTTGTTGATGGCGATGACCAGGGCGCGGCCCTCTTCAACCACGAGTCGGGCGATGACCAGATCCTGTTTGTCCAGGATGGCTTCGGCATCCATCACCAGCACGACCACTTGGGCCATGCGGATGGTTTCGATGGTGCCGGCATTGGCCAGTTTTTCCAGCGAGGCGGACACATTGGCGCGGCGTCGCAACCCGGCGGTGTCGGCCAGCCGGATCTTCCGTCCGGCATGGACCCATTCCGTGGTGATGGGATCGCGAGTCAATCCCGCCTCGGGCCCGGTCAGCATGCGGTCCTCGCCGAGAAGACGGTTGACCAGGGTCGATTTGCCGACATTGGGCCGCCCGACGATGGCCAGGGACAGTGGCCTGTCATCGGTTTCGTCGGGGACGGTGTCTTCTTCTTCTTCCGCGTCTATGGCTTCGGATTCTGGTGTTTCGGCAGGTTCGTCAGCTTCAGAATCGAAATCGTCGAGAGCGCCATGGGCGCGGGCGTAGGGCAGCAACGCTTCGTATAGCTCGTCGAGCCCTTCGCCATGTTCAGCCGACAGGGCCACCGGCTCGCCCAGCCCGAGGGAAAAAGATTCATACATGCCGGGTGCACCGGCTTTTCCCTCGCATTTATTGGCGACCAGGATAACCGGCGTCGGGCTTTTGCGCAGAAGAGCGGCGAAATGCGCGTCCAAAGGGGTGACGCCGGCGCGGGAATCGATCAGGAACAGCGCCAGATCGGCGTCGCGGATGGCGCGTTCGGTCTGCGCGCGCATACGCCCCTCCACGGTGTCGGGCTGGGCTTCCTCCAACCCGGCGGTATCGAGCAGGGTAAAGGACATGTCGGCGATGCCGCCCGGAGCCTCGCGCCGGTCTCGTGTGACGCCGGGCTGATCATGGACGATAGCCAGCCTGCGTCCAGCCAGACGGTTGAACAGGGTGGATTTGCCGACATTGGGTCGGCCGACGATGGCAATCGTGAAAGCCATGCGATAACGCTCCCGAATCTTGCCCGGAATGGAGGCCCGATTCGCACGGGCGCAAGGGATTGCCGTCCTTAGCGATAGGCGATCAGATCGCCGTTATCGGTCAGGAAGATCAATGTGTTGCTGGCGACGATCGGGGGGATGGACACGCCATCAGGCAGGTCCAGACGCCCTAAAAACGCGCCATTATAAGGCGAAACCGTCAGCGCCACGCCTTCGGAGGAGGCGACGATCAGCCGGTCCGACGCCAAGACGGGGCCGGTCCATACGATCCGTCCGGTCCGGTCTTCCTCATCCTCCCACTTCTGCAGGGGCGTCACCCAGAGGATTTTTCCCGTGGCTGCCTCGAAACCCACCAACTCGGGCGTGTTGGTCAGCAGATAGAGATAATCGCCGGCGATCCAGGGTGTGTGGATCGAGCCCACATCGCGCTGCCAGACGCGCCGGCCCGACCGCAGATCGATGGCGGCGACCAGGTCGCTGTTGCCGGCGGCGAAGACGCGGCCGTCGAACACCACAGGCAGGCCGCGGATGTCGGTCATGGTGCCGACCTGATCGGTCCGTTTGATGCCGGCCAGGACGTCGCTCCAGACCGTTGTGCCGTTTTCGATGCGCAAGGCGAAGACCTCGCCCGAGGTATAGGCGGAAATCACCGTATTGCCATCGACGGCGGGACTGGTGCCGCCGACCATCGCCGCCATTTCGGACAGGCCGCTATGGGTCCATAAATCGCGGCCATCCTCGGTCGACAAGGCCAAGGTCTGATTGTCGACGGTGATGAGCAGGATGCGCCCGCCGCGCACGGTCGGCGCACCGCGCACCGGCGCAGGCAGGGGCCGCCGCCACATCTCCTTGCCCGTCTTGGCGTCGAGCGCGACGATCTGGCCGAAGCCCGATGTGACGAACAAAGTGCCCGAATCATAGGCGAGCCCGCCGCCATAGGTGCCGTCACCGGAATCCTTGGGCGCCAAATCCTGCCGCCACAGCCTGTCGCCTTTGTCCAAGGTGATGGCCGAGACGCGGGAACGGGCGTCCATGGCGAAGACGACGCCATCGGCGACGATCGGCTGGGTCAGAAACACGCGACGCCGGCTGCCCCCTTCGCCGACGCTGGTGCTCCAAACCCGGCGCGGCGAATCGCCGAGCGCCAGATGGTGCATGGCGTGCGGCGGGTAGCCGCCCGCCTGGGGCCAGTCGGCAACGGCCTCGGGAGCGGGTAGGGTGATGTCGGGCTCGGCCGTGCTGGACGGTTCCAGGGAGCGCGAATGGGTCAGAACGCTGATGCGCTTGCCCGGCAAGGGCGGCGGTGCATTGTCGCCGAGCCAGCTTGAGCAGCCGATCACGGGGCTGCATAAAAGAAGAGCGGTCGCCAGTCGGCGCAAGACGGATCGGTTCATTGTCCCTTGACCTTGTCATCGGGGGCGGCCGCCGCGCCGGAGGGGGCGGAAAGGGCGCTCGTCGCCAGCATTTCGGTAGCCCGCGCGCGCATGCCCTGCGGGGCCTGGGCGTCGTTGGATATCTGACGGTAAAGTTCGGCCGCCTGTGCGGTCTCCCCTTTTTTCAGTGCGGTCGCCGCCAGGATCTCCATGGCGGTATGCCGCCAGGGGTTCCCAGCCACGGCGATGTCCGCGACCCGCTTTTCTCCCGCACCGAGTTCGCCGTCGCTGAGGACCAGCAGGGCGCGCTTCATGACGGCGAGATCGCGGTAAAGCGCCGGCGCCTTGGAGTCGGCCAGGCTGTCATAGGCGGCAATCGCGCCGTCCCGGTCACCCGAGCGGGCCTTGACATCGGCTTCGGCCATCAGGGCGGCGGTGGTGTAGCCCGTACGGCCGTTGCGGGCCAGATCCGCCAGGATCGCCAGGGCGTCGTCCTGCTTGCCGTTGGCCAGAGCCTCCGAAGCGGCGGCGAAGCGCTGGGCGTCCTGGCGCTGGATATGCCCCTGCCAGGCGCGCCAGCCCTGATAGCCGGCCACGGTGAGGACAATGGCGACCGATGCGGCGATGAGATAGCCGCCATAGCGCCGCCACAGCTTCAGATAATATTCGCGGCGGAGGTCTTCCTCCACTTCCCTGATGAGCAGTTCGCCGCTTTGATCGTCGCTGGTCCGGGCCACCGCAGACAGTCTCCGTTTTTTCGAGAAAATTTAGCGTGTCAACATACCGTTCTCCGGGTACCAAGGCAAATGCGGCTTTATGGTTCTCAATCGCCCGCGCCCGGAAGTGGGCTTTCGGACCGTATAAGGGGCAACCGGCGCATAAGCATTCCCGTCCGGCAGGACCCGCCCGGCGACGGTCCGCCGGCAGATTGGCGAGTCCGATGATAACGCAACGCTCCTTCATGTCCGGTCGTCCGTTCTTCACACGCCTTTCCCTGGTCTGCGCCGCCCTTTTGATATTGGGGGGATGCGGAATGACCAAGTCCGGAGCCGACTCCGCCGTCGAGTCTCTCGGATCGCCTTTCAACGCTTTGGGCACCGTCTTGATCCTGGATGGGGTCAGCGTGGTCAACACGCAAAAAACCATCGACGATCATGTGGTGTCGTGGATTTCGGACCGGGATTGCTCCAGCGTGCGTGCCTCGACCGGCGGCGCTTATTGCGTCGATCGGCCGCAGCCGGTTCCGACCGCGATTCGGGTCAGCTATTGCTACCAATCTCTGGCCAAGGTCGATTGCTATGACCGTCCGGTGGAGCGGGACGCCAGCCGTTTCTCCGGCACCAGGGTCGACCGCATTCCGGTTACACAGCTGCCCTGATCCCTGGAACGGCGTCGCCGCGGCCATTCCCGGCCCGCCGAAAGGGGCATGTCCCGATGGACGAAATCCGATCCGCCGCGTAATCTGTCGCCTTGCCGTCCATCGGCGAGGCGGAAGACGGTTTTCCGGCGATCGCCGCCTTTTTGATCAATCGGGAACAAGAGTCCTCCATGCCGACCGCTGAAGCGCCCGTCAATGTCGTGTGCATGAAATGGGGCACCCTTTACGGGCCTGAATATGCGAACCGGCTTTACGCGATGGTGGCCAGGAATCTGATCCGGCCCTTTCGGTTCGTCTGCTTCACGGATGATGCTTCGGGACTGCGCCCTGAGATCGAGGCGATGGAACTGCCTCCGATCCGGATTGATCCCCCTTATGAGAAAACGCCGTGGAAGAAGCTGGCGCTTTATAATCCGACACTGGGCGATCTCCGGGGTCTTACGCTGTTTCTTGATCTCGATGTTCTGATAACCGGACCGCTCGATAAATTTTTTGACTATCCGGGGGACTATTGCGTCATCAGAAATTGGACGCAGCCCAAGACCGTGAACGGAAACACATCCGTCTTCAGGTTTACGATCGGGGCGCATGCCGATCTGCTGGATCTGTTCCATAGCCAGAGCACGCAGCATTGGGTGGATACCTATCGTATCGAGCAGACCTTCCTGTCCCAGCTTTTGCATGAGCAGGGAAAGCTGACTTATTGGCCCGATGGTTGGTGCGTGTCGTTCAAGGTCCATTGCTTGCCCGGGGGATGGAAATTCCCCCGCATCCTGCTCAATGGTTTTTTGCCCTCGCACCTGCCTGGGGGCAGCAGCGTTTGTGTCTTCCACGGCCACCCCAATCCAGACGATGCCTTGGCCGGGCGCTGGCCGGGAAAATGGTACAAGCGGCTGAAGCCGGCGGCCTGGATCGCCGATTATTGGCATGAATGAGCGGGCCATGATGCCTCCCCTCGTCAGTGTCGTTAGCGCGGTCTACAACAAGGCCGACGTTCTTGCCGACACGCTGAGGCGTCTGACGGAACAACAGGGGATTCCCGCCGACGCCATCGAATTCGTTTTTGTCGATGACGGCTCGACCGACGGGTCGCTTGCCTTTCTTCAGGCGCGGGCCGAGGCGGATTCCCGGATAAGAGTGTCGGCCCCGGGGGGGAATCTCGGACCCTCGATCCGCTTCAACCAGGCGGCGGCTTTGGCGAAGGGACGCTATCTGCTGGCGGTGGATGCGGACGATATGACGCCCGCGAACGCGGCCCGATTCCTGACCGATTGCGCGGCCCGCCTGGCGGTTCCATTGGTCTTTGGTCGGTCGAAGCGCGGTCTCGATTGCGTGGACATCCCCGAGAACGCCAAAGTCGAAACGGCGGACGATGCGCTCGCTTTTTGCGCCGAACGCAAGATCGTGCGGATGGGATTCCTGGCCGAACGCGAGATGTGGCTTCAGGCCGGCGGTGCGGATGAGGCGGTTTTCATCCAGGACCAATCCCTTCCCCTCCGCTTGTCGGCTGCGGCGGGTCGGCTGGCCTATGTCGATGCCGAGATTTATTATTTGCGTCCCGTGGCCGCCGGCAACCTGTCGAACAACCGGTTGCAGCAGCATCACGACCGGTTCTTCTCCTTGCTTCCGTTTCTGGATCGACCCGACATTTCGCCGTCGGCGCATCGGGCGATCTTGCGGCAACTGGTCTCCAGCGTTTGGAAAATGGAGCGGGATTCCGGTGAGCGCTGGCCGATTCTGACACCCGCCGGGCGTGCCTATCTTTTGAACCGTCTGGCTGGATTGGAGCCGTCGTCCGCTTTCTTTGCCGCTGCCGCTGCCCGATTGAGGGAACGCCCCGGCATCCGCCGTCCGGGAGAGGGGTGATGGGGCCGATGCGTGTCCTGATTGTGGGCTATTTCGGCCGGAAAGCGCTGTTCCGCCGTTATTTCAATACCGAAAACATCCTTGCTGCCGGCTTCATTCGCGCCGGCCATCATGTGCTGTGTTTCTCGGACCGCGATCACGCCCGCGAGGCGACGATCTTCGGGACGCAGAAATTCGGGATGAAAAAAATGCAGGCGGCCTTGGTCGAAACGGCCGGGCATTACCGACCGCATTTTATCCTGTTCGGGCACAGCGAAGGGATCGATCCCGCCACCTATGGCCGGTTGCGCCAGACTCTTCCCGGTGTTCGCTTGGCAACTTTTTGCGTCGATGCGACCTTCCGCAAGGCGACGATACAGCATTTTGCCGAACGGGCCGGCTTCGTCGATGCGGCGTTCCTGACCAGCGCCGGCGGGCTGGACGGTTTTGATTTCCCGCCCGCCCGGCTATTTTTTATGCCGAATCCGGTCGATTCTAGCATCGAGACGGCGCGGGTTTTCGATATCCCGCGCGAACGGCTGCGATTGGACGGGCAGTTCCTCGGCACAGGCATCGAACGGCGCGAAGAGCAGATTGCGGCGATCCGGGCCGGATTGCCACCGGGCTATCGTTTTGAAAGCGGGGGACGGGCCTTCCAGACCGAGCGGATTGACAGCACGACCTATATGGAGCGTCTGGCCGACGCCGCAGTTTGTCCCAATCTGCCGCTTGATGATCTTAAGCCGGAGCAGCAGGCCTATCTCTACTCATCGGATCGTATCGCCCAAACCCTCGGCCAGGGCGTGACGACGCTGACGATCGCGGCAAGCCGGCTTTCGGATCTCTATGAAGACGGGGTGGTGGAGTATGAGGACCGCCAGGATCTCGTCCGCAAGATGATCGCGCTTTATGAAAATGATGCCGAAAGGCGGCGTATCGGGGCGCTGGGACATCGCATCGCGCATGACAGGACGAATGGAACGCGTGTGGCCCAATATCTGTTGGCGGCGAGTTTCGGCGAGTCCCTCGACAACCTGCCCTGGCCTAGTGCTCTGAATCAGGGGCTTTGAGAACCGTTTATGGTCGTGGCGAGGTTGGGCGGCCTCTGTGTCGGGCCGCGCTAATGGCCGCTGCTCACCTCAAAAGCATGGTGTTCCGGTCGGAAGGAGCCATCTTTCCTATCGTGGGTGAATAGGCCCTCTCCCTGGGCGATCTTGTAGTGTTTTTTGCGCCACCACGGGCCGTTGATGCAGATCTCGGGAGCCTGGAAACCGTTGGGGCGGCGGGAAGAGGGATGTTTATTCGTATAGTCCATCAGAACATCCAGGAAGAAGGTCCTCCGGACAAGGAGGCACTGATCCGTAAAATGCAGGATGGACGAATCGACGATAAGAAAATCTCCTGACCGCTGGATGTGTTCCGGATACAATTTTTCAGGAAATGCTTCAACGAAGATGCTGCGCCCGTGCAGCCGCGCCGCTTTTACAGGGCGCAACAGGCGCCGCACGCGTTTGGAAAGCGTGTCCGGAAACGCCTGAGACGTGAGTCCATGCTCCGACGGCAGGAAATGGGGGTCGGGCTGGATTGCCGGAAAATATCTTAAATATTTTTGAGCGCAGGCAAAACTTTCGCCTACCTGCCAACGGTGGCGCATGCGAACCAAATCCGCCTTGCCCGATTCCAGAAGAGCGATAGCCTCCTGAAGGTGTTTTTCTGCGAAATCCAGCCCGACAACGACAGGATTGTCGTTTTGCAAAAGCAGGACGTAATCGGTGTCCAGCGCACGGGCGAGAGCCTCCATGCCGCCGGCGATCCCTGCGTTTTTTCCTCCGGCATAGGCCCAGCCGAACGCCTCGGCGATGGCCTTGTCCGTTTCGGAAATGTCGGAAAAATAAATCAGTCTCTTGTCAAAGAGGTCCAAGAGACCGTGCCCGACGTAGGAACGCAAGGAAGACTGCAGCGTGTCATGTGCGCGCCAGCTTAATATTCCGATGCCAAGGCTGGGTTTTGTCGACAAGGATCAATAATCCAAATCTGGATGTAGACAGGGAAAAATATCGCTTTCTTTTGTCATGTCATCCAGAAAAGCCAAAATATTTAGGCGTGGACCATGTGCTGCGTTTTAGCCGGAGGAATGGCCGGATGAGTCCGAGCCTTTGTCTCTCCTTCGCACCGATTGAAAAATATCCCATTTATGGGCGGTGTGCAGCGATCATTTTATACCGGCATCGAATCCGATCAGAATGAGACCCGTTCTTCGATCATGCCCTGTGTTCGGTTCAAGCCCGGGGAGAATCGCCTTTGAGCGGGATGAAAATTCCAGGACAAACGACGATGGTTCTTTTCATCGCGTCGTTGTGTTCCGAATAAGGGATGGGCGGTCTTCGGCGGTTTTCTCTGTGTGGTTCTCGCGGCGATTCATGTCACGCAACGACGAGACGCAGCCGCAATAGGTTTGTTGATAGAAATCCTCGCGCCGGACGATTTCCGCCCGGCGTTCCGTGCGCCCATCCTTGCGCCAGTTCACATCCCAGAAAACCAGGCCGTCATGGGCTTGGGCGGCGCGATGGCCGCATTCATTGACCAAGGCCAGATTTTTCCAGCGTGAGATACCGAGCGTGCTCGCTATCGCCCCGAAGCCGTGATCGTGGGCATAAAGCGCGGTTCGTTCCAGACGCATCGAAAAACAGACGGTGCAGCGTGCGCCGCGTTCCGGTTCGTTTTCCAGCCCGCTTGTCCGGGTAAACCAGCTGTCCGGATCGTAATCCGCGTCGATGAAGGCCACACCCTGACGCGCGGCGAAACCGGCGATCTCATCCTTGCGCCGCTGATATTCGTCTTCGGGGTGGATATTGGGATTGTAGAAAAAAAGCGTGTGGTCGATCCCGTCATCCAGCAGCGCTTCGATGATGGCGCCCGAACAGGGCGCGCAGCAGGAATGCAGCAGCAGGCGGGTTGCGCCTGGGGGCAGGGAAAGCGTTTGTTTCGCGGTACGGCTCATGATCCATGCCTAGCAAAGAGCAAGCCGCAGGGCCATGCCCATGCGTATTTTTTCCCGACCATCGATCCCGATCTTAAGGATGCGGGGATGCGGCGTTTACTCCACCGCTCCGTGGCAATGCTTGTATTTCTTGCCCGATCCACAGGGGCAGGGCGCGTTGCGCGGTGTGCCCGTCCAGGTCGAAGGATCGGCGGGATCGATCGCGGTGCGCCTGGATCTGACGACCAGCCCGGCGTCGCGGGCGTCGCGGTCATGGGCGCTTTCCCCGGCCAGGGCGGGGTCCTCGCGGGTTTCGACCATGGCGCCTTGCCGCGGGCGCGGGGCCAGCATGTTATCCTCGGGCGGGGCTTCCAGGCGCAGCTCGATCAGGGCCAGGATCGAGGTGATGCGCTCGCGCAGGGCGGACAGCATCTCCGAAAACAGGTTGAAGGCTTCGCGCTTATATTCGTTCAAGGGATCGCGCTGGCCATAGGCGCGCAGACCGATGCCCTGACGCAGATGGTCGAGCCGCAGCAGATGCTCTTTCCAAAGCTGGTCCAGCACCTGCAGCAGCATGCTCTTTTCGACCATACGCATGATGTCGGGACCATAGGAGACGGCCTTTTCCGCCATCTTGCGGTCCAGTACATCCAGGGTACGATGCCGGATTTCTTCGTCGGCGATGCCTTCCTCGGCCGCCCATTCGGCGATGGGCAGGTCCAGATTGAACAAACGCAGCAGCTCGGCCTTAAGCCCGTCGGTGTCCCATTGTTCGGGGAACGCCTTTTCGGGGATATGGCGGCTGATCATGTCTTCGATGGTCTCGTGGCGCATGTCGGTGATGGTCTGCGAGACATCGGTGGCGGTCATCAGCTCCTTGCGCTGCTCATAGATGACCTTGCGCTGATCATTCATGACATCGTCGAACTTGAGCAGGTTCTTACGGATGTCGAAATTGCGCGCCTCGACCTTTTGCTGCGCTTTTTCCAGAGCCTTGTTGATCCAGGGATGGACGATGGCCTCGCCTTCCTGCAGGCCCAGTTTCTGCAGCATCATATCCATGCGCTGCGAGCCGAAGATGCGCATCAGATCGTCTTCCAGCGACAGGAAGAATTTCGATCCGCCGGGATCGCCCTGGCGGCCCGAACGGCCGCGCAGCTGGTTGTCGATGCGCCGGCTTTCGTGACGTTCGGTGCCGATGACGTAAAGCCCGCCGGCGGTTAGCGCGATTTCGCGCAGGGCGTCGGTTTCGTCTTTCAGGCGCTGAGTGACGGCGTCGCGTTCGGTGCCGTCCTCGATGCCCGCAAGCTCGATCTTGAGCCGCATGTCGAGATTGCCGCCCAGCTGGATGTCGGTGCCGCGGCCGGCCATGTTGGTGGCGATGGTCACCGCGCCTGGCTTGCCGGCCTGCGAGACGATATAGGCTTCCTGCTCGTGGTGGCGGGCGTTCAGGACCTGATGTGGAATTTTTTTCTTGGCCAGCAGCGCCGACAGCGCCTCGGATTTCTCGATCGAGACGGTGCCGACCAGGACCGGCTGCTTCTTTTCGTGAAGCTCGCCGATCAGGGTGACGATGGCGTCGTTCTTCTCGCGCGCGGTGCGGTAGACCTCGTCGTCCATGTCCTTGCGCGACACCGGCAGGTTGGTCGGGATTTCGACCACTTCCAGCTTGTAGATCTCCTGGAATTCCGCAGCCTCGGTCTGCGCCGTGCCGGTCATGCCCGCCAGCTTGGGGTAAAGCCGGAAATAATTCTGGAAGGTGATCGAGGCCAGAGTCTGGTTCTCGTTCTGGATGGTGACCTCTTCCTTGGCCTCCAACGCCTGATGCAGACCTTCGGAATAGCGGCGGCCTTCCATCATGCGGCCGGTGAATTCATCGATGATGACGACCTTGTCGTCCTTGACGATGTAATCGACGTCGCGGGTGAACAGCTTGTGCGCGCGTAAGGCCTGGTTGACGTGGTGGACCAGGCTGACATTCTGGATATCGTAAAGCCCGCCTTCGCCGCGCAGGAACCCGGCCTCGGTCAGCAGAGCCTCGATGGTTTCCACGCCCTGTTCGGTCAGCGAGACCGAACGGCTCTTTTCGTCTTTTTCAAAATCCGCCTCGCCCAGACGCGGGATCAGGCGGTTGATCTGACGATAGAGATCGGAATTGTCTTCGGTCGGGCCTGAAATGATCAGCGGGGTGCGTGCCTCATCGATCAGGATCGAATCGACTTCATCGACGATGGCGAAGTTGAAGGGGCGCTGGACCATCTCTTCCAGCCGGAACTTCATATTGTCGCGCAAATAGTCGAAGCCGAACTCGTTGTTGGTGCCATAGGTGATGTCGGCGCCGTAGGCGGCCTGACGTTCGGCGTCGCTCAGCTCATGGACGATGCAGCCGGTGGTGAGGCCGAGAAAGTGATAGACCTGGGCCATCCACTCGGAGTCGCGCTTGGCCAGGTAATCATTGACGGTGACGACATGCACGCCCTTGCCCGACAGCGCGTTGAGATAGACGGCCAGCGTCGCCACCAGGGTTTTGCCTTCGCCGGTCTTCATCTCGGCGATCATGCCGCGATGAAGCACGATACCGCCCAGCAACTGAACGTCGAAATGGCGTTGGCCCAGTGTGCGCCGCGCTGCCTCGCGTACCGTGGCGAAGGCGTCGACCAGGATGTCGTTTTCGCTTTCACCTTTGGCGAGGCGTTCTTGCAGCCAGGGAGTGCGGGCGCGCAATTCCTCGTCGGACAGGGCCCTCAGTTCGGGTTCCAGGCGGTTGATGGCGTCGACGTCACGGGTGAAGGTCTTGAGAAGACGCTCGTTGGCAGTGCCGAAGAGCCGTCGGGCGATGGCGCCGAACATGCAAGTACCCCGATGGTGGTGTGAGGGATTTAAAAAGCCCATCCAGAATTGCTCAAACACATAGGGCCAGGGACTTCTTCTGTCAACGACGGCGCGGCCTTTACGGTCGAGCGGAAGGCGGTTCGTCCGCTCCTGAAGAAGGGTCGGGGCGACGCAGGATTGCGGAGGCTTGCGGGGAGGGGCCGAAAAGGTGCTCTTGTGCGAAAAGCGGGGTTGTGCTTAATGCCGAGATTGGCTGCGAACTCCAACGAATTCGCCGGGCGGGGGCTGCCCCTTGCACAAGCTTTGAAGGACATCATTCCATGAAGCACCGTTTGTTGCGTCTCGCCGCGATCGCGGCTCTGGTTTCGACCGCTACTCTTCCCATCGGGGGAGCGTGGGCCGCCGATCCCGATCCGGTGGTCGCCGACGTGAATGGCCGGGCCATCCACCGTTCGACGCTGATGGAAACCTATGAGAATTCGCAGTTTCGCCAAGTCCCGCTTGAAATGGTCTATGACCAGGTCCTCGATTATGTGGTGACGGGCGAGATCCTGCTCGACGAGGCCAAGCGTCTTAAGCTGGAAGACGACGCCAAGGTCAAGGAAGCGCTGGCCGCCGCTCAGGCGCGGGTCCTGCAGCAGGCCTATCTCGCCCGGCAGGTCGAAGAAAAGCTGACCGACAAGGCGGTGCGCGCGCGTTATGACGCCTATGTGAAATCTCTGCCGGCGCGGGAAGAGGTCAAGGCCCGCCACATCCTTCTGTCTTCGGAAGCCGATGCCAAGGCGGTCATTGCCGAGCTGAAGCGCGGCGCGTCCTTCGAGGAACTGGCCAAGGCCAAGACCCAGGACCCGACCGGCAAGGATAATGGCGGCGATCTCGGCTATTTCTCCAAGGATGAGATGGTGCCCGAATTCGCCGAGGCGGCTTTTGCCCTGAAGCCCGGCGAAACCACCAAGACGCCGGTCAAGACCCAGTTCGGCTGGCATGTGATCAAGGTCGAGGACAAGCGCAAGGCGCCGCCGCCCACTTTTGCCGAAGCCGAACAGACGCTGCGCGCCGAAATGGCCCAGGAATCGGTGCAGTCGGTGGTCGAAGGGCTGAAGAGCAAGGCCAAGATCAAGCGCTTCGACATCGAAGGCAAGCCGCTGCCGGAAAAACCGGCCAACGCCAAGTAGGACGCCGCGCCGGGCGCGGTTTGGATTCAGATATTAGGTTCGAGGCAGATCATGGTTGCTCTTTCTCCCCTGGCGCCATCCGTCTTCGCGGAACTGCGGCCCCTGGATGGCGTGCGTCTCACGGCTCATGCCTGCGGCATCCGCTATCAGGGCCGTGACGATCTGATGCTGGTCGAAATGGCCCCCGGCACGACCGCGGCCGGCGTTTTCACCCGGTCATCCACCGCTTCGGCGCCGGTTCTGTGGTGCCGAAAGGCGTTGACGGGTCAATCGGGGCGGCTGGTGGTGGTCAATTCCGGCAATGCCAACGCCTTTACCGGCCGGGCCGGCGAGGATTCGGTGCGCCGCACCGCCGATGCCGCCGCCCGGACGATCGGCTGCCGGCCTGAGGAGGTTTTCATCGCCTCGACCGGCACCATCGGCGTCCGCCTCGACGATTCCAAGATTACCGCCGCGCTGGCCGACGCCACCGCCACCCTGGCCGCCGACGGCTGGGACAAGGCCGCGCGCGCCATCCTGACCACGGATACCTTTCCCAAGCTGGCGACGCGCACGGCGCGGATCGGCGGCAAGACCGTGCGGATCAACGGATTCTGCAAAGGTTCGGGCATGATCGCGCCCGACATGGCGACCATGTTGGCTTTCGTCTTTACCGACGCAGCCTTGCCTGCGCCCGTGCTTCAGGATTTGCTGAATCAAGGGGTCAAGGGATCGTTCAACAGCATCACGGTCGATTCGGATACCTCGACCAGCGATACCCTGCTGCTGTTCGCCACCGGCAAGGCGGATCATCCGGCCATCGATTCGGCTTCTTCCCCGGCTTTGCGTGATTTCCGCCGCAAGCTGTTCGATCTGCTGCTCGATCTGGCCAAGCAGGTGATCCGCGACGGTGAAGGTGCGAGCAAACTGGTCGAAATCGCCGTTACCGGGGCCCGGTCGGCGGCGTCGGCCAAACGCATCGCTCTGGCTATCGCCAATTCGCCGCTGGTGAAGACTGCTGTGGCGGGCGAGGACGCCAATTGGGGCCGCATCGTCATGGCGGTGGGTAAATCGGGCGAGCCGGCCGACCGCGACCGGCTGTCCATTACCATCGGCGGTGTGCCCGTGGCGCGGTGCGGCGAGGCGGTCGAAGGCTATGACGAGACGCCGGTCACCGCCCATATGAAAGGGACCGAGATCCGGTTCGACGTCGATATCGGCATCGGGCGCGGACGGTCCACTGTGTGGACTTGCGATCTCACTCACGCCTATATCGACATCAATGGATCCTACCGCACCTGACTGGCCGGCGCTCGACACCGAACGGCTGCGCCTAAGACCCCTGGCCGGGACGGATGTCCCGGCCATCACCCATCTGCTCGACGATTGGCAGATGGCGCGGACCACCTCGACCATTCCCTTTCCCTATGACCGGCGCGACGCGGCGGCGTTCATCGCCGAAAGCCGTAGATTGTCGGCGGAAGGGGTGGGGCTGGTGCTGGGGGCCGAAGACCGTCTGTCGGGACGGCTGATCGGCTGTGTCGGCGCAAGCGTGAGCAAGGGCTCGGGCGAAGTCGGATATTGGATCGGCCGGGACTGGTGGGGGCAGGGCTACGCGACCGAGGCGGTCCGGCGCTGCCTGCGTCTTCTGTTCGCCGATTTCGGCCTCGACCGGGTCTGGCTGTCGGTGTTGCCCGAAAACACGGCGTCGCTTCGGGTCGCCGAAAAAACGGGATTCGCGCGGACGGGAAACCAGACCGTGACATTGCCGGCGCGCGGGCGGTCCGCTGATCTCGACATCCTGGAATTGTCCCGGGCGCGTTGGCGACGGCTGCGTGAAGCGCGCCCGTTCCTGCTGGTGGCCGCCGCCCTTCTGATCGATGCGCAAGGATGCGTTCTGTTGGCGCGCCGTCCCGAAGGCAAGAGCATGGCCGGGTTCTGGGAGTTTCCCGGCGGCAAGCTGCGCGCCGGCGAATCGCCCGAGGAAGCGCTGGCGCGGGAACTGGACGAGGAATTGGGTATCGCGGTATCTCCGGCCAGGCTGGAGCCGGTGACCTTCGCCTCGCATGATTATGACCGGTTTCAGCTTCTGATGCCCCTGTTCGCCTGCCGCCAATGGCGGGGGCGGCCCTGGTCGCGGGAGGGGCAGGGCGCGCTGGCTTGGGTGCCGCCGGATCGTCTCGCCGATTATCCGATGCCGCCGGCGGACATCCCGCTGGTGGCGCGCATCTGCGACTGGTTGTAAGATTTCTCTCAAGGGTCGCAAGGGGACCGGCCCGACCTTCATGGGAGGAACGCAAGGACATGGTCGAGGAAGTCAACGCAGCCCTGATCGTCATTGGGAATGAAGTTCTGTCCGGCCGGACGCAGGACGCCAATATTCGCTATCTCGCCCTCGGTTTGGACGATGTCGGCATCCGCTTGCGCGAGGTCCGGATCATCGCCGATGACGAATCGGCCATCATTAAGGCAGTCAACGAGCTGCGCACGGTTTATTCCTATGTTTTCACCACCGGCGGTATCGGTCCGACCCACGACGACATCACGTCGGACGCGATCGCCAAGGCGTTCGGCGTGCCGCTCCGGCGCAATCCCGACGCGCTCGCCCGGCTGCAATCTCGGATGCGGCCCGAGGATCTGAATGAAGCCCGGTTGCGCATGGCCAACATCCCCGAAGGCGCCAGCTTGATCGGCAATCCGATCAGCCAGGCTCCGGGTTTCAGGCTGGGCAATGTTCTGGTCCTGGCCGGGGTGCCGCGCATCATGCAGGCGATGTTCGAAGGCATCAAAAGCAGCCTGGCCGGGGGGGCGCGCATCCTATCCCGTTCGGTGACGCTGCATGCGCCGGAAGGGGCGGTCGCCACGGCTTTGGCGGGATTGCAGGCGCGCCGTCCTGAAACCGAAATCGGCAGCTATCCCTTCTCGCGCAATGGCGCGTTCGGCACCGTGGTTGTGGTCCGGGGCACGGATGAATCCATCGTCCTGGCGACTGCCGCCGAAGTCGTGACCCTGGCCGACGCGGAGGGAATCCGGGCGGTGGAGGAACAGCCCGCGTCATGAACGGCATGGTGTCCGACGCCCCGGTAATTTTAATCACCGGGGCGTCGGGCGGTTTAGGGGCGGCGCTGGCGGAATGTTATGCCGGGCCGGGCCGGATTCTTCATCTGTCGGGACGCGATGCGGCGCGGTTGAGCGCGGTCGCGGCCCGCGCCCGGGCAAAAGGGGCCCTGGTCCGGGAGATGGTCATCGATGTCCGGGACGCCGCTGCGATGACCGCCTGGCTGGAGGGATTGACCGAGCTTCCCGATATTGTGATCGCCAATGCTGGTATTTCCGGTGGGACGGGTGCGCGGTCGGGCGACGAGGCGGAACGGGAACGCGCCATCTTCGACGTCAATGTCGGCGGCGTGCTCAACACCGTCCTGCCGCTTCTGGACAGGATGCGCCGCCGCGGCTCAGGACGAATTGTGCTGATCTCTTCGCTGGCGGGGTTTCGGGGGCTACCCTCCGCCCCGGCTTATTGCGCGAGCAAGGCCATGGTCCGGGTCTGGGGCGAAGGTCTGCGGGGCTGGCTGGCGGCGGACGGCGTGGGGGTTTCGGTGATTTGTCCCGGTTTCGTCGATACGCCGATGACGCGGGTGAACCGTTTTCCCATGCCGTTTTTGATGGATGCCGAAAAGGCCGCGCGCATCATCCGCAAGGGAATCGATTCCGGGCGGGCACGGATCGCTTTTCCCTGGCCTCTGGCCTGGGGGGTGACCCTGCTGGCGGCGCTGCCGCCAGCCTGGACCGACAGGCTGCTGGTCCGGCTGCCGCGCAAAGACGGTTGAGCGCGAAAGCGGGGATCAGCAGTCCGGTTTGGGGAGCATCTCCAACCGTTCCAATCGTCCTTTCAAGCTGAAGGAGCCAAAGGACTGGATCATTTCATCGGCGACGCCATTGCCATAATAGCGCAGCGTGATTTCGTAATCCGGGACGGCATCTTGCTGATCCGGGGGGAAGAACGCCATCTGCACCGGCCATGACGGAACCGCAAGCAGGTTTTTGTCGACCGCCGGATTGTCGGTCTCCCGATCGGGTGTGCCGGACGGCAGAACATTTCCAATGGCGACGCTGACATCGACGACGCCATCGGCGGTGGAGCCGTCGAACAGCGGGGCCGAGACCAGATGTCCTCCCTTGGAGGCGGTCTTGAGCATGCGCAGGGTGTGGTCGGTCGGAAAGCGCGTGCCCTTGGGCAAAACTATGATCCGGGGCTCGGGCTGGCTGAATTTGGCGGTGCCGCCGCGGCCCAGCGACAGGGTCGCGGTTCCGTCGATTTCCTCGCTCAAGGCGCCGTCGCGCAAAGAGCGCACGCGGAAGCGGTATTGGCGGCCATCCTTGGATTCCCAGGCGACGAAATTCCACAATGTCTCGACCGGCGCGCCGTCGCTGTAGGAAAAGGTAAGGCTGGTGCGGTTCTCGACTGTCCAGCCGTCGCAGGAATCGCCGAATTTGTAGGTCATGCGGCCGGATACGCCGGTGACGCCGCCGCCCAGCTTGGCCGATTTCAAATCGAGCGCATAGACAGCCAGATGCGGCGCAAGATCGGGCAGCGCGACAGGCGGCGCGGCGTTGCTGCTATTCGCAACGGCCATCGAGCCCAGAACGATGAGCGGCAGCCAGATTCTGTTGGACGCGGCCCCTTTATGGGGCCGGAAGGAAGCGCATGTCCCAGGGACATAGGCTTCCGGCGTTGGGGTCGCCCCCGTTTGCTTCATTCCTGCCTCTCCCGGCAAGTATTGCCCTGCCTCGGCAAAAAATGCCGGGAAAGAGCGTCGCATGTCTGAACAAAACCGGCCTTGATTGGTGGCGTGGATGTTGCATTCAGCTCGGAGGTCGTCGTCCTTCGATTATGTGGTGCAACATCGGGACCAACACAAATGTCTTTTACCTTTTTATTTCGCGCCCGCGCCCCGAGGACGAACCGCATATCCAAAATCAGCCCATCTTTCCAGCGCAGCGCGGCGGTATTCCATGCCGAATCGCCGGCTTCGGGTCTCGCCTCCACCCATGCCTTGCCATCCCCGGGCGGGGTGCGCGCCATGACGCCGCGGCAGATGGCGGGATGGGCGCACGAGCTTTACCTGGCCGGAGAGATCGACCGGCGCGAATATGAGATGGCCATCCCCACCGAAATGCACCCGGCTTACAATCGCACTGTCGGCGCGTTGACCGGACGGGCAGCCGCGCCCGACGCGCCACGCGACATGATTGCCGAATGGGAAGAGAGACTGGCTTTTCTGCAACGCCATGCGGGGCGCTTCGGGGATCCGGAGCATCTTAGACGCACGAAACGGATCCTGGAGCTTTTGACTCGCGCGGCCTCTTAGGGCGACGGCTCCTCGACGACGGTCTTTTTGGGTTTGGGCAAATCCAGCTTGATGTGCAGTTCGCGCAACCGCTCCGCCGTGATCGGCGCGGGGGCCTGCATCAGAAGATCCTGGGCCTGCTGATTCATGGGGAAGGCGATGACCTCCCGGATATTGGGCTCGTCGGCCAGCAGCATGACGATGCGGTCGATGCCGGGCGCCGATCCGCCATGCGGCGGAGCGCCGAAACGGAAAGCGTTCAGCATGCCGCCGAAACGCGCTTCGACTTCCTCGGCGGGATAGCCGGCGATAGAGAAAGCCTTCAGCATCGTGTCGGGGCGGTGATTGCGGATCGCACCCGAAGACAGTTCCACACCATTGCAGACGATGTCGTATTGGAACGCCTTGATGCCAAGGATTTCCTCGCGGTTTTGCACCGGGTCGAGCTGTCCGAACGCCTCGATGTCATATTGCGGCATCGAGAAGGGATTGTGCGAGAAGATCAGCTTGCCGCTCTCTTCCTCGACCTCGTACATCGGGAAATCGATCGTCCAGCAGAAGCGGAAGGCGTTTTCCTCGATCAATTCCAATTCCGTGCCGATACGGGTACGCACCAGCCCGGCAAATTTGGCTGCCGGTTCCGGCTTGTCGCAGGCGAAGAACACTGCATCGCCTTCTTTCAGGCCGGCGGCGATGCGGATCGCTTCAATCCGTTCCGCGTCGAGATTTTTGGCGATCGGACCTTTGGGGCCTTCGGCGGCGAACTGGATGTAGCCCAGGCCGCCGGCGCCGTTTTCACGCGCCCATTCGTTCAATTTGTCGAACCAGGAGCGCGGCCGCGCGGCTGCGCCGGTCGCGGGGATGGCGCGCACCACCGAGCCGGATTCGATCGAGCGGGCGAACAGGCCGAAGCCTGAGCCCCGGAACGCCTCGGTCACGTCGGCGATGATCAAAGGGTTGCGCAAATCGGGCTTGTCCGAACCATATTTCAGCATGGCGTCGGCATAAGTGATGCGCGGGAAGGGCGCGGGCGTGACCGCGCGGCCCTGGCCGAATTCGCGGAAGACCGATTCCAGCACCGGCTCGATGGCGGCGAACACGTCGTCCTGGGTGACGAAGCTCATCTCGAAATCGAGCTGGTAGAATTCGCCCGGGCTGCGGTCGGCGCGCCCGTCCTCGTCGCGGAAGCAAGGCGCGATCTGGAAATAGCGGTCGAAGCCGGCCACCATCAGCAATTGCTTGAATTGCTGCGGGGCCTGGGGCAGGGCGTAGAATTTGCCGGGATGGATGCGACTGGGCACCAGATAATCGCGCGCGCCTTCAGGGCTGGAGGCGGTCAGAATCGGCGTCTGATATTCGACGAAGCCCTGGGCGATCATGTGCTGACGCAACGCCGCGATCACCCGGCTGCGCAGCAGAAGGTTGGCGTGAATCGCCTCGCGCCGCAAATCGAGATAACGGTAACGCAGGCGGATATCTTCGGGATATTCCTGCTCGCCCGCCACCTGCATCGGCAGGACGTCGGCTGGCGACTGTACCGCCGCTTCGGTCACGGCCAGCTCGATCTCGCCGGTCGGCAGCTTAGGATTAATGGTATCGGCGCTGCGCCGGACCACTTGCCCGGTAACCGTCACCACACTTTCGGGGCGCGCACCTTCCAGGATGCCGAAGATCGGGCTGGAAACGTCGATGACGCACTGCGTCAGTCCGTAATGGTCGCGCAGATCGACGAACAGCAGATTGCCATGGTCGCGCTTTCTGTGCACCCAGCCGGACAGGCGTGCGGTCTGGCCGGCGTTCTGGCTGCGAAGCTCGCCACAATTGTGCGTTCGGTAGAGGTGCATCGGCAAAACCCCGGAAGATGCAGCGTTTCCACCCTCGAAGAACGAGGGAACTCTGCATGGAAATCGACGAAAGCGGGAAGGAACACATGCACCGCTTCGTTTGTCAAGGCAGCTTTGCGCAGGGCGGAAAACAGGGGGCTACGCCTTGCTAAGGACGGCAAGCTGCGTGTATAGCAAGATAATGTCCCTGATTGCCGATAAGGCGGCATTGGCCGCATTCTGTCAGCGCCTGAAAGGCGCGCCCTTCATCACCGTCGATACCGAATTCATGCGGGAGAAGACGTATTGGCCCCAGCTATGCCTGGTGCAGGTGGCGGGACCGGATGAGGCGTGGGCGATCGATCCTTTGGCTCCGGGGATGGATCTGGGGCCGTTGTTCGATCTGATGGCGGATCCGGCGATCTTGAAGGTCTTTCATGCCGCCCGCCAGGATGTGGAAATTTTTCTGCATCTGTCGGGCCAGGTGCCGCAGCCGATGTTCGATACCCAGGTCGCGGCGATGGTGTGCGGCTTTGGCGATGCGGTGTCCTATGAAACGCTGGCGACGCAGCTTGCCCGCGCGCATATCGACAAATCGCTGCGTTTCACCGACTGGTCGGCGCGCCCCTTGGGCGAACGGCATCTGCAATACGCGCTGTCCGACGTTACCCATCTGCGGGTCGTTTACGCCAAGCTGAAGAAACGGCTTGAACGCGAGGACCGCTCTTCCTGGGTGGCCGAGGAAATGGACGCGCTGGCCGATCCCGCCACCTATTGCGTCGATCCGGCCGAGGCCTGGCGGCGGCTGAAGCCGCGTTCGACCAGCCCGCGTTTCCTGCAGGTGCTGAAGCATCTGGCCGCCTGGCGCGAGAACGAGGCGCGCGAACGCGATCTGCCGCGCCAGCGCATCCTGCGCGACGAAACCATCATGGAGATTGCGGCGCAAGCGCCGGCTTCGGCTGAAGCGCTGGCGCGCACGCGCGGCCTGGCCAAGGGGTTCGCCGAGGGCCGCATGGGCGAGATGCTGCTGACGGTCGTGGCTCAGGCTCTGGCCCAGCCGGACTCCGCCTGGCCGTCGATGGCGGGCAAAGCCGATCTGCCGCGCGGTCTGGGGCCGGTGACGGACCTGATGAAGGTCCTCTTGAAGCTGAAATGCGATCAGCATGCGGTGGCGCAGAAGCTGGTCGCCTCGTCGGCGGATATCGAGCTTCTGGCGGCCGATGACGATGCCGATGTGCCGGCCGCACAAGGCTGGCGGCGCACCGTCTTCGGCGAGGATGCGATCAAGCTCAAACATGGTCGAATCGCTTTGGCGCTGGCGCCCGGCGGCAAGAGCCTGCGGCTCATTCCCGTCGAGTAACTTAAAACAGGCTTCCGGAAAAACTCGGAAAGCAGGCGTTTTTTTGGGGGGGGATCCCCCCCAACCGGGAGGCCGGGCCTTCCGCACCTACTTTTTTCAATTCATTGAAATAAAAAGAAACGGGAGATCCGGAGGCAATGCCTCCGGGCGGGTTCGGGCGGTAGTCCGACCGCAAGGCCGGATTTTTAAGGTTCCTCGGCCTCGCTCAGCCCCAGAATCGCCTTGGTCTCGGTCAGGGGCGCCTGGGAAACGCTGCGCAGCTTGCGCTCTATGGCGCGTTTGCGGACATCCACATTGTCGATCTGATCGCCCGCTTCCTTCAGCTTTTGGCGCACCCGGTCCAGCACCTCGCCATATTTGCCGAACTCGGTTTTGACCGCGCCCAGGATCTCCCAGACCTCGCTAGAGCGTTTTTCGATGGCCAGGGTGCGGAATCCCATTTGCAGACTGTTGAGCAGTGCGCCCAACGTGGTCGGACCGCACAGATTGACGCGGAAATCGCGTTGCAGCCCTTCGGCCAGACCGGGACGGCGCAAAAGCTCGGCGTAAAGACCTTCGGTGGGCAGGAACAGGATGGCGAAATCCGTGGTCCGGGGCGGGTTGACATATTTCGTGAAGATGTCCTTGGCAAAGCCTTTGACCCGGATTTCCAGCGCCTTCGACGCGGCTTCCGCCGCTTCACCGTCGCCGCGGTCGGCGGCGTCGATCAGGCGTTCAAAATCCTCGCGCGGGAATTTGGCGTCGATCGGCAGCCAGACTTCGCTGGCGTCCTGGTCGCGCCCGGGCAGGCGGATGACATATTCAACCCGGTCGGCGGACCCCTCGCGGCAGGCGACATTGGCGGCGAATTGCCCGGGCGTGAGCAACTGTTCCAGCAGATTGCCGAGCTGGATTTCGCCCCAGGTGCCGCGCGTCTTTACATTGGTCAGCACTTTCTTCAGATCGCCGACGCCGCTGGCCAGGTTTTGCATTTCGCCCAGCCCTTTATGGACCATCTCAAGCCGTTCCGAGACCAGTTTGAAACTTTCGCCCAGCCGTTTTTCCAGTGTGCCCTGAAGCTTTTCATCCACGGTCTGGCGCATTTCCTCCAGCTTGGCGGCGTTGTCCTGGCGCAGGGTTTCCAGCCGGCCTTCGACCTGGGCGCGCAACGCCTCCATCCTCTCGGCGGCGTTCTTCTGCGCCTCGCCCATCTGGCGGGCGAAGGAATCATGGCGTTCGCCCAGGGTCTGGGTCAGGCGGGTGACCTGCCCCGACACCCCGTCCAGCGTGCCTTTCTGCAGGCTGGCCAGGGTGCTTAGGCTGGCGCGGATTTCCTCGCGCAGCGCCGCCGCGCCGGCGGCCTGTTCTTCGCGGGCCGAACGCAGCTCCTGGGCCAGGACGCGGTCGATCCGGTCGAGATCGCGCAAAGCCCCGTCCAGACGCAAGGTAAGCGCCCGCAGGTCGGTTTCGCCGCGCCGCGCCGTGATCATCAGCCATATCACGCCCAGAAGAGCGGCGGCGCAGACCGCGAGGATCGCCTCAGTCATCCAGCCCATTGTGCGTTCCCTTTTTGTCCCTGTGGCGTCGGTCTTAGCCTGCCGGTCCGCGCCGCGTCAAGCCATGGGCTGGATTCAGGCCCTGTGAACATGCTAAAGCCAACCGATCATGAATTACCGCCACGCCTATCACGCCGGCAATTTCGCCGATGTGTTCAAACATGCCGCTTTGGTGCTGCTGCTGGAGCATCTGCGGCAAAAAGAGAAACCGTTCGCGGTGATCGACACCCATGCCGGCGTCGGCCTCTACGATCTGGCCGGGCCGGAAGCGGCCAAGACCGGCGAGGCCGAGGCCGGGATCGCGGCGCTTCTGGCCGGCGGGGTTCCGGACGGTCTTCCTCCATCTTATGTCGCGGCTCTGGCCGATCTCAACCCGTCCTGGCCCGGCGTCCGGTTCTATCCGGGGTCGCCTTTGATCGTGAAGGCTTTGCTGCGGTCCCGGGACCGGCTGGCGGCGGTGGAGTTGCACCCTGAGGACGTGGAAAGACTGCGCGCCGCGCTGGGCAATGATTCCCGGATTCAGGTCCGGCATGGGAACGGCTATGCGGCCTTAAAGGCGCTGCTGCCGCCGCCTGAACGCCGGGGGCTGGTGCTGATCGATCCGCCTTTCGAGGCCGAGGACGAATTCAAAACCGCCGCCCGCGCCCTGGCCGAAGGGTTGCGGCGCTGGGAGACCGGGATCTTTGCATTGTGGTATCCGGTCAAGGAGCAGGGCGCATCCGAACGGTTCCTGGCCGAAGTGGCGCATTTGCCCCGTCCCTCTCTCTCCGTCGAATTCCACCTTCGCCCGCCCGGGGAGTCGGAAAGGATGCAGGGTTGCGGATTGTTCATCGTTAATCCACCTTGGCGCTTTGACGCGGAAATAGCAGCGTTGCTGGCGATATTATCGGAACAGTTGAAGGCGGGCGGGCCTTCCGGGTTGCATTGGATAAGGGAAACAACTTAATAGAGAGCCTTCCGGAGCGATCGGGGCCGGGTTCTTGATCGATCACTTAGGATGTCTGGCGAATAAGAGGGGGGCTGGGGATACTGCGGGAGAGGATTCATGCAGGACGATCTGGTCACGGGCCCCCTGGCGGCGGTCCTGGAAACGACGACCGATGGCGTTTTCATCGCGGCCCGGAACGGAGAAATCGTTTGGCTCAACCGCGCGGCCGAAATCATGTTCGGGTGGAGCCGCGCGGAATTCCTGGGTCGGAACATCAAGATGATCGTGCCGCTGCCCGGCAGGCTGGAGCATGACCAGCATCTGGCTGAATTCGATCCCTCGCGGCCCTTGACTCATGTCCTGGGCAGCGACACCGCGCTCGAAGCTGAACGCAAGGACGGATCGCGCTTTCCGGTCGAGGTCGGCATCGCCCATTACCAGCAGGACGGGCAACGTTATTTCGCCGGATTCGTGCGCGACATCACCGAGCGGCGCAGCACCGAGGAGCGGCTGCGTTTCCTTGCCTCCCACGATCCGGTGACCGGGCTGCCCAATGACGTTCTGCTTGCCGAGCGGTTGGAAGAGCTTTTGCGCGACCATCTTCCCGTATCGGTTCTGGTGCTGACTCCGATCGGATTCCGGCGAATCGTCGAGTGGCATGGCCGCGCTGCCGCCGCGCATGTCCTGCGCGCCGTCGCCGATCGGTTGAAGGCGGAACCGGGTGGGATGGTGTTCTTTTCTCATTTCAACGGCGAAACCTTTTCCGTGCTGACCCAGGATCCGGACCCGGAGAAACTGGCGGCGCGGTTGTGCGATCTGGTTTCCAGACCGATTGCTTGGGAATCGGTCAGCTTGTATCTGCCGATGGCGGCGGGCGTGGCCTCTGCCGGCTCGGGCGGGAAGGAGGATACGGTATCGTCCCTGATCCAGGACGCTCATATGGCGGCGCGGCATATCCGCTCTCGCAGCCCGTTCCAGGGGGTGGGGCTGTTCACCGAGGAATTGGGTCAACGCATGGCGCGGGCAACCCGGCTGGAGGAACGGTTGCGCGCCGCGCTGTCGGACGAGGCGCTGGATCGGGCGATGACATCCTCCGGGTATGGGCTGTCTTTGGCGCTGCAACCCAAGATATGGGCGGTGGACGGGGTTCTTTTGGGCGCGGAAGCGCTGGCGCGCTGGACCGACGACGAGTTGGGTCCGGTGTCGCCGTCCGAGTTCATCCCGATCGCGGAAAGGACCGGAATTGTTAGCCGCATCAGCGCCTGGATGCTGCGCCGGGCGATGAAGGAAGCCCGGCTGTGGCAGGATGCGGGGTTGGGTCTCAGCGTGGCGGTCAATCTGTCGCCGATCGGGTTGCTTCATTCGGATTTCGTCGATGTCGTCGCCCGGGCGCTCGACGAGACCGGATGCAATCCGGCGCGGGTGGAAATCGAATTGACCGAGACGGCGATGGCCGAAGACCCGATCCTGGCGGCGGAACAGCTTCGCGCCCTGAAGGAGATGGGCGTGTCCCTGTCGCTCGACGATTTCGGTACCGGCTATTCCTCGCTCAGCCTGCTGCGCCGCTTTCCGATCGATACATTGAAGATCGACCGTTCCTTTGTCATCGACACGCCCCATGACAAGGACGCCGTGGCGGTGGTGCGCACGGTCGTGGCGCTGGCCCATGTTCTGGGCATGCGGACGGTGGCCGAAGGGGTGGAGAACCGAGGTCAGGCGACCTTCCTGAAAGAACTTGGGGTTGATATAATTCAGGGATTTTTCTACAGCCCGCCGATCGACCCGGAACGCTTTCGCGCCCTTGCTTTGCGCCGGGCGGGTGCGCCCTGGCCTCCGATCGGGTAGGGGGACCTATCCGTTTCGCCAGCGGAATCAGGATAAATTGTCTTGACCTCTTGGACGCCGTGACTACGATATCTGGTGTCGTGGTCCCTGGGTTC
Organism: Rhodospirillaceae bacterium; assembly: GCA_034926235.1. Taxonomy (GTDB): domain Bacteria; phylum Pseudomonadota; class Alphaproteobacteria; order Rhodospirillales; family Magnetospirillaceae; genus JAYFRE01. Next base: position 40,278 of record JAYFRE010000011.1, read on the forward strand.
AATCAATATCTAGGGGGAGATGGGCCGGTGTGATACTGGTGCTATCTTCGAGACACAGGCAGGCGGTAACCCGCCGTCCAGAAGTCGCTGCCGTTTCTTAATGAAAGCGGGCGGGCGGGGCGGTGGGGCTGATCCGTCCGCCAGGAGCGCCGCCGCGACGCTTGACCGAAACGCCCGTGGACAGGGATGTCCTGGCGAGTTTGCAAACCAAAGGTCGGGGATTTGTCCCGCCCCAGCCTTGGCGACTCGTCTGTTCCTTGCCCCTGCCACTCGAAAAGGAAGAATCGCATGTCCGCGCGCCAGCTCGCCATTCCGCCCCGCAGCGTCATCAAACGTAATGGAGAGACCGCGTCCTTCGACGGCGACAAGATCCGTTCGGCCATCGCGCGGGCGGGCAAAGCCACCGGCGAATTCGATGCGCCCGAAGCCGAATTGTTGGCGATTCAGGCGATCAAGGTGATCTCGCACCGTTTCTTGGACGAGGCGCCGCATATCGAACAGGTCCAGGACGTGGTCGAGCAGGTTCTGATCTCGGCCAACCATTTCGCCACAGCGCGCGCCTATATCGTCTATCGCGAGCAGCGCGCCCGGCTGCGCTCCGACAAGAAGACGGTGGTGGTGGTCGAAAGCTCGATCAACGAATATCTCGACCGCGCCGATTGGCGGGTGAACGCGAACGCCAATCAGGGCTATTCCCTGGGCGGCCTGATTCTCAACGTTTCGGGCAAGGTGGTTGCCAATTACTGGCTGTCGCATGTCTATCCGCCGGAGGTGGGCCAGGCGCACCGCGACGGCGCCGTCCATATCCATGATTTGGACATGCTGGCCGGCTACTGCGCCGGATGGTCTTTGCGTACATTGTTGACCGAGGGACTGAACGGCGTTCCGGGCAAGGTCGAGGCCGCGCCGCCCAAGCATCTGTCCAGCGCGGTGGGTCAGATCGTCAATTTCCTGGGCACGCTCCAGAATGAATGGGCCGGGGCGCAGGCGTTCAGCTCGTTCGACACCTATCTGGCGCCTTTCATCCGCCGGGACAACCTGCCCTATGACGAGGTTCTCCAATCCATCCAGGAGCTGGTCTACAACCTCAACGTCCCGTCGCGCTGGGGCACGCAGACGCCCTTTACCAACCTGACCTTCGATTGGACCTGCCCCGAGGATCTGCAGGATCAGGTGCCGGTCATCGCCGGCGAGGAAATGCCCTTCACCTATGGCGATCTGCAGTCCGAGATGGACATGATCAACCGCGCCTATATGGAGGTCATGACCCGGGGCGACGCCAAAGGCCGCGTGTTCACCTTCCCGATTCCGACCTACAACATCACGCCGGATTTCCCATGGGAAAGCGAGAACGCCGAGCGTCTGTTCGAGATGACGGCCAAATACGGACTGCCCTATTTCCAGAATTTCGTCAATTCCGAGCTGAAGCCGAACATGGTTCGTTCGATGTGCTGCCGGCTCCAGCTCGATCTGTCCGAGCTTTTGAAGCGGGGCAACGGCTTGTTCGGCAGCGCCGAGCAGACCGGCTCGGTCGGCGTGGTGACGATCAATTGCGCGCGCCTTGGCTATCAGCATAAAGGCGCCGAGGCCGGGCTGCTCGGCCGGCTGGACGAGCTGCTGGAGATCGCGCGCACCAGTCTGGAGATCAAGCGCAAGGTCATCCAGCGCCATATCGACAACGGCCTGTTCCCCTATACGCGCCGCTATCTGGGCACGCTGCGCAACCATTTCTCGACCGTCGGCGTCAACGGCATCAACGAGATGATCCGTAACTTCACCGACGATGCCGAGGATATCAGCACGCCCTTCGGCCACGCCTTCGCGGTGCGGTTCCTGGATCATCTGCGCGCCCAGATCGTGCGTTTCCAGGAAGAGACCGGCCATATGTACAATCTGGAGGCCACGCCGGCGGAAGGTACCACCTACCGTTTCGCCCGCGAGGATTCCAAGCGCTTCCCCGGCATCCTTCAAGCCGGTACGTCGGACCAGCCCTATTACACCAATTCCAGCCAGCTTCCGGTCGGCTTCACCGACGATCCGTTCGACGCCCTGGAGCGGCAGGAGGAATTGCAGCGCAAATATACCGGCGGCACCGTCTTGCACCTTTATCTGGGCGAGCGCGTCTCGTCGGCCGAAGTGTGCAAGAAGCTGGTGCGGCGGTCGCTGGAGAATTTCCGCCTGCCCTATATCACCATCACCCCGACTTTCTCGATTTGCCCCAAGCATGGCTATCTGGCGGGCGAGCATGCCTTCTGCCCGAAATGCGACGCCGAGAAAATCGCCGCGAAACGGCTTGCCGCCGAATAAGCCGCTTTGAACGTTCAACCTGTTGTGACAAGGATATCCGTCATGAATCAGATTCCTTCCCGGATCGACCTCGAAGACCCCATCCAGCTCAAGGATGAGGAACGCCAGCCTTGCGAAATCTGGACCCGCGTGATGGGGTACCACCGCCCGGTTTCGTCCTTTAACCAGGGCAAGAAGGGTGAGTTCTGCGAGCGTGTCTATTTTGCGGAAAGCAAGGCGCGGCTTGACTGAACTCAAGATCGGCGGGCTGGCCCGGATGTCCGGCTGCGACTGGCCGGACCGGCTGGTCGCCACCATCTTTTGCCAAGGTTGCGGCTGGCGCTGCCCTTACTGCCATAACCGCCACCTGCTGCCGATGGATAGCCGCCACGGGATGATTCCCTGGGCGGATGTCCGGGCGTTTCTCGACAGCCGGCGCGGTCTTTTGGACGGCGTGGTGTTTTCGGGCGGCGAGCCGACCTTGCAGGACGCCTTGCTGGACGCCATACGCGAAACCCGCGCCATGGGCTTTTCCATCGGGCTGCACACCGGCGGTCCTCACCCTGAACGCTTCGCTGCCCTGCTGCCCCTGCTCGACTGGGTCGGGCTGGATATCAAGGCGCCTTTCGACGAGTATGAACGCATTACCGGCAGTCCCGGCAGCGGGGCGTGTGCGCGCGAAAGCTTGGCGCTTCTTCTCGACAGCGGCGTTGCGTTCGAGTTGCGCACCACCGTCCATCCCGCCCTGCTCGATGATGCCGCGCTGGCCCGGTTGCACGCCGATCTGGCCGAATTCGGCCTGCCCGGCCCTAAGATCCAGCCCTATCGTCCCCCGCCGATGACGGCGGCTGCGAACGGATAACGCCCGCCGCTTTGCGGCAGGACGAAAATTTCCGACGCTTTTTGGACGAGATATTTCCCCGCTAACAAAGGTGGCCTCAGCCGCAGGGGGCGGAATCGCCTCGATTGAGCCGGTCAAGTCCAGCGGCGATGGTATCGGCCAGCTCGGCCAGTCCTGCACCCAGAGCGTGGGCGGCGTCTTCGGCCGTCGCACCGGGCAGAGGGGCTTCGGCCCTGGCCCGGCAGGTGACCGATTCGCCCCGGGGCAAACGGCGTGCGGTCCAGCTTGCGGCCAATTCGGCGTGCTGGCCGGGCGTGGCGATGAAACGCTCCACCCTTATCGACAAGCGGTATTGCGGCATACTCTCAGGCGCGCCTGACGCCGGGGCGCGATAGACGTCGATGGCGCGCGATTGACGCCATAAGGCGTCGGCGACCGCCTGGCGGGTTCCGTCAGCGAGCGAGGCGGTCCATTGATCGTCGCTGAGGACGATCACTTTCCCATCCGGGGCCGACAGCACCAGTTCCGGCCTGTCCACCTGTTCCGGGATCGCCACCGGCAGGATTTCCACCAGCATTCGCGCCGGCCCCGATGAGGATGCGCCCGCATCCCCGGCCCGGGTCAGGCTGTGATAGGTGAGCGGAACGGAACTGCCGCAAGCCGACAGGATGAGAGCCGAGCCGACCAGTGCTGCGGCGGCGCTCGGAAGCGGGAAGCGTCTCATGGCTTTTGTCCTTTTTGCCGGCCGCGCAGCAGGGCCTCAGGGTTACGCTCCAGGGTGTCGGTCAAGGTTTTCAGCGACCTGGCGGCCTCGGTCATGTTGCGTAAGGCTTCCCGCGTGTCTTGCTGCAGGGGGGCGTCGGGGTCCATTCCGGATTGCAGCTGGGCCATCGTCTGGCTGACCTGCTTCAAAGCGTCCTGTATGTCGGGAATCACATTGGTTTCGGCGCGCGATGCCAGCGATTCAAGTCGGGTCAGGGTGCGCCGCAAATCCGCGGCCAAAGCTGCGAAGGGGACCTTCTCGAGATGACTGAGAATGGTCGAAACCTGTTTTTGCAGCTCTTCCAGCCGCCCCGGAATGGTCGGCAGCGTCATGGGCTGCCCTTTGGGGTTGAAGGCGACCCGGGGGGAGTCGGGGAAGAAGTCGAGCGAAATGTAAAGCTGCCCCGACAGGATGTTTCCTGTCTGCAACTGCCCTCTCAGCCCATGCTGGACCAACTGGTTCAGCGCTCCGGGGGCGCAGCGTTCCCCATCCTTCGATGTGATGGAGATGCCCATGGCCTTCAGCCGGTCGGGATAGAGATCCACCAGAACCGGCGCGGTGAAGGCGGTGGTCTTGGGGTCGAAACGCATCTCGATCGAGCGGACCTCGCCCAGCTCGATACCCCGGAAATCGACCGGCGCGCCGACCTTGAGGCCACGGATCGATTCGGTGAAGTTCAAGACCATCGGGCAGGCGGGACCGTCATGGCGCTTCATGGCCGTGGTGCGGTCCGGTTTCAGGCTGAATTCCGTTCCATCTTCTGCCAGGGGGGCTTCGAGGCTGGATTCGGGCGTCTCGAAGGCGATACCGCCGGTCAGGATGGTTTCCAAGGACTGGGTTTCCAGGCGGAATCCCGAAGGACCGAAGCTCATATCAATGCCGCTGGCCTGCCAGAAGCGGGTGTCGGCGGTGACGAAGCGGTCATAGGGCGCTTCGACCCAAACCTCCAGATCGATTCGGCTGCCGTCGGGCGACAGGGCCAGCGATTCGACATGACCCACCAGCAGGCGGCGGAACAGAAGCGGCGAGCCGACATCCAAGGATCCGATATCCGTGGCGTGCAGGATGAAACGGTGTCCCGGCGTGCCGATATCCACCACCGGCGGCGATTCCAGCCCGGTGAATTCCATGCGTTTCTCGGATGACTGGCCGCCATCGACGCCGATATAGGGACCCGACAAAAGGGTGCCCAGGCCGGAGACGCGCGCGCCCGAAAAGCGGGGACGGACCACCCAGAACCGGGTGTCCCGGACAGCGAAGTTCTCCGCTTCCTTGACCAGATCGATATTGACCAGAACGTGGCTGCGGTCCTTGGCCAGATGGACGCCTGTGACGTTGCCGATATCCACGGATTTGTATTTGACCTTGGTCTTGCCTGGCTCGATGCCCTCGGCCGAGGAGAAGGCGACCGTGATGCTGGGACCGGCCTGACGGACGGCATGGATCGCCAGCGACAGTCCGATCAGCGCCGCCACCAGGGGCACGACCCAAACCAGGGAAGGAATCCAGGACGATCCTTGGCGGATTCGGGGCAAGGGGGGGGTAGGGGTATCACCGGTCATGAGAGATCCGTGGGTCATTGTCCCAGATTAGGCGCGCATCAAAACTTTTCGAGGCCAGCATGGTCAGGACGACAACGCCGCCAAAGGCGGCTGCGCCGGGTCCGGCCTTGATTTCCGCCAGGGCGTGGAATTGAACCAGTCCGACCATCAGGGCGACGACGAAGACGTCCAGCATGGACCAGCGGCCGACCCCCTCCACGATGCGGAACAATATCATTCTTTGGCCGAGGCTGTAACGCCAGCGCCGTTGGACCGAGATCGTCAGGAAGGCTAGCGAGAACAGCTTCAGCATCGGCACCAGGATGCTGGCGGTGAAGATCAGGGCCGCCAGGCCGATCGATCCGGACGTCCAGAAATAGACGATCCCGGTCATGATCGTGTCGTCTTCGGCGCCGCTGAACAAGGAAGAGGTCCGCATGATCGGCAAAATATTGGCGGGAATATACAAAATGGCGGCGGCGATCAGAAAGGCCCAGCACCGTTGCAGGCTTTGGGTGTGGCGGGAATGCAGCCGCCCGCCGCAGCGGGGGCAGAAATCAGGGTGATGTCCGTTTTCGTCGGCCTGAACCACCAGCGCGCAATACTCGCAAGCCACCATGCCGAGATCGGACGCGGTGAGCATGGTGACGGGTTGGATGCGCTTCACGGTTCGTCCTCGGTCCACAAAAAAGCGGGGTCCCAGGACAGCATCAACGCTAGGAGAAGGGTCAGGATGGCGAAGGCCCACAGCGCTACGCCCGGGACGACGCTGGCCATGGCGGACAGTTTGACCAGCGAAACGAGGACACCCAGCATGAAGATTTCGATCATGCCCCAAGGGCGGACGGTCTGCACCAGACGCAGCAGAGGCGCGAAATAGGGTGGACGGCGATGCATCAGCGCGAGGCTCGTCAGAAGCACCATGATGATCATGTCCAGCAGCGGCACCATCAAGGTGGTCGCCAGCACCAGAGTGGCGACGATTTCGCGCTCGTCGCCCCATAGGGCGCGCACGCTGCCGATCAGGGTGCTGCTGCTGGTGATGCCCTGAACCGACAATTCGACGATGGGAAAAACATTGGCGATCACGAAGGTGATCAGGGCGGTCAACACGATCGCCAGCATCGCGTCGGGACCGATGCGCGAGGTGCGGTAGAGAATGGCATTGCAGCGGATGCAGCGCGCCTGTTCGCCCGGCTGCAAGGGAACCCGACGATAAAGGGCGTCGCAATCATGACAGGCGGCGAGGGTTTCCTTCATGTTGGCGCTCATCATAAGAGTCCCGGAGCATGGCGGCAACACGCCAACGGGATAATCCTTATTGCCCGGAAAGATGGTTGGGGATTGCACAACCCCGTCGTCCCTGATAGATGAAAATAATTATTGTTTTCATTTTTCTCGCTGGGCGGAAAGGCGAAAAAACGCCGCCGCCGGGGACGGGGATTAAGTGCTCCGATGGCGTCGTTCCGGCAAGAATGCAGGTCGTATCCTTTCTTTTACCCCGAGGCGGTCACCGATGCCGGCTCAAGGGGCGGTCATCTCGCGCTCGACCACGTTGGAGCGAAGTTCCCCGGCCATGCGCGCCCGAATCACGCCGTCGCGGCCGATGAGGAAAAAGGTGGGATAGACCCCGACGCCATAGCGTTTTGCCGAAAGATCCAACTGATCGAGCGCCATGGCGAAAGGCAGATCATGCTGCTTGGCCGTGTTTTCCACCACCGCGCGGGTGCCGCCGACATTGACCATCAGCACGTCCAGCCCCTGGCTGGAAAAAGCGCGGTAGAGCCGGGCCGATTCGCGCAGATCGGACAGGCAGGCGGCGCACCCCTCGATCCAAAAGGCGAGCAGCACGACCTTGCCGCGCGCGCCGTCCGGCCAGTTGTCGGGGTTCTGAACCATCTCGACGCTCAATTCCGGTGCGGGCTGGCCGACTTTGGCGCCGCCCTTGCCGGCGGCGAAGGCATTGGTCTGCAAAGCGGCCAGAAGGGTCAATGTCAGGACGAGGCCGCGCGCCGCACGGCGAAGGGAAAGGGTCATGGCGTGCTTGATTTCCCGGAATGGATGGATTGAGGAGAACGGAACATCATGGTTCATGCTGTGCGCGCCCGGGCAAACCGGCCGCTTTTCGTCTGTCTCAGCCTTGCAGGCGCGGTGATTCTTGGCCTGCTTTGCGCAGGATCGGTTCCTGCAAAGGCCCAGGAGGCGGCGGGAGAGCGGCAATATCGGAATGTCTGCGCCGATTGCCACGGAGCCAAGGGTGAGAAAAAGGCTTTCGGCCGCTCGCGGCCCATCGCCGGGATGAGCGAGGAAGAGGTGCAAGAAGCGCTGCAGACCCGCCGTGCGATCCAGAAACCGAAAACGATGAATGAGCGGGTCAAGGCGGCGTTGTCGGATGAGGAAATCGACACTCTGTCCTCCTACATCGCCACGTTCGGCGGCCATTGAGCCGTCATAGCAGCCGGCCAGCCTTGTCTTCGAGGTCGCGCCGGTTGAGCGGGCCGTTGATCCGTTCGGTCAGATGGCCGCTCTGGTCGATGATGAAGGAGGTCGGCGCGGCCAGCACAGCATAGCGAGTGGTGGTGATGGTCAAGGGATCGGCCAGCAGCGGGAAGGAGAGATCCAGCCGTCGCGCCACATTGGCGATCACCTCCTGATTCTGGCCCATATTGACGGCCAGAATGGTGAATCCCCGGTCTTTGTTGGTGCGGTGATAGGCATCGAAATCCGGCAGTTCGGCCAGGCAGGGGCCGCATTCCGCGAGCCAGAAATTGAGCAGGACCACCTGGCCCCGATACTGATCCAGCCGGATAGCCTGTCCGTTGGGATCGATAAGGGCGAGTTCGGGGGCCGGACCCTGCGCCGGCCGGCCAGCGGCGGCCTTGCGGTCTTCGACGCAGCCCGGCAGCAGGGCGGCCGCCGCGAGACCGGCTGCGGCGGCAAGCAGGCGGCGGCGCGGCCAGACCGGGGTCATGCGACCCGTTTCCCGTGCTGCAAACGGATGACACGGCCCGTGCGGTCCCCCAATTCCGGGTTATGGGTCACCAGGACGATGGTCCGGCCTTCGTCGCGCAAGGATTCGAGCAGCCCCATCACCAGCGCTTCGTTGTCGGCATCCAGATTGCCGGTGGGTTCGTCCGCCAGAATCAAAGCCGGTGCATTGATCAGGGCGCGGGCGATGCAGACTCGTTGTTGCTCGCCGCCCGATAATTGTGACGGCAGATGCGTGGCGCGCTCCGCCAGTCCGACGCGGGCCAGCGCTTCCACCGCTTCGTCGCGGTCGGCGACGGAATGATAATGCTGGGCCAGCATGAGGTTTTCCACCGCGTTGAGATAGGGGATCAGGTGGAATTGCTGGAACACCAGCCCGATCTTTTCGCGGCGGATGATCACCTGTTCCTTTTCGCTCAGATGCGCGGTCTCGATCCCATCCAGGCGGTAGGACCCCTCGGTCGGGGTATCGAGCAGGGATAGGATGTTGAGCAATGTCGTCTTGCCCGATCCCGACGGTCCCATCACCGCGACGAATTCGCCTTCCTGAACGGAAAAGGACACGTCCTGAAGAGCGGCGACGGAACCGAAGCGCTTGCCCAGTCCCGAAACACCGATCACTTCGCGCGATTGTTCCGCCGGGGCCGGGGCGTCCTGGTTTGGGGCGGTCATGCTTCACTCTCCTCTAAGAACGCGCGCGGGTGCTATGCGGATGGCGCCGCGCACCGGCAGGATCGACGCCGCCAGCGCGGCGGCCAGGGACAAGAACAGGGTCAGGGGAATGACGATCGGGCGGAACGTGACCCAGGCGCCGAACACCGCCTGTCCCAGCGCTTGCGCCAGCAGAAAGCCGAAGCCCAAGCCCAGGGCCGTGGCGATCACGGCGATCACGGCTGTTTCGGACAGGAACTGGACGACGATGTCGCGGTTGCTGGCGCCGATGGCTTTTTGCAGACCGATCTGGGGCGTCCGTTCGGCCACCATCGCCGTTAAGGTGGCGTTCACACATAAGGTGGTGATGACCAGGATGACGCCCGCGACCAGGGCCATTAGCCCTTGGATTTTTTCCAGGATCTGGCCATCGGCTTGGGAAATCTTGCGGATCGGACGGATATTCAGATCGGGGAATTCGGCTCCCAGCCTCGCGGTCACGGTGTCGGCCTCGTTGGCTTGCAGAACCACGCTCGCCATCATGAAATCGGCTTTTCCGGGCAGATTCAGGATTTTTTCGGCCAGCGACAGATTGACGAAGATCTGATCATCCTCAGCATCGCCGGTATCGATGATGCCCCGCACGGTCACCGGATGCCGGATGGTGCGGTCGGCGTTGGTGATGGTCACCGTTTTGCCGACGGTCAGTTCCATGCTTTCGGCCAGACGGCGGCCGACCATGGCGTTGCGTTCGTCGAAATTAGCCGAAACCCAGGAGCCCTGGACCTGCCAATAGGGCGAGATCGTGCGCAGACCGGGAAAATCGACGCCGACCAGCACCGCGTTGGCCAGATCGAGCCGCACCAGACCATAGAGAAAGGGACTGCCGCCGAGCAGCTTGTCCTTGGGCAGGGCGTGCAGCGCTTCGGTCAGCCGGGCGGCGTCGACGCCGCGCTCGCCCCCGCCCCCGGTCTTTTCCTGCCCGGTCTTTTGCGGCGAGATGATGACATTGGCCCCGAAGGCGCGCAGTTCCTCGCTCATCTTGATCGAAATATCGAAATAAAGATTGGTCAGGGCGGACACTACCGCCGCGCCGACCGTGATTGCGGCCAGGGCGATGCCGAGCCGGCCGCTGCGCACGGTCAAGGAGCGGAGAATCAGATGCAGGAACATCCCAAGCCGACCCCGACCGGCGGAACGGCGGGGGGCGGTGGATTTAGCGGCGGCCATGCAACACCTCGACGGGCAGAAGGGCAGCGATCGACCGGGCGGGCAGGACCGATCCGGCCAGAACGGTCAGCACCGAAACGACCAGGACAACGGGGATCGTGATCGGCTGAATCTCAACGCCCGCGCCAAAGATGCTCCATCCTACCAATTGAGCCACGCCGGCGCCGGCGACGAGGCCGATCAGGCCGCCGATCAGCCCGACAATCAGGGATTCGCCGATGAATAGCAGATGGATTTCCCAGGGCGCGGCTCCCAGGGCCTTCATCAGGCCGATTTCACGCGCGCGTTCCATGACGGTGGTGTTCATCAGCGCCGAAACGCTCATCGCGGCGGCGGCAATGGCCGCCAGACTGACGACCAGAAGCAGGGTCTGGATGCGGCTGATGACCGCACCCTCGCCGGCGGCCACCTGCCAGATCGGTCGGGCGGCGGCGTTGACCACGGCTTCTTCGATCTGATGGGCGATCGAACTGACATAGGCGGTGCAATACCAGATGTCGTATTCCTCTGTGGTCAAGGCTTCGGTGTCGCGCCGCGCCTTGGTGGACAGTTCGTTCTCAGGAATGGTCAGGGCGCTGACATCCACCGATTGCACCTTGCCCGGCAACGCGCTTAGTTCCTGGGCAAGCTTCAGGGGCGCGATCATCGAATCGTCCTCGGGCCCGCCCGTGAACAGGATGCCGGAGACGGAAACCGGCCGTGCCGGGGCTTGATCGCCGGCGGGGGCCAGGGTCAGGCTGTCGCCTGTAGTGATGCCCAGCCGCGCGGCAAGGGTGTGGCCGACCAGGATCGTATCGGTAGCCCCGCCATCCGGCGAATCATCCGGCCAGACGCCATCGACCCGCCAAAGCGGGTTGATGACCCGGACCCCGGTGCGGTAATCGGGATCGTCGGGCAGGGGTACGACATGGCTGAAATAGGTGCCGGTCAGGGTCGCTTCCGCCCCTGCGTCCTTTCCGCCCTCGATCCGGACGGGCAGGGACAGGTGCGGCGCCAGGCCGACGATATTGTTGCGCCAGAAGATGTCCTTGATCTTGGGCAGATCGCGTTCGTTCAGATGGTCGCGGCCCTTGAGCGGGTTGTAATCGACGCCGCCGATCATCAGCGGCATGGCGTCGCCCTTGGGCGTGACGCGGATGTTGGAGCCGTAGGATTTCATCTCGCGGGCCATCTTGTCGCCGATATCGACCGACAGTGCGAACAGGGCCGTGATCAGCGTCGCCGCCAGCGCCACGGTCGTCGCCGCCAGCGCTTTGCGCCGCCGGCCCTCGAAAAAGGATTGGCGCAGCATTCTCAGCAGCATGGTCTTCAGCCTTCCATGTCTTTATGGCCCTGGACCCGGAAATAGCGGCTTTCCTTTTTCCCGATATAGCGTTCGGGGTCGGCGCGAAAGGTTTCGTAGGAATCCTTGCCCGAGAAGAAATAGCTATAGCCGCCATAATCGAACTGGAACGGCGCTTTGGTGTTGAGCAGGGCTGCGCCCGTCACCGGGTCTCTGACTTCGATTTCGACCACCTCGGAAAAGTAGCGCGCGCCTTTTTCCAGATCTTGGGTAGAGATGACGATGACGTCGTCTTCGACCCGATGATGAAGCGGGATCGGATTGCAGCCGCCGGGCTTGCCGATCGACGGACGGAAGATGCGCACATTGCAGGCGATGCAGATGATTTCCTCGCCCCGCTGCACATAGCCCTTATCGCCGCAGATCATGCAGGCGTCATAAACGACGCCGATCGCGGCATGGGCTTCGTCATAGCGGTTGATGAGGAAGAAGCGCACCCGGTGTCCGTCCGAGGTGACGAAGGCGAAGCGGTGCAGGCCGCCATCCTTGACCTCGGCGATCGGGAAACGGATATCGCCTTTTTCATCCGGGGTGACCGGCAGAGCGGGGGACAGAGAGGGCGGGCGTGAGGCGTAAATAAAGCGGCCCGCGAAAAAGCGGGCCTAAAAGCGCGAAAAACGGATTTTGGCTCTTTTTCAATCTTTGAAATTTAATTTCGGAATTGGTTGGGCTGTGACCTGATCGTCCCGCCGCTAGAACAGCGGCGGCACCTCCCCCTATCTGCCCTATCTGCTTTTCAACCGATAGAACGGCCTATGCGCTCGGTTTCGACCGTCCGTTTCGGGACAAGGGTGGCCGTCCGCACTTCGCTAGAGGTTGGAATCACCAAAATGAAAAGATATTTTTCTTGATATGAAAAGTTTCTTTTCATATACTGTTTTTGTGAACGGGAATTGCCCCGGACACGAAAACCGAAAGGAGGTGAGAGAGTTGGGGAAGGCAATCTTCCTGGTGGTTTTTAGCTTGGTGCTCTTGACCAGCGGACCGGCTAACTAACCACCGAAGGGGGCTCTAGGGGGTTCGCCTCCTAGGGTCTCCCCTCCCCAAACTCTCTCAACGTCGGAAACAAAAATACGAGGATCGGAATGTTGGTGCAAGACCTCAAAACGTGGCGGGCTGCTCTGCGCCTTACCCAGGATCAGGCGGCACACGTCCTGGGCATCTCCCGCGTCGCCTGGGGGCAGCGCGAGAAAGGGGCGGTGCCGTTGTCCCAGGAGACGCGCTACGCCCTGACCTATCTGACTGACCACCCCGAGGAGGTGACGGCCAGATTACGTGATTATGTCAAGCCGGGCTGATTGGTGATAATCAGCTCGGCCGCGCTGACCGACCCTTGAGCAGAAACGGAATATTTCAGTTCGACCGGAACTTGCCGGAACGCCCCGAATATCGCCCGCACCTCGGGCCGATCGTTGATCGAGAGAATAAACCGGCCCTTGATCCGCTCCAGGAGCCCGGCCAGACGAGCGAAATCATCCCGCCCGAACATCTCCTTGCCGTAATAGTCCTCGCAGCCGAAATAGGGTGGGTCCACATAGAATAATGTGTCCGCGCGGTCGTATCTGGGAATAAACGCTTCGTAGGACAGGCACTCGATCACCACGCGGGTCAGGCGGCTGTGAATATCCTCCAGGACCGGCACCAGCTTGGTGACATCGAACCGCGCCGGGCGGGAAACGCTGACCCCAAAGCTCCGCGATCCGGGTTTTCCGCCGAAAACGGTACGTTGCAGATAAAGAAACCGCGCCGTCCGCTGCAAATCGGTCAGAGTTTCAGGATCGACGGCCAGCAGGCGCTCGAATTCGGCCCGCGTGGTCAACTGGTAGCGGGCATGTCCAGGAACGCGACATAGTGCCATTGGAGAATCCTGAAAAACGTGGCCACGTCGCGGCTGTAGTCGTTAATCACCTCGGCCTGGGCCGCGACGCGGCGACGTAGAAATATCCCGCCCATCCCTACGAACGGCTCGGCATAGGTGGTGTGAGGGATGGTCTCGATCATCGGCACGATACGTTTATAAAGGCGATGTTTCCCGCCCACCCACGGGGCGGCTGGAGAAATAGCGATAGATTCCATGACAAAAGGTCTCTAGAAAGTTCCCGCCCCTGCAGGGGTGGCGGGACAGTCGCAAGGCGACCGATTGCGATTGTGTGGGCCTCCAACCCACGGCTTAGGCGCGCCAACGCCGAAGCCCCCGCCGGTCGCAACCGGCGGGGAAACCCTTTCAGAAATCGATTTGCATCCAAATCACGGCCAGCGCGACGCACCCGGCGGCGCAGCCCGATACCCACTCGGCAACCTCGTTCCGGTCAGCCTCGACCCGACGCCCGATCCAATAGCTCGCCGGCCACAGCACGGCCAACGCCAGCGCGCCGGGGCCGGTCGGCAGTCCGATCAACAGCCCTTTGACGCCCATCACGGCCCAGCTGTAGGCGGGCCGGGAAATATCCCAACCGACTGCCTGCCAGATCGGCCGGATGATCAATTCCAGCCGCTCGATCCGGTTCGGATCGCGCGGGCTGTCGTAGCCGCGCATCCCGTAAACGGTGCCGTGTCCGACTGCGTAGGCCGTCGCCGTCACAGCCCAGCCGATCAACCCGACGACAGGCGATCCGGTCAACAGGTAGGCGGCCGCCCCGAACGGCGCGCCGAACAGAATTTTGAGCGGCAGCTTCGGAAAATCCGGCCACAGCCCGCCGCCGTGGAGCCGCGCGACGAGGGCCAGAATCAGCGGCAACAGCGCCAGCACCGGCAGCGTCCAGGCGGTCACGATTCGGCCCCCGGAGCCTCGGGCCACACCGGGTTGGCCGGATCGACGGTGGTCGCCGGCAGATCGCGCAGTTCCTGGGCGTAGACCGCCCAGGCCGTCGCCTGCTCGGCGGTCAGGGTGGTAGGCAGGCCGAAACCCGCCTGATTACGGTGCCGGTCCAGGACCGCCAGCGCCTCGTACAGCCGGGCGTTCCGCTCCCAGCGCAGTTTCTCGGCGGCTGTCGGTTCGGGGGGCAACTCGGGTTCGCGCGGTTTTGGGGGATCACAGACGGCCAGTGCGCCGTCCGCGACCGTCACAATCTGTCCGGCTAAAATCCCGTCCAGCGCAGCACTGTATTCGGCCTCGGTAATTTCGATCCCGCCAGCGATAGGGGCGCGCGAAATCACGCCGTCTCCTGCGAAAAATTTGCTCATCAGAAAATCCTCAGATAATAGGTGGCCGAGATATTCCGGGGGCGGTTTTCGTCGGCGGTCGGGACGACGCGAGACGCGTCGAAAACAAATTGCGCCCCCAAGCCGCCAGTAACTGACTGGTTTCCCAGGGACTGCACTGAGCTGGTTTTAAACGCCCCGGTGCTGGTAACGGCGGACGGCTCCTTAAAACCACCAGAAATTTCTCCTGTGATATTCCTGATTGCGTCCCCCTCAATCACGCCGCTCTCGCCACCGCGCAAAAACCGGCGCTCGGTATTGATCAGGTGGATTGTCTGCCCGTGGAGCGGACTATCCGCCAGCGCGATCGCTGCCGTTGCCGTGATATCGGGCGCGGTGCCGGAAACGCTCTCGCCCGACAGCAGCCCTGAATTATAACTATCCCCAGCCGTCAATTTGATAAACCGGGGGCCGTTTGGATCGGTCGGAGGGGTTTCTGTTCCGGGCAGGTGGTCCCAAATCCCGAACGGCTCACCGATCGCGCGGCCGGCCCATTTGTCTACCGTGAGGCTGGCCAGATCGGCGGGCGAGACGGTTTTGTCCGTCGCGGTTTTCGCCGCGATATCCTCCGCCGTCGCCCGCAGGCTGATGCCGGCGATTTCCGTGGTGGCGATCGGAACCGAGGCCTTGGTTTTTTCCCAATATTCGGGATTTTCTGCCGGGGATTTAGGGCCGACCTCGGGCACGTCCGGGCCGGACGGCTGTAGCGCGGCATAGCCGACGCCGTCGACCGCGACCGACCAGCCGGTCAGATAATTCAGCCCTGCCTGCCACGGATAAACGCCGCCCGACTGCAGGAAAAACAGGTGTTTTGTGATCAGCGCGTTGACCGCATTGAAAAATTCGCGCTGCGGCGCGACGCCGCCCGCTTCCAGGGGCAGGCCGGTCAGGACAGGCCAGCCCTGCGCATAGGATAAATCGCCCGTCCCGGTCGGGGTGTTGGCCGCGATCGGCAGCACGTCGCCGCCGATCGGGGACGGGAGGACATCAGGCGTCGACGGAATAGGCATCTTCTGGCGCTCCTTTGACAAAATTACCCTGGCCGAACGGCTGCAGACCGGAGCCCGCGAACCCGAACGTTTCGGCTCGCTTGACCTGATAGACGTCGAACCCGACGCCCGCCGGTTTCGGCGGCACGTCGTCGCGCCGGATCAGCGCCGATTCGTAGGGTTTGAGATAGAAATCGAACAGGAACCGGATTTTCATCGTGCCGGTGCGGACCACCATCGCGGCCCCGCGATCCTCGAACATCGTGTGAATGATCGCGTTGAGGGAGCGCATCGAGCCGTCCGAGATGTTGATCCCGGCCTTGAAAAAAATCAGTTTCCGATAGGGCTCGTCGGAGAGCGAGAACGCGCTACCCGCCTGATCCAAAACGAACGATCCCTGGCCGAAGGGCTGCAGGCCGGAACCCTGAAACCCGAACGTCCGCGACGACTGCTCGACGCCGATGGTCCGCTCGATGTCCACGATCTTGCCCCAGACGTCCAGGCCCCAATCCCTGGCCTGCCGGGGATCGAAAACAGCCTGGTAAAACGCGTCGATACCGGCCTCTGGATCCACGCGGGCATCGAACGCCTCGATCAGCGCCAGCAGGCGCGGGCTGTTGGCGTATTGGGAGAGGATGGTTTCCCGCCAGTTTTTCACGCTACCACCTCCACATCGATATCGGCGGCGGTCAGGGCGGGATATTGGCCGAGCGTGAGCGACACCAGATCGCCGAACGCGCCGCCCTCGGCCGCGATCTGGATCGTGAGCAGGTTCGCCGCTCCGGCGACCCTGGCTGGGCGGTAGAACCGGCTGGCGTAGATCTCGGTCCCGATCCTGGCGCGGCCGTCGGCGCTGTCGCTCTCCTCGGCCCCGTAGGGATAGGGCTCGCCCAGGAAATCGGCGAGGACGTTGGCGCGGACGCGGGCGACGATATCGGACGGCGTCGACGCGGTCAGGCGCAGCGGCACCTTGATTTCGACATCGAGGGCGGCCGGGCGCTGAAACCGGATCGTGTCGACCGCGCCGGTAACGGGGTCCGTATAAGTGACCGCCGTGTCGCCGTTATAGTCGCAGCCGCCCGACACGCTGTTATAGATCGCCTCGGCGATCGCCTGATCCTCCCCGCCCAGCACGGCGATATAGACGGAGTGCGGGGCCAGCTCGACGCCGCCGATCACGACCGGCGCGGACGAGCGGTTCTGCCGCGCCTGCAGATCGATCACGCCGTCGATATTGCCGACCTCCGCATAGATCGAGGCCAGCATCGAGCGGCTGTTTTTCGCCACGGACGCCCGGCGGCGCTCCTCAAGCGCGCGGCGTCCCTCGACGCTCTGCCCGGTCACCGCCGCCTGGGGGTTGTCGATCTCGTCCCAGCCGGGGATGGCGCGCACGATCTGGGTAATAGCGTGCGCAGCCACGACCAGCGGGCCGGGCGACTCGGCTGCGAACGGCAGGGTGACGGTCCCGCCCGCGCCGATCACGCCGCCGGTCTGGCAGACGAACGTATTGCCGTCCTCGTCGCTCGCCAGCGCCGGTTCCGCGTTGCTGTCGCTGCCGGGGATCACGGTCCCGGCGCGGCCCCGGCAGACGCATTGCGCGACCGAGGCCCGCGCGGCCTGCCGGTCCAGGAAATAAATCGAGGCCAGCGCATCCTGAAACCGCCCCTCCGCCTGCGCCGGATCGAACTGATTGGCGAGGTGCAGCAGCTGCGCGTTCTTGTCCTGGACGATCGCGGTTTCCGAGACGATCAACTGCCCCTGCGGCGTGGCGTCGTCGGCGTTGAGCTGATTGCCGAACGCCGCCTGCCAGTCGGCGGCGACGGCGGCCTTGACGGCAGCGCTCTCCGGCGCGGCCGGGCCGGTGGCGGTGAATTCCAGATCAGACGACGACATCGACAACCTCCCCCTCGTCCGTGGTGACGCGGATCCGGCCCGAGAGACTGCGCCCGTCGAACCCGACCAGGGTGGCGACGGCGGCCGAAACCTCCGCCTGAGTGCCGGCCTCGGTTTCCAGATACTGGCGGATGACGATTTCGGGCGGCGTGTCGCCGAAAATCTGATCCAGATAGGGAATGCCGCGCGTTGTGTCGTACCAGCACTCGCCCCGGAACGTCCGGCAGGCCGTCGCAACGTCCTGGGCGGCTCGGGGCGCGCCCTCGACCGTGGCCAGCCCCCCGGATTGGGTCAGATCGAGATCCCATTTTTCGGTCAGAGACAGGCTCTTCATACCGGCCCTCCGCTAGTGCCGCCGCCGGGCGTGACGTTCTTATGGGCGTGCGTGTCGAGGGTGATCCCGTTGCTGGAAATCTCGCCGCCGGTGTTGGTCACGCCGCCCGAGAATCGCGCCGGGCCGTCCTGGCCTTGCGCGGTGCCGGTCCAGGTCAGGTTGCCGTTGATCAGCACATCGGCGTTGATCGTGCATCCCGCCTCGGCGGTGACAACCGTCCGCTCGCCGTGCATGTCCAGGCTGGCCACGCCCTCGATGCGGATCCCGTCGTCGGCGATCAGGATGTAGCGTTCGGCGGCATCGTTGAGGAACCCGCCCAGATACCAGCCGTCGGCGGCGTCCATGAAGCGCGGACTGCCCGGCTGGGCGGTCTGGCGGGTGGCGGCAACGACCGAGCAATCCCGGTCCGCGAACACCGACAGCCCGATATCCCCGATCTGGGGATTGACCACGACGGCGTTTTTACCGCCCTGGATGCGCAGAAACGGCTGGTGATAGAGCCGAGACGGCGCGTGCGTCTGCCCCTCGCCATCGACTTGGCGCAGCAACGGCAGCACATCGACATAGCCGACCAGCCCTGTCGCCTGATCCTGATAGACCGCCACCACCCGGACCGGCGTCGCCGTGTGCAGCCGCTTCAGCAGCGCCTCGATGGCAAAATTCTGTGCGCTGTGCGGGTGGTTTCCCGTGGTCAGTTGCCGGTTACCCTGCATAAGCCGCCTCCACTGCCGTTTCCCATTTCGAGGCCCCCGGATAGGACGCCTGCAGGCTGTGGCGCAGGCTGGTGATTTTCCAGCGGCCCGCCGCCTTGGGTACGATCGTCTCGATCTCGACCACGCCGCCCTGGACGAGGCCGGGGGCGTAGAGCCCGCGCGCCGAAATCCCCTCCTTGGTAAATGTCGGATAGCCCAGAAGCCCGGTCTCTTTCGACCAGACGGTCGGGGCGGCGGCGCGCACGGCCGAGAACGGCTGAATCACCATTTCCGCATCGTCCAGGATCAGCTCGAAATTGCCCTGGCGCGCGATCGCCTGCGCCTTTTCGAGCGGCCCGCCATAGAGCGCGGGGTTGAGCAGGCTCCCGGACACGCCGTTATTCCGAAACGAGACGCCGATATCCTGCGCCAGCAGCGACATCAGCTGCTCGATCGGGGCCGCGCCGGAGCGCGTCGTCGGGCTCTGCGGCGTGACCGAGGCGACATAGCCGGTGATCGCCTCGATCCTGAACGCCACATCGGGCGCGGCGTTGAAATCCGGCCATGCGGAGACGATGTCGCCGGAAAACGCCAGCGCCATGCCGCCCGCATCGTCCCCGGCATAGACCGCGATCTTGTTCGGCTCGACCTTCAGCGGGCGGAACGCCAGCGTGGTCGCCTGCTCCATATCGTCTAGGCCAATCCCCTTGATCGCCAGCTTGCAGCCGTTCTTGGCGGGCAAACCGGGCTTGTCTACGGCGCAATCGACGCCGAGGCCCCGGATCACCTTGGTATTGCCGCCGCCGGAAAACCGGCCCTGGGCCAGGGTGATGTGCACCTCGATCCGCTTTTCGCTGAAACTGGTCACGCGAGCCCCCTTTGCTGCAGGGCGGCGGGCCAGGATTCGGAATGGGCGAGGTAGAACAGCGGCCAGCGGTCCCCCAGCCCCTCGGCGCGTGGATCCTCGACCCCCTGCATGTCGCAGAAGAACAGCTCGCCGCCGAACGCCAGATAGGCGTAGCTCTTGAGGCTGACCAGATTGCGGCAGATCACCCCGCGCCAGATCGAGACGCCGCCGACGTCCAGATCCGAATAGAGCGCGTCGCCGCGCTGATAGAGGCCGATCTGGCAGTCCTGATTGCCCAGCACGATCTGGAATGTCTGGGCGGGCGTGGCCAGCAGGGGGAGCGCGATCATCCCAGCACCCCGTACAATGTTGAGGTTCGTTTGGTCTGCGTATCGGACGCATCGCTGCCCTGCTGTTTGCCGCGCGCGCGGGCCGAGGCGTCGCCTCCCTGCTTCGTCCGGCTGGCGGAAAGTGCAGCGTCCTGATAGGCGGGCGTGACCTGCCGGATTTCGACGATACCCAGCTCGGCGACCAGCCGATCGGCTCCGTCCTCGCGGCGGCGCGCATAGGCGACGGACACGATATTGGCCGAGGGGTACACCTTGTCCGGCGTCACGATCGAGAACAGATCCAGCGACTCTTTGAGCGATTCGAGCGCGGCCACGAACCCGGACAGATCGCTGCCCGATTTCGCCATCCGTAACGAGACCAGATAGGGCGTCGCCACCTTGTTGAACGAGGCGAACGAGCCTTCCTCGACCGGCTCGCCCGCGACCCGGCTTTCGCCGCGATAGTCGAGGCCGAGGAAGCTGTCGAATTCCAGCGCCACCCGGCCGTCCTTGTCGTGGATCGTCCAACTGCCCGACACGGCGGATTTCGGCAAAATCGCCATCTCAATACCCCATCGCGTATTCGGCCTGCAGGGGCTCGGAGCGCAGTTCCTGGCCCAAATCGCGCGCGATCCCCTTTGCGTCCGTCGCCTGGGTCTCGATCTTGATTTCGCCGATATGCGTTTCCGCATTGACGTTGCTCTGACGGTTGGCGACCGAGGGCGACATCCCGGCCGAGGGCGCGGGCGGCGGGCTCGGCGCACCGCCGAACCCGAAAAACCCCTTTACGGTCGCCAGGGCGTCACCGGCGGCCGCCGTGACCTTATCCTGGATCAGATTGCCCAGGCTCGCGAACAGCCCGAGGATCCAATCGAACAGCGCCACCAGCATCGCCCGGATCGCGCCCGCCCAGCCTCCCAGCATCCCCAGCGCGCCATCGAGCATCTGGCCGAAACCGGCCTGGATCTGCGCGGCGTCGCCCTTGAAAATTCCCTTGATCGCGGTCCAGACGCCCGCCCACAGGGTTTTGAACGCCTCCCAGATCGGGCCGATATAGGCCCACAGCGCCGCCACGCCGTCCCTGATGACGGCGAACGCCTCTGACGCGGCCTGCCACAGCCCCCCGAACGCGGACTGCCCACCCTCGGACCACGCCAGAAAATCATCGATCAGCAGACCGATCGCGCCCGCCAGCAGACCGATCACGGCGACGGCCAGCAATAGCGGCAACCACGCCGCCAGATTGGCCGCCGCGACCCGGTACAAAGCGGGCAATAGCCGGGCGGTCAGCAACACCGCGAACGCCCCGAAAAACGCCAGAATGAATCCCTCGTTCTGGCGGACCCAGACGGCTACGGCAGTCAGGCGTTCGGCCAGCCATTGCAGGGCGGGCAGCGCGGCCCGCACCAGCACGCCGACGATCGATTCGATCGATTTGCCCAGATAGCCGATTGCCGCACGGGCCTTGACCGCCGCCTCGGTGTCGGCCTTGGTCAGCAGGCCCAATTCTTTCTGCTTGGCCAGCAGGACCTCGATTTCGGCGGAACCCTTTTGCAGCAATGCGATAATGGCCGGATCGAACGACAACTGCATCCCGTAGCCAGCCGCCTGCTGTGCGGGCAGTTTGTTGAATGCGTCCGCCAGATCCAGGAACACCGCCTCGGTGTCCCTGGCCTTGCCACTGGCATCGGTCAGCCGCACCCCGATTTCCTTGGAAATCTCTTTCAGAGGCCCGGAATCGAATTTGAGCGCATCGGTGATGTAATCCGACATATCGCGGAACGTATTGCCGATCTCGTCGCCCTCGGTCCCGGCCAGTTCGGCCACGCCGCGCCATTGCTGGAACCGCTCGACGCTCATCCCCAGGCTGGCGGACGTCCGGTCGATCGAGGCGGCCAGTTCCAGATAGTTGGACACCGCCGACTTGGCCATCGCCAGCCCGCCCAGCAGCGCCACCGTCTTGCCCAGGACGCCGACCAGCTGGCGCACACCGCCCGAGGCGTTATCCGCGCCCTGTTTGATCTGCTCGCCCGCCTTGCGGCCGCCCTGACCCGCATCGTCCAGGCCGCGCTTGGTCTTATCCAGCTCGGTTTTCAGGCCGGAGCGGTTCAGGACCAGCTTTATGACCAGTTCACGGACGTTCATTGCGGGCCTTTTCGATTGCGCGGCGTTCGTTTTCGCGGTCGACCATGACGATCTCGAGCAGGGTCCAGGCGTCTTCCAGCCCGTAATCCCGGTCCAGTTCGATCAATGTGGCCAGCCGCGCGCTCACGATCACCCCGATCAGACGCGAGCAGTTTTGATATTCGGCGACACCATCTGCAGCAGGCTGCTCAAGCCCGAGCGGGCGGCGTCGGCGGAAAAACCCACATGGAGCGCCAGGACCTCCATGCGTAGGCGCATCAGCGTCGTCGGCTCTTCGACATAGGAATCAACCGTCTCGGCGCGGAGGCGCATTTTTGCGCCGCCCTCGGTGACGATTTCCGCGCAGCCCAGCAGCTCGTCATAGAGCGGGAGCAGCTTTTCCCAATCCAGGCCGGAGAATTTGATATCGCCCATCACCTGGGCGAACCCCGCCATGCCGGTCGCCGGATCCGGCAGGTTCGGGACGTCGATCCCGCCGACCAGCGCGCACAGCGCCCGCGCGGCCCATCCCTCCGCCTTGGACGCGCCCATTTCGGTGAGCAGGAACCGCTTGCCCCGGTCCCGGTTGTCGCTGTCGATGACGATTTCGGTTGTTTTTCGCGCCATGATTGCTCCTTACAGCGCCGCGCCGACGCAGGATTCGAAGGTGATGGTGGTGGTCGACGCCGTCAGGGTCTTCCCGGCATTGGGCTGCGTCCGGCCGCCCGTGATCACCCCCTTGGTGTAGCTGTAGGTCCGCCCGATTGCGGGCATGTTGACCACGAGATTGCCGGGCATCACCTCGCGCTGCTGATCCTGGGCCTGGATCCAGTCCTCGATCAGATCGCGCGACGGCGAATCGGCGGCCAGGGTCAACTTGACCACCTTCGGCGTCGGCACCCATCCGACCGACAGGCTGCCGTCGACGCCCATTTCGGCGACGCCCGGCGCGACATCATCGACCTCGATCATCGAATCGGGGCCGAACCCCTGGATCTGCTGGGCCGAGGAAAACAGCCCGTCGACGGTCAGAAACACGGTCGCCGTGGCGGCGGTGATTGTTTTCATTGCCATGGGTCAGCTCCTACTGAATCGCGATCGAGGACATCTGGATCTGCTGAATCGACCCGCCGTCCGCGTACCAGAAATTGCAGACCGGGGTTTTCCGCGCCGCGCGGTTGGCGGGGGTGGCGTCCAGGATCTGCAGATACCAGCCCTGGGCGTTGATCGTCGGCGTGATATCCGTACCCGCCCTGGCGACGATCTCGGCCCGCTGCGCCTCGGACAGGGTGACGCCCGGAACGATCGCGCCGTGATTTTTGTATTTGTTGATCGGGTCCAGGCAGGACGCCCGGACGCGGCCATAGCCGATCTGGGAATAGGGCAGGCTTTTGGCCGTGGCGAACAGATCCATTAGCGCCAGCTGCAGATCGTTCTTGATGCAAACCTGATAGAGGTAGGTGTCGAGCCAGCTGGAAACGCCGGAGACGCTGCCCGGATAGAACCAGCGGAAACTGTCGTTCGCCGTGGCGTAATCGCCGTAGAAATTATACCCCTTGGCGATCAGCGTCTGGGCGACCATGCCGTCGTCGCAAGTGACCACCTGACCGTCCTGGCGCTTGAACGCGAAAGTGATGCGGCCGTTCAGCCGGTCCAGATCGATCGACGCCGCCGAGCCCATCACGAACGCCGCCAGCCCGGCCCCGCCATAGAGCGGGCAGGTCCCGGCATACTCGTATTCGGCCAGACGGCTGCCGAAATCGGACGCGACCAGCGGCTGTTCCGCCGTCGCGTCCGTGTCCCAGGCCAGATAGGCGAATCGCGGGGCATAGCCGTTATTCCAGGCCGACAGGGACAGCTTGACTTCGATATCGGGTTCCCAGGCGGTCGAGAACGTCACCCAATTGCGGCTGGATTTCAGCAGGTTTTCCATATTCCCCGCCGCGTCCAGCGCCAGCATCCCGTCCGAGACGATCGCCCCGGCGGCGGCGGTCAGGTTGAGCAGCCCGGCCAGATCCCCGGACGGCGAGGCGGCATAGCCGACGCCCGAATTTTCGCCCGTCGTCGGGCTGGTGACCTGGAATGCGCCGGTCAGGCTGGAATAGGTCACCGTCACCCCGGCCAGTTCCGCGTCCAGCGCGGTCTGCAGGATATCGGCCACGGCGGAATAGCTGGCCGCCGCCGACAGGTTCAGCCCGGTCACGGTGACGGTTTCACTGTCGATCACCAGCGACAGCGCCCCGGCGGTGACCGCCTTCAGCGTCGCCAGCGGGATCGTGATCGCCCCGCCGCGCAGCCAGCCCGCCACGTCCTGGTCGATATAGGACCCGGCCAGCAGCGTCTGGGGTTTCACGTCCGAATTCGTGAACCCGAGGAAATAGCGGGCGGCCAGCGCATATTCGGCGCTCGTGGTGCCGAACGCGGCCCCGACCGATGCGGCGTCGGGGAACGACAGCATGCGCCCGGCGGGGATGATCGCGGAGCGGGTCAGGATCAGGCCGTTCAGCTCCAGGGCGGACGAGCCCGCTTCCAGAAGCTGCGGCGTGATCGAAACGATTTGATCGGCGGAAATGCTCATTTTTGCCTCTAGAGCTGGGGGTAGGTGTGCAGATCCACGTCCTCGAAATAGTCGAGGGTGGCGGCGAATCGGGTGGTGGCGGCGGCGGACAGTTCGATCAACCAGCGTGGCTCGAACCGTCCCTCCGCCTCGGCTGCGGTCAGGTTGCGGGGATCGCCCGCATAGAGCGGCTGGCAGCCGTGCGGGGTCAGCAGGTCGGCGGCGATCTGGCTGGGCCAGAGCGTCGACAGCGCCTCGGCCCATTCCTGAGCCAGCCCCCCCCGGAAATCGGCCTGCAGGGTGAGATTGACCGCCTGGGTCAGGGACAGCGTCTGGGTATCCGGCGACCAGGAGGCGATATTGGTCGACAGCCGGACCCTGGAGATCACCGAGATCAGGCAATAGTCCCCTGGGGGCGGCGGCACCCGGTTGTCCCAGGCGGCCAGGGTGTTGTCCGGGATCAGGCCGGGGATATGAGCGATCAGCAGATCGCGCACGGCGGTACGGGCGGCGGCATCGTTCACGGCGCATCCTCCTGCGGGATTTCGGGCGGATCGGCGCGCCCCTGGGCCTGGACCACGATCAGGGTCCAGCCCGCCAGTTGCCCCCATGCCTCCGACACCGGGTTGATGATCCACTCAAAGCCGCCCCAATAGACCAGATCGCCGCCGCTTTCCCCGGCGCGCGACAGGCCCTGCCAGTCGCCCTGGAGATACATCTGCCGCCAGATGGCGCTGTTCTGCTCGGCGTTGACGAATTGCAGCTTGTCTTGAGGCAGCGGCTGGACCTGGGCCAGCACCGCCACCGGCGGCAGATAGAGCGCCTGGCGCTCGCCGCTGCCGTCCGTGCCCCAGCCCGCGAACCGGCGCAGCACCACGGTCTGATGGGGGTTCACCGCCCCGATCGCCGAGGCGACGATGTTATGGAGATTAAGCCCCATCGTGGTTCCCCCTCACGATTTGATAGGAGATGTTGGCGAGGTAATCGCCCTGATCGATCAGCGGCTCGTTACGTCCCGACTGTTTCCGGTCGATCGTCGATTGCTTGTTCGGGGGGTCGCTCCACTCCTCAATGGCGAGCTGGACGTCATTGACCGCCTGATCGCCGACGGCGCGCAGGGCTGCCTCGGGATCCTCGCCGCCGTTGAGCAGGTTATCCAGATACTGAAACCACTCGTCCTCTCGCAGATCATGCGTGCGGCGGAACGCCGGTCGCGGCTCGATAGTGTCCGTCCCGTACTCGTTGTACATTGCATATTCCGCCACCTTCATGACCCGCTCGCGCGCCGCCGATTTTTCGCTGCCCTCGTGCGCCTTCTGTCCTTTTTTCTTCTTTTTCTTGCTTCTTTTCGGCTTGCGGATCGAGGTCGCGGCTTCCATCACGCCGATCTTCAGCCCGATATCGTCTCCGGTCAGTTCGTAGAGGTCGGCCAGCAGGGCGCTCGCGTCATCCGCCAAAATAGAGCCCTCCCGTCCGCCAGGGTTTCAGCAGCGTCCAGGCGGTCGCGCCGCATTGCGTCTGCGCCCACCACGCCGCCCGCGCCGAAACCGCGCCGAGATCGAAACTGGTGTTGACCGATCCTTCCGCCGCCGAGGCGACGCGGCCCACCGCGCCGTCGCCACGCCCGTCGAGCGCCGCCAGATGACAAACCACCGCGTACAGGATCGTCTGGCGGGTGCGCACCGTGGGCGGATCGTAGGGGATCGGGGACCGGGGGCCGTTGTCGACCAGCTCCGTGGCGGTATCCCACCACCACGCCAGTTGATCGTCGGTCGCGGACGCGTAGCGCGGGAACGCCGCGCGCCACGCCGCCGGATCGAATTCGACAACGGCCGCCATCGATCAGTCTTCCTCGTCCAGGGGGCGGGTCTTGCCACCGGGGGCGCGGACATCGACCTGTTCCAGCCCGCTGCGGGTTTCGCCCAGCTCGCGCGCCATCGCGTCGCCCTCCGCCTCGCTCGCGGCGGCGAACAGCAGCTGGTTACTGGCCGAGAGATAGGCGCAGGCCGCGTAGGTTTTGGCGATATAGGCCCAATCCTCGACCCGGACGTTGCGGGTTTTGCCGAATTTCCCGGCCCGTAGCGCCTGTCCGTCCGCCCCGACCAGCCGGGATACCGGATAGCCCGCGAAGGTCAGCTTCCGCCCGTCCGGCAGCCGGAACGACAGGCCGGCGGGCAGGTTGCAATAGACGACGACGTGAGTCACGGTCGCCAGAGGCTGCTCTGCCACCGCCGGAGCCTCGGGAGCGGCCGTCTCGACCGCCTGGGCCTCTTCCGCCGTGGCGGTCTCGGCGGGCTGGGTTTCCGCCGCCGCCGGAGCGGTCCCGGTCGCCTGGGGCGCGGTCTCGGCCGCCGGGGTGGTCCCGGTCGCAGTGGCGGTTTCGGTCCCAGCCGCCGGAGCCTCGGGGGTGGCCGTCTCGGCCGCCTGGGTTTCACTGATTTTCTTGGCCATGTTTTTCCTCCTAGACGCCCAGCATCGCCGCGATCGCGGCGGGGCGGCGGATGACGGCGCCATAAGTTCCGGCGCGGAATTTCTGCTTGACCGAGCTGGTCTCGCGGACAGGCGCGAAGGCATAGAATTTCTCGGAGAACGACAGCAGGACGGTGTCGATCGCCTCGATCACCGGGGCGATGAATTGCAGCATCTCGCCCGCCTGCGTGGCGTATTCCGGGGCGGTGACCACGGTCAGGTTCTTGAAATAATCTTTCAGCATCTTCATGACCGAGATGCCGAGATCGTTCACCGTCGCCAGCCGCACCGCCATCGCGGGCGACATTCCCAGGGTCAGCGGATCCTCGTGGCCGACATTGCCGCCGGTCTGTTCCACCAGTTCCTGGAACAGGGTCAGGCAATCGCCGTAGATCTGCTGAGTGGTTTTATTCGTCCACAGCGGCGAATTGCCGGTGCCGTTCGCGGCGGGGCTGATCGGGGCGTTCAGGCCGGGATCGTTGAGAATGCCGTAATTACGCAGCCCCGCGACGCCCCGGAAATAGAACCGGTTGGCGTCGGTGTCGATGATGGTCGCCGCCGCCTTCTGCGTCATCGCGGCCAGATTGATCTTGGCCAGCGAGGACACGTCCAGTTCCAGATCGCCGTAACGGCGCGTGGTCTGGAACAGATAGTTGTCCCGTTTAACCCAATTGGCGTTGACTCCGGCCTGACCGCCGTCCGCGAAATCGTCATAGGGTTCGGTGCCGCCCACATTCTCGATCACCGGGAACCGGGCCGAAGTGGTGGTATGGTCGCCCTTCTGCACCTCGCGCCCGCCCGTGATCGCCCGCGCCCGGCGCACCGCCGTCAGGATCGGCACGATTTCGGGATCCAGGAACGTCGTCAGTTCGGCGGGCACGCCCGCATTCGGGGCGGTGACCAGGGCCGCGTCGGCGGCCATCTGATCGCGGCGCAACACGCGGGTCGCGGTCGCGGACCCGAACCCCTTGCTGCGCAACAATTCCAATTGTCTGTCCATATCGGCCTCTACCAGTTGGAAATCAGGAAAACGTCACCGGCGGCGGCCGGAGTAACGACACGCCAATCGGTTTCGACCGCGCCCGCGACCGTCGCCCCGGCGGCGGCCCCGGTCAGCGCCCCGGTCGTCAGGTTGGCGAAAACTTTCTGCCCGGCGGTGACAGCGGCGGCGGAAATCACCCACCTGTCACCGCGCCGCACCACCGCGACGGGACGCCCGGCGGGGATCAACATGGTCGCTCCCTCATCGACCGGAAGGATGTTGCTCTGGACGCGGGCGGCCAGCCCGAGAGGCGCGTTCGCGCCGCTGTTGGCGACCAGGGCGTAATCGCCGCCGACGGGCCAGACGAATCGGGCGATCACAACGCCGTCCTCGTCCGCCAGCGGCACCGGCAGCGCCATGACTTCGGGGTTCAGCCCCGCCTGCATGCCGGGAGCGGCGAGCGCGGGGTAGAGGTTCACCTGTTTCTGAAACGACATTGCGCCCTCCTAGAGCGTGGAAATGTTGGCCAGACCCGCCAGCGGCGAATCCTTTTCGATCTTGGCGTCGGCGGCCAGCGGGGCCGCCTTGGGCCGACGCGCCGTCTCGAACATCGAGCGGTAGGCGCTGCGGGGGTGGCCCTTGCGCTCGATCCCCAGCGCGTCGAGAGCCGCGCCATAGACGGTCGACGCATCGTCGCGGGCCAGATCAATGCGCACATCGCCGACGACCCCGCGCACCGCGTCCTTCGCGTCCAGGATCGCCTGGAGACGGTCGGCGCGCAGGAACCCCTGCCGGGAAAGCGCGGCGTCCATGGCGGCCTTGACCTCCTCGGCGTCCGCCGCCTTGGGTTCGTCGGCATCCGCCGCCTTGGCGGGCTTCTCCGCCTCGTCGGCGGCGGCCGGGGCGGCCAGGGTCTTGCCGTATTCGACGCCCGCCGAAAACGCCTTGACCTCGCCTTCGTCGTCGCCATTGATCCCGGCGTCCGCCATCGCCTTCTTGGCCGGGTCCTCGTCCGTCGCGGCTTCCGGCGCTTTTTCGTCCGCGGCCGGGGCCGACAGGGACGAGATCACGTCCAAAAGCGCCTTGGTATCGTCCGGCCCCAGTTTTTCCTTCAGCGTGTCGACCAGGGATTGGGCCGCCGCCAGCTTGTCTTCGTCCGTGGCGGCCTTCGGCGGCTCGGCGGAATCGAACGCCGCCTTCAGCAGTTTCGAGAGCTTGCTCATGATGGTTCCTTTGATTGTCGGTTGTGGTTTCGCATCGGCGACCAGGACGTCCGAGCCCGCCCGGCCCTCGGGCACCAGGGCGAGGTGATTGCCCCGGATATTCCGCATCACGAAATCGTAGGGCTGGGCCTGGAATGTGCCGGGGGTCCAGTCCGGGTCGTAGCGGTAGGACAGCGACAGCTCGCGGACCTCCTCCCTGTCGATCGCCTCGATCGCCGTGGCGACGGTGAAAATCAGCGAATTGACGAGGTAAGGCGCGGCCCAGGCGCAATCGGTGCCCAGCGAACCGATGCGCCGGTCCTTCTGCGGTTCGTCCGCCGATTCGGGCGCGTGCTCCCACAGAATCGGCAACCCGTTGCAGGTCGCCGCCGCTTTCTCCAACTCCTCGGCCGGGCGGTAGGCGTAATAGATCCGCTCCGGGTCCAGTCCGCGTTCCTCCCAGCCGGGAATTTCCTGGCCCTGATAGGGGGCCACCTGTTCCTTGGTGATCGGGCTGGACGAGACGTGCAGAAACCCGTTCTCGTCCCGACGCCGCTTGCTCTGCGCGTCCCAGGCGCAGCTGTCGGATTTAGCCATTTTTCCTCTCCTCGCGGCGGGCTTGCCATTCCTTCAGGTACGGGTTCTCCCGCCCCTCCTTGGCCCAATCGATCATTTTGCGCTCATAGCCTGGGACCACCGGCTCGGTCCGGCAGCCGCAATTGATCTCCATGCCGGGGAATGTCAGCTTGCCGTCGATCATCAGCCCCTGGGCCAACGGGAAAATCTCGCCATCCGCCTCCTGGTGGGACTGCCGGGGATGGCGCGCGCGGCGGCTGGATCGCCAGCGGCCATAGACGCAGCCTGAATCCGCCATGCGGGCGCGGCTGATCTCGGACGTCGCTTTCTGGTTCTGGTCGACCGCGATCAGCACCGCCTTGTCGCGGCTGACCGAGGCGATTTTTTCCAGCTCGTCGGCCAGCCCGGCGACGTCGCGGCCGCGCTGCACCGAGGTCAGCACCGCCCGTTCGACGTCCCGGAAATAGACGTCCCCGATCGAGCGGATCAGCGAGACGTTCTCGGCGATGACGGCCTGCAGGGTGTTGTTCACCGTGCGGGACATCTGCATGCCGACCGTGAACCCGGCTACCGCCGACAGGCTCTGTTTCGTGGCCGCCGTGGCGGCGGAATTCGCCCGCGCGGCGAACCACAGCGCGTATTCCTCCGCCTTTTCGTCCATGTGCTTGCGCCAACGCGCCGATTGCGCTTGCAGCGCCTCGATCATCGTCCGCGCCGGGCTGGCGTCCGTCGCCAGCAGGGCGGCGGCGCGCGGCTGCTGGCGCTTGTATTCGGCCAGGATCCAGTAGGCGGCGGATTTGTGCATTTCCCCGGCCAGATCGGTCAACATCCGCCGATAGCGGTCGCGCAAGCCCGCATTGGCGGCGACGGCGCGCCCGGTTTTGAATCCGGCGCTCATGCCTCGGCTCCCGGCTGGCCGCCAGCGCCGCCCAGCAGCGCGGCCAGACCGGCGGCGGGCGTGTCGGCGTCCTGTTCGGTGTTCGGGGGCTGGGGCACGGCGTCGGGATCCAGCCCGACATAGCGACCGTCTTCATCCGCCGCCAGCGAGGCGCGGACCTCCTCCTGATCGATCACAGAGCGGTCGAGATAAACCGCGTCCGTATCCGCCTTGAGCTTGCCGACCTCGGCCCGCTCCCGTTCGGTCATCTCCCACAGGGACGGCCACTGGATCTGCACGCCGTCGGGGACGCGCCCCAGCTCGGACAGCGACAGGATGGTCAGCAGCGATTCCAGCGGGCGGCGGAACAGTTTTTTCCGCTGCCCGCCGACATGGTCGTAGAAGCTGCGCAGGTCGCTCTCGCCGGTCGCGTTCATGCCCGACGGCGAGACGCCCAGATATTTGATCACCGGGATCCGCCAGATGCAGGCCAATAACTCGAGCGCCTGCCGGACCACGTCGGTGACCCCGGACAGCGGCGTGTTGAGCTGCACCACGTCCTCGTCCTCGTGCGAGATCGCGTAAACGCCGTCATTGTCCCGGTCGCGCGCCAGATGCCGGATGCGCCGCTGCACGCCCGAGGCGTCCGCCCCGTAGAGCAGCGCGTCCACGTCGGTTTTCAGGATCGTCAGGCTGAATTTGGTCAGCAGCCGGGCGGCGCTTTCCCGCGTCTCGTTGAAATGGGTCAGATAATCCAGCGCCAGCTGCACGTCCGGGATTCCGAAAAAATTATAGGCGGGGCGCAGGATCAGCGGCGGCTCGGTTTTGACGAATCTCAAGAAGCGACTGGCATGAACCGGCCCGCGCCCGGTGACATACCAGCAGGACGGACGGTAATAATCCGGGGCCAGCGGATCGGCGGCGTTATAGGCCAGCGGCGCGACCGACAGCGGCTCGACCGGCACCAGCCGCTTCAGGCCGCCCAGGCCGATATAGGCGTCGGTCAACGCGATCGGCTTGTCCAGGTCCGCATCCTGGCCGAAATCCAGATACAAGAGCCCGCCGCCGAAATAGCCGCAATATTCGGCCATGGTGCGGAAATGATCCGAGACCTGCAGCCGGTCCAGAGCGTCGTTCAGACGGGTCACGTCGTCGCTCAAATCCTGGCCGCCATGAAACCGCGCGAACCGCCGCGCCATCTCGTCGGCCACGGTGTTGACCCCTGCCTGCATCAGCCCGACCTGGGACAATTCGGCGCAGACCGGATAGCCGATGAAGGACCTGCCGCCCAGCTGGGAGACGAACCCGGCATCGCACAGCCCGGTCAGGGCGGACGGCGCGGCGTCCATCGCCAACCCGGCCAGACGGTCTCGATAGGCGGCGTCCTGATGCGCCAGCGTCTGCGCCGGGGCCAGCAGATCCGACAGACTGTCGGCGGGCCGCGTATCCGGTTCGGGCAGACGCAGCTTGCGGGGCTCGGGCCGGGACCGGCGGAACTGGCGGCGGATCTGGTGGGTGCGGTTCATTTGCGGCCCACCTTTCCCCGGATGACTTTTTCCAGCGCGTACCGCAGCCCGTCGATGTGGTGGTTGTTCTTGTCGACCAGCAGCGGCAGCACCTCCTCGGTCTGGCTGTCCTGCTGATAGCTGTAGAGCCGGAATTCCTCGATCGTGTGGACGCAGCGGGGATGGATGACGATGCGCCGGAACGAGCGCAGCACGTCCACCCCGTCCTCGACCGATCCCGCCCATTTTTTCGCCGGTTTGACGATGAATCCCTTGCGCCGCATGAATTTGATCAACTCGGGCCGCGCAGAATCGGCGATGACGGTCCAGCGACGGATATCCGGGATCTGCTCGAACAATTCGGGCAGCGCCTCGATATCGGTCCGCTCGCCGTGGAATTCCCGGTCGATGAAGAGATCGTCGCCGCGAATGAACGATCGGTTGCCCGTCGTCGGATCGGCGGCGAACCCCCAATCCGCGCCATGGAAAAACCGGACGGCCGCCGGGGTCTCGAATTCCTCGACCACGTAGCGGCCCCGGAACACCTGCGCCACCGTGGCGACCTTGGGCACGCCCTCCCAGATCATCAGATAGTCTTCTTCCGGCAGCGTCGCCTTGGCGTGCAGCCGCTCGGCCTCCATCGTCGCCGAGTGATAGGGGTTGTCGCGCCAGGTCACTCGGACCACCAGCGCGCCGGGCGGCGGGGTCTCGACGAACCGTTTCCAGGTCTCGTCGTAGGGGGTTTTGGGATTAAAGCTGATCCAGATCTCGGAGCCTTCCTTGCGGATGGTGGGGATCAGCAGTTCCCAGGACGATTTCGAGACCCGCTGCGCTTCCTCGACCCAGCAGATATCGACGCCTTCCAGCGATTTGATTTCCGCCGCGTTGAAGCGCAGCCCCTTGAACAAAAACTCGGCCCCGGTCAGGCGGCAGACGATGCCGCTGTTCGTGACCGTGAAAAATTCGGACAGCCCCCGCGCCTCGATGCGGTCCTTCAGCAGCCGCCAGACCGAATCGGCGATGCTGGTCTGCAGCTCGCGGGCGCACAGGACGCGGATCTTGCGCTGCATCGCCAGCGTGATCAGCGCATCGGCGAACGCCCAGCTCTTCGCGCCGCCACGGCCGCCGTAGAAAACCTTGTAGCGGCAGGGTTGGAACAATCCCGTGAACGCGACAGGAACAGATACGGCACTAAACATGTCCGCTTTCGCGTTTTTATGGGGGCTGGGGGCGCGTTTGCGCGTTCCGGCTACCATCACGCCTCCCCGGCCCCTTCCGGGGCTCCTGGCGCGGGTTTTTCGGGGACGCCGACAAAACGCACCTCGACCGTCGGCGCGGGCGGCGGGGCGGCGGCGTCCTCGGCCGCCGTCCGCGCCTGCTGGTGCCGCTTGGCCTCGATCGAGGCGCGCACCGTGGCGGCGGCGTTTTTGCCGATCAGCGACAGCACGGTCGCGCGTTTGACCGGGTCCGACACGGCCGCGCCCAAATCCTTCACGGCCAGCAGCGATTTGAAAATCTCGGCCTGGATCAGGGTCATCAACCCCGCCGATTTCCGGTCCTCGTCGTCGGCCATGCTCCGGTCCAGCATCTGCATCGACAGCGCCGTGTCGCGCACCGTGGCCAGATGCTGCTCCAGGGTCGATCCGTAGCGCTGAAGGCCGGATTTCGAGACCTCGTAGCCGCGCGCGCGCAGCTCGTCGGCCAGCAGCACATAGCCCGAGAAATTGCCCTCGATCAGGGCGGCGTCCAGCCAGTCCCGGACCGCTTTCGGCATTTTCTGAACGTTGCTGCGGCGTCCCATGCGGCTACCAGTACTTGGCCGGACGGGCGATGCCCGGCTGGCAATCGATCGTGTATTCGGCGATATCGATCCCGGTATGGGTCAGCTCGGCCCGCCAGGGGCCGGACGGATCGCGGGCGACCTGGGCCAGCTTCCGCCCTTCCAGATAGGCCAGCTCGCGCCGGATTTCGTGCGCCGTGGCGTCCGGGAATTCCGACTGCGCCACCGACAGGATCGGCCCCTCGCCCGACGGGTAGGGGCGCGCATTGTTCAGCGTCAGGACGATCAGCCAGCGCAGATATTCGCGACGGTTCTTGCCGGAATCGATCATCTATCCCCCCGGTCGCGCAGTTGCAGGTTCTCGATTTTCAGGGCCAGGGCGTCCATTTTGGCCTCCAGGATCGACTGGCCCCTGACATAGTCCTCACGGCGGACGTACTGGATCGGCAAGTCCGCCTTGAACGCCATCCAGTCGCGCTCCATGGTCCGCCACCCCTTGCTTTCGACCTCCAGGGAGGCGAATCGGGCATCCAGACGCTTGTCGATCTGGCCCAGCAGCACCCGGCCGGCCCCGAACACGAACCCCAGGAACGTCACCAGCAGCGTCACCAGCTGCCAGAATTCGACCTCGACCATCATCGGCCCGCCCTCCGTTCCAGGGCGGCCTGACAATTCAGGCAGCGGGCGGCGCGGGGATGCGCGGCAAGGCGCGCGGGCGCGATCGGCGCGCCGCAATCGGCGCAAATCCCGTTTGCCGCGTCGTGTTGAGCGGCGGCGCGGGCGTCCCGGAACCGATGCAGCGCGGCGTCGCGGCGGTCCTGTTCGCGCGCCTGGGCGGCGTCAATCGTGTCCATCAGCGCCGCCCGTCGATTTTGCGCGCCCATTCGGCTGCGGTTCCGGCGACGTCGTCGGCGCGCTGACCGTCCGCAACGATGCCGCCGCCTCCCGCAACAAACCGTTCCAACGCTCCTGCAAGCTCGGCGTTGACCGCTCGTAGGTCAGCACAGAGGCGGGCGGCGTCGGCGGGCTGGGGCATTCCGCCGGGACGAACACCCGCTCCGGCGCGGCGCTGCAGCTTGCGCAAAGCATCGCCAAGGTCAGACTTGAGGCGATCCGTTTCCAGCGCCGCCGCGCGGCGCTCCTCATCCCACGCGGCATTCACCGCCTCCATTTCCGATTTGAGACGTGCGTTTTCCCGCTCGGTCTCCAGGACCTGGGCGGCGCGGGCGGCGCTTGTTGCCGCGATGTCGGCACGGATGCCCTCCAGCCGGGCGGTGTAATGGTCGGAGGCGAGGCCGTAGCCGAACAGCCCCCCGGCCAGGGCGGCGATGACGGCGATGATGGGGGTGGCGGGCACGTCGCTCATGGCTGCCCCTCGGGCAGCTCGCCATAGCCAGCCCGGCACAGCAGACGGGCCTCCTGGCGCGCGACCCAGACGCCGTGGCAATTGTTGGCCCGGACGGCGCAGTCCCTGCCGCCCGCTGTGCGCATCCGGGGATCGGTCAGCAGGTCGCACGCCGCCGGGCCGTCGCCGCGTCTGATCGCGGCCAGGATCCCGGATTTATTCCGGGAAAAGTTGCCCGGCCCCATGTTGTAGACCGTGTAGGCATAGGCGGCGAGGGTGGGCGCGGGCAGATCGATCCGCACCAGCCGCTGCGTGGAAGCCATATGTTGGCCGACATCCGCCTTCAGCCATGCGTCGCACTGCGCGCGGGTGGCGACGTCGCCCGCCCGGACGCCTTCCGTCCGGCCTCGGCAGATCGTCCAGACCTTGACCCCATCCTGATAGGCGGTGAGGCTGATCCCCTCCCGCTCGGACGTGAACTGTTCGGCGATCTGCTGCGCGCCCGCGCCGGCCATCACCAGCGCCAGGACGGCGGCGGAAAGTTTGACCCTGGGAGACAGGCCCGTCATGGGCGCTCCCGCCGTTCGGCGTCCAGCAGGCCCTCGGCCAGGACCTTCATCCAGACCGACTCGGCGTCGACGGCCAGCCGGTCGACCAAGCTGATGGCGGCGGCGCGGATATCGCCCTTGGAGATCAGAAGGTGCTCGTCCAGGGTCAGGTGACGGGCGAACGACGGCAGGCGCTGGGCGAATGCCGCCGCCAGGGCCTCTTTCAGGCGGAGATCGTCGGCCGTTTCCCGAACCTGCCCCAGGCGCTGCTCAAGCTGCGACGCAAGACGGTCGGCGGGCGGGGTATTTTCGAGGTGGACGTGCATGCGGCGGGCCTCGCGTCAGGTGAGGCCCTATGATGCGGTATCCTGATACCTAAATCTTTTCGGGGGGACGGAAAAATTCCGAACGTTCACGGTTTTTAAAATCGCCTTTTTGGCGGAAATCCGCC
>JAYFRE010000041.1:0-3142 GCA_034926235.1 Rhodospirillaceae bacterium
ATCGGCGTGAGATCGTCCTGGCTGGCGCACTTTCCCAGGCTCTTGCTGCCCGTGAGCTTGCAGGAAAAACAGCTGGTGCAGCCCCGGAATTTCAGATCGTAAAGCTGGACCAGCTTTGTTTCCGCCCCGGCCGAAGCCGCCCCGTCCAGGGCATTTTGCAGCAATGCGGCGGTGTTCCAGTTTTTACGCGGACTGCCGTTGAACGCGATCACCTTCATTCATCGTCCCCTTTAGCTGGCTTTCCCCCCGTACCCCTGACCGGGATGACGGCGGCATTGTTCAAAATATTTTGAACATACTGCGCCGCTCCCAAGGGGCAGGCAAGCCAAAGATGACGGATGCTGTGTTCGGCTGGCGGGCGGCCTCAGACGCCTTCTGCTTCCGCCGCGCGAAGCACGCTTTCCAGCAGGCCGGGAAAGCGCGCCTCGATTTCGTCGCGGCGCAGCGAGATGAAACGTTGGGTTCCTTCCTGGCGGGTCTGGATCAGCCCGGCTTCGCGCAATTTGGCGAAATGATAGGACAGGTTGGTCTTGGGCGCGCAATCATTGAACCCGCCGCACGCCGTTTCCGCATGAGCAGCCAGACGGACCAGAATGCGGCGGCGGATCGGATCGGCCAGGGCGTTAAGAACAGCCGACAGACTCAACAGTTCAGGCTTGGGATGGGCAATGTCGTGCATGCCTCATCATATCGGTTGTGCACCGGCATGTTCAAAATTTATCGGGTGGCGCGGATTG
The DNA here is from genome assembly GCA_034926235.1 of Rhodospirillaceae bacterium. Lineage (GTDB taxonomy): Bacteria > Pseudomonadota > Alphaproteobacteria > Rhodospirillales > Magnetospirillaceae > JAYFRE01. The sequence goes on from JAYFRE010000041.1 coordinate 738, forward strand.
CACGTGCAGGTTCGTGTCATGTTCACGCAGGAACACGCACGGCCCCTTGCCGGGAGCATGCCGCTAACCATTGATTTCTTTGAAGAAAAATGGTGCTGGTGAGAGGAATCGAACCTCCGACCCCATCCTTACCAAGGATGTGCTCTACCCCTGAGCTACACCAGCATGCCGTCCCGGATGAACCGTGCGAAGCACCGTTCCGTCGGGAGGCGCAACTCATGCCACAGGCTTTCCTGCGATGCAAGTCCATTTGGCGTTCTGTCTTATTTGGAATGCCGATTGAGAGGATGATTCATCGGGCGGGTGGGAAGGGAAGGGCTTTTTTCACCCCAAGGTCACGGGTTCGCTTGTCGCGGGTCCGGCTCCTTTGCTAAGAAAGGAACCCGACGAGCGTCCCCGGTATCGCCGGGGGACGGAGCCCCTCCCTTTTCGGAAAGAAGCCTGATCCATGCCCGTGATGCCCGACACCTGGATTCGCGATATGGCGAGAAACGCCGGAATGATCGAGCCGTTCACGGAAAATCTGCGACGTGACGGCGTCATTTCCTACGGCCTGTCCTCTTACGGCTATGACGCCCGCGTCTCGGGCGAATTCAAGCTGTTCACCAATGTCGATTCGGCCATCGTCGATCCCAAGGATTTTTCCAACAAAAGCTTCGTCGACCGCGAAGGCGATGTCTGCGTCATCCCCCCCAACAGCTTTGCTTTGGCGCGCACGGTCGAATATTTCCGCATCCCGCGCGACGTGCTGGTGATCTGCCTGGGCAAATCGACCTATGCGCGCTGCGGCATCATCGTCAATGTGACGCCGCTGGAGCCGGAATGGGAAGGCCATGTGACGCTGGAATTTTCCAACACCACGCCCCTGCCGGCCAAGATCTACGCCAATGAGGGGGCGTGCCAGTTCATCTTCCTCAAGGCGGACAGTTTGTGCGAGGTCTCTTATGGCGACCGCGCCGGCAAATATCAGGCCCAGCGCGGCGTAACTCTACCCAAACTATAAAAAAGCCGTAATCGGCGCTCTTAAAACGCATTCATTCGACCATCCCTATTCTCCGGCGGCAGGCATTCACGTTCATGGACAATATCCGGATCATCGGCGGCACCCCTTTGAAAGGCTCCATCCCCATCAGCGGCGCAAAGAATGCGGCCTTGGCTTTGATGCCGGCCTGTCTGCTGACGGACGAAACCTTGTCCTTGTCCAACTTGCCGCATCTGGTGGACATCACCACCATGGCCAATCTGCTGTCGCAGCACGGGGTGTCGATGCGCCTGAACGGGCATGATTCCCAGGGTGGTGCGACGGGCCGGGTGCTGGAACTGACGGCGGCCAACATTACCGACACCACCGCGCCCTATGATCTGGTGCGCAAGATGCGTGCATCGGTCAATGTGCTGGGGCCGCTGCTGGCCCGCTGCGGTGAAGCCCGGGTCAGCCTGCCCGGCGGCTGCGCCATCGGCACCCGTCCGATCGATTTTCATCTGAAGGCCTTGGCGGCAATGGGGGCCGAGATCGAGGTCGATGGCGGTTATGTCGTTGCCCGCGTCCCCGGCGGACGGCTGAAGGGCGCGGCGATCACCTTTCCGCGCGTGACCGTGGGCGGCACCGAAAACACCCTGACCGCCGCCTGCCTGGCCGAGGGTGAGACGATCATCACCAACGCCGCCCTGGAGCCCGAAGTTACCGATCTGGCCAATTGCCTGGTGGCGATGGGGGCGTTGATCGAGGGCATCGGCACCGCCACCTTGCGGATTACCGGCGTGGACCGGCTGCATGGCGCGACCTATTCGGTGCTGCCCGACCGGATCGAGACCGGCACCTACATGGTCGCCGCCGCGATCACCCGGGGCGATGTCGAACTGATCGGCGGCCGCCGCGACCTTTTGCACGCGGTGGACAAGACGATGCAGGAATGCGGGGTCGAGATCGAGGACACCCCGCGCGGCTTCCGCGTCCGCGCCGACCGCAAGCCCATCGTCGGTATCGATGTGATGACCGAGGCCTATCCCGGTTTCCCCACCGACATGCAGGCGCAGATGATGTCGCTGATGTCCACCGCCGCCGGGGCCAGCATGATCACCGAAACGATTTTCGAGAACCGCTTCATGCATGTGCCGGAACTGGCGCGCATGGGGGCCCGGATCACGGTGCATGGATCGTCGGCGATCATCCGGGGCGTGTCCCGGCTGAAAGGCGCGCCGGTGATGGCGACCGATCTGCGCGCGTCGGTTTCCTTGATCCTGGGCGGATTGGCGGCCGAGGGCGAAACCCTGGTCAGCCGCGTCTATCATCTCGACCGGGGCTATGAGCGGGTCGAAGAAAAACTGGCCGCTTGCGGCGCCGTCATCGAACGCATCAAGGGCGACGGTCTGGCCGAATAGGCGGCGATCTCCCCCGGAAACCG
>JAYFRE010000107.1:0-7898 GCA_034926235.1 Rhodospirillaceae bacterium
GCCAACCCGGCGGCTGACTTGAGCCCGGAAGAAGAGAGCAGAATCGAGGCGCTGCTGCTCCGCCGTCTGGCGCGCGAACCGATGTCGCACATCCTGGGACGGCGTGAATTCTGGGGGCTTGATTTCAAGGTGACGCCGGCGGTGCTTGACCCCCGCGCCGATACCGAAACGCTGATCGAGGCGGCGCTCGATCTGATTCCGGACCGCTTTCAGCCTTTGGACATCCTCGATCTGGGCACTGGTTCGGGCTGCATCCTGCTGGCATTGCTGTCCGAATTGCCGCGGGCTACCGGCATCGGCGTCGATGCCAGCCCCGCAGCCCTGGCCGTGGCGCGCGAAAATGCGCGGCTTTTGTCCCTGGATCATCGCGCCCGTTTCATCGATGGGTGCTGGGGGCGGGGAATCGAAGGCGTGTTCGATCTGATCCTGTCCAACCCGCCTTATATCCCGGATGGGACGATCGATGCGCTGGAACCCGAAGTGGCGCGCTTCGAGCCGCGTTCCGCCTTGGCCGGCGGCGCGGACGGGCTGGATTGTTACCGCGCCCTGATCCCGGACGCGGTTCGTCTCTTGGCCTCGAATGGCGCGCTTTTGCTCGAAGTCGGGCAGGGGCAGGCGGGGGATGTGTCGGCGCTTTTGACCGCGGCGGGCCTTGAACTTTTCGATGTGCGCGACGATCTTGCGGGGATCGCGCGCTGCGTCGTCGCCGGTCGGCCGGAGGCCGGATAAAATCTTGGCCATAAAATGAAAAAAGAGTTGGAAAGAGGGGCGTTCCCCATTACTTTGTGCGCGCGCGACAGATGGCTGAAGGCTGCGTCGAGTCTTGAAGACTCCGCCCTTGGACTTCGCTGAACCCCGTACCTTTATCCTTATCGGCTTCATATCCTTTGTAGCCGACAATGTCCGCGATTGGACTCACGTCACATTCTGAAAACGCAGGTATCATGAAACCAGGACAAAACGCCAAGCAGCGTTCGCGTGGGCGTAACATCGGTGGCGGCAACAAGGGGGGGCGTATGCCCCCGCGCAACACCACCTTCGACAGCAGCGGGCCGGAAATCCGGGTCCGGGGCAATGCCCATCAGGTGCTGGAAAAATATTTGGGCCTCGCGCGCGACGCGTCCGCGCAGGGTGACCGAATTTCGGCCGAGAATTACTATCAGCATGCGGAACATTACTTCCGCCTGATCAACAGCCAGAACCAGCATAACGGCCAGCGCGGCAATCCTGCGCAACGCCAGATGTCCACTCCCGCCGACGACCAGAACCCGAATCTGGGCGACCTGGACGGCGAGGAGGAAGACGAGGTTTCCGCCGCCGAGGCCGAAACCGAGGGTGAGGCGGAAATGGACGCCGAAGATGGCAACGAAGCCCAGAAGGAAGTGCTTCGGGCCTGATCCTGATTGAAAATCCCGGACCCCTTACGGTTGCAGCCGCGATTCTTTACGCCATATCTAGGCTATCGGTATCAAGGAGGGGTTCTCAAGGCAGCCTGGCGATGGGGCTTTCTGAACCCTGTCGCAAAGGAGTGCCGGGATTATGGATCTCGAGAAGTATACGGACCGTTCCAAAGGGTTCCTTCAGGCCGCGCAAAGCCTGGCGGTGCGTTCCAGCCATCAGCGGCTGACGCCCGAACATCTGTTGAAGGTGCTGCTGGACGATAAAGAGGGTCTGGCGGCCAATTTGATCCGGGCGGCGGGCGGTGACCCCCGCCTGGCGCTGGCCGGCGTGGAAGCCGAGCTGGCCAAGCTGCCGCAGGTCGAAGGCGGCCAGATTTACATGGATCAGGCGACCTCGCGGCTGCTCGATCAAGCCGAACAGCTTTCGGAAAAAGCGGGCGATTCTTTTGTTACGGCGGAAAGGCTGCTGCTGGCGGCGGCCTTGTCTTCGGGCACGCCCGTGGCTCAGGCGCTGGCTGCGGCAGGCGTGACGCCGCAAAATCTGAACCGCGCCATCGAGGATGTCCGCAAGGGACGCAAGGCCGATAGCGCCGGGGCCGAAGGCTCTTATGACGCGCTGAAGAAATATGCCCGCGACATTACCCAACTGGCCCGCGACGGCAAGCTCGACCCGGTGATCGGGCGCGACGAGGAAATCCGGCGCACCATCCAGGTTCTGTCCCGGCGCACCAAGAACAATCCGGTGCTGATCGGCGAACCCGGCGTGGGCAAGACCGCGATCATCGAAGGGCTGGCCTTGCGCATCGTCAATGGCGATGTGCCGGAATCCTTGCGCAACAAGACGCTGATGTCGCTTGATCTCGGTGCTTTGATCGCCGGGGCCAAGTTCCGGGGCGAATTCGAGGAACGGCTGAAAGCGGTTCTGTCCGAAGTTACCGCTGCGGCGGGCGACATCATCTTGTTCATCGACGAAATGCACACTTTGGTCGGCGCGGGCGCGGCGGAAGGGGCGATGGACGCCTCTAACTTGCTGAAGCCGGCTTTGGCGCGGGGCGAACTGCACTGCGTCGGTGCGACGACCTTGAACGAATACAAGAAACATGTCGAAAAAGACGCCGCTCTGGCGCGGCGTTTCCAGCCGGTGTTCGTGGAGGAACCTTCGGTCGAGGACACGGTTTCGATCCTGCGCGGTATCAAGGAAAAGTACGAACTGCATCACGGGGTGCGGATCACCGATTCCGCCCTGGTCGCGGCGGCGACTTTGTCGGCGCGTTACATCACCGACCGCTTCCTGCCCGACAAGGCGATCGATCTGGTGGACGAGGCCGCCAGCCGCCAGCGCATGCAGATCGATTCCAAGCCCGAGGAATTGGACGAGTTGGACCGGCGCATCGTTCAGCTCAAAATCGAGCGCGAGGCGTTGAAAAAGGAAGACGATCACGCCTCGAAGGACCGGCTTGAAAAGCTGGATCATGAATTGGACGAATTGGAAGCGCAGTCCGCCGATCTCGCCGCCCGCTGGAGGGCGGAGAAGGAAGAGCTGGCCCAGGCGACCAAGATCAAGGAAAGGCTGGAGCAGGCCCGGTCCGAGGTCGAGATCGCCCAGCGCGGGGGACAATATGAGAAGGCGGGCGAATTGATGTACGCCGTCATCCCCGATCTGGAACGGAAATTGGCTCAGGCCGAGGTTTCTTCTGGCCACCACCACATGACCGAAGCGGTTACCGACGAGCAGATTGCCCAGGTGGTGTCGCGCTGGACCGGTATTCCGGTGGACAAGATGCTGGAAGGCGAACGCGCCCGGTTGATGCATATGGAACAGGCGCTGGGCAAACGCGTGATCGGGCAGGAAGAAGCGGTGGTGGCGGTGTCCAACGCCGTGCGCCGCGCCCGCGCCGGTTTGCAGGACCCCAACCGTCCCATCGGCAGTTTCCTGTTCTTAGGCCCGACCGGCGTCGGCAAGACCGAGCTGACCAAGGCGCTGGCCCAATTTCTGTTCGATGACGAAACCGCGATGATCCGTATCGACATGTCGGAATATATGGAAAAGCACGCGGTATCGCGTCTGATCGGCGCGCCGCCCGGCTATGTCGGTTATGAGGAAGGCGGCACGCTGACCGAGGCGGTGCGGCGGCGGCCCTATCAGGTGATCCTGTTCGACGAGGTGGAAAAGGCCCATCCGGACGTCTTCAACGTTCTGCTTCAGGTGCTGGATGACGGCCGGCTGACCGATGGCCAGGGCCACACGGTCGATTTCCGCAACACGGTGATCGTGCTGACCTCCAATCTGGGCGGCGACATCCTGGCCGCTCAGCCCGAGGACGAGGATTCGGCAGCGGTCCGGGACGAGGTGATGGAGGTGGTGCGCCGCGCCTTCCGCCCCGAATTCCTGAACCGTCTGGACGAAATCCTGCTGTTCCATCGTCTGACCCGGACGCAGATGGACGGCATCGTCGATGTCCAGCTCGTGCGTCTGCAAAAACTGCTCGATGCGCGCAAAATCACGCTCGATATCGATGCGGGCGCGAAAGCCTGGCTGGCCGATGCCGGCTTCGATCCGGTCTATGGTGCGCGCCCCTTGAAGCGCGTCATCCAGCGGGCGGTGCAGAATCCGCTGGCGGGGCAGATCCTGGTCGGCAAGATCGAGGACGGATCGCATGTCAAGATCTCGGCCGACGCGATGGGGCTGACCATCAATGGCGAAAGCGTAGTCTGGGCCGCCGGCGCGTTGTGACGCGCCGGTTTCCGGACAGGAACAAAAAAAGCCTCCGGATCGGAATGGTCCGGGGGCTTTTCGATATCTGATGGAAGTCGCGCGCCGGACGCGAACGTGTGTCAGATTTAACGCCTTACGGCGTTGGGAAGCCCCGCTCCCGCCCCCCGCAAAGGGGCCTTGCCCCTTTGCAATCCCCTTCATGGAAGGGCTTCCGGTCTGTCCCGCGTGGCTACCCAAGGAGTGGGCTTCTCAAGGGCGTTGCCCTTCTAGTCGGGTTTGGGGCGAAGCCCCAATAACGCCGCAGGCGATCTTTTCCTTGAACCTGACAGAACTCTGTGCCGCCGGTTATCTCAAGTTCTCCCGGAAGGACGAGGGAACGCCTGTCGCGCCGCGATAGGCGAGTGCGGCGGCGGCGATGTCGGACAGGGCAGTGCCGACCGCCTTGAAGATCGTGATTTCGTCCCTTCCTTCCCGTCCCCGGCAGCGTCCGGCGCAAAGATCGGACAGCGTGCCCAGCACCGCATCGCTCGTGATCGCGCCGGCTGCGATCGGCTGGACCAGATCGCCGGCTTCCCGGAGCGCATCGGTTGAATCGACGAACAGGCGGCCTCGTTGCATGCAGTCATCGTCGGTTTCGCGCATATCCGGCCTGAAACTGCCGATCAGATCGAGATGAACGCCGGGGCGGAGCCATTCGCCGCGGATCAAGGGGGCGGTGGACAGCGTGGCGCAGCAGATGATGTCGGCTTGAGTGGTGGCGTCGGGCAGCGAGGATGCGGCCCGCGCGTCGAAGCCCTGCGCCCGCAGACGATCGGCGAGCGCCTCGGCTTTGGCCTGAGTACGATCCCAGATCATCACCTGTTCGATCTTGCGCACCTGAGCGAAGGCTTCCGGGGCCAGACTGGCGATGCGGCCCGATCCGACGACGAGCAGCGAGGAAGCATCCTCGCGCGCAAGATAGGACGCGCCCAACGCGGCAGTGCCGACGGTGCGGCGTCCGGTGATCTCGTTACCGTCGATCAGTGCCAGCGGCTGGCCGGTGGCCCCGTCGCACAAAAGATAGATGGAATGGAGGCCGGGCAAGCCTTTGGCCGAGTTGCCGGGAAAGACATTGACGATCTTGATGCCAAGATAGCCATCCTTTTGCCAGGCCGGCATCAGCAACAGGGTCGCCTCGGTCCCGTCGGGTAGGGGGATATGATGGTGATGACGCGGCGGAACGGTCGCGCCGCTGGCGAACGCCTCGCGCAGGGTCGGGATCAGGGCGGCGAAGGGTAACGCTGCGCGCGTTTGCCGCGCATCGATCCGGATGATCTCGGTGTCGGTCATCGGGTGGGGCCTCCGGTTCCGGCGTCGGGAATGATCGCAAGGATAACCCGGCGGTTCATGCCGGGCGTTCTTTTTTAAGCCTTGGGGGCCGCGCGCCGCTTCTTGCGGATTTCGCGGACGATGCCGACGCTGCTGGTGACGATCCAGAAGCATTCGATGATGAAGGAACCGAGATTGAAATTGACCAGCAGCGACAGAAACAGGGCGATCGCGGCGGCCAGATTGATCAGGTGGTAGGTCAGATTGACCCGGAGCCGCTCAAAGGTCAGCAGAATATAGCACACGATCAGGATGGCCGCGCCGAGCGCACCCAAGATGTCGGCGATCAGGGAAAGTGAGTCCGGCATGGAAACCTTGATGGACGGGGAATCATCGGTCCGTTGGACGTGAAACGGGCCGCGCGGGCCTTGAAATAAAGCCCGGCGCGGCCCGTTTCGCTACGGCTATTCCAGCAACGATGCGGGTGGGTTCTTGGCCGACGCCACCCGATGCGTGGTGGGAAGCTGGGCGAATTGCATGTTGGTTTCGCGCATGGCGGCCTGGAAACGGTTCAGATCGCGGCCAGCCAGCTTGGTGCCGGACTGGAACTTGACCGACAGCGGGTTGACCTGCTGATTGCTGACCAGCATTTCGTAATGCAGATGCGGCCCGGTCGAACGCCCGGTCGATCCCGAATAGGCGATGATCTGGCCCTGGCGGACGCGCGCGCCTTTGCGCATGCCTTGGGCGATACGCGACAGATGGGCGTAGGCGGTGGCGTGGCGGTCGTCGTGACGGATGCGGACATAATTGCCGTAAGAGCCGTTATCCCCGGCCATTTCGATGACGCCGTCGCCGGCGGCCATTACCGGCGTGCCGGTAGCGACGCCGAAATCGACGCCTTTATGCATCTTTGAATAGCCCAGAATCGGGTGCTGGCGCATGCCGAAGGAGGAGGTGATGCGCGCTCCGTCCACAGGCGTGCGCAGCAGCGCCTTGCGCACGCTTTCGCCCTTGAGATTGTAGTAATCGGGGCGGCCCGAAGCATCGACATAACGATAGATCGGGGTGGGCGTACCTGACAGGGTCAGGTTGGCGAACAGCAGTTCGCCGGTGCGGATGGTCTGGCCCTTGTTATCGACAAAGCGCTCGAACATCACCTCGAAACGGTCGCCGGGCTGAATGTCGCGCTGGAAGTCGACGTCATAGGAGAATGCCCTGATCATCTCGACCAGGACCGTGTTGGGAACGCCGCCGGCGCGGGCCGATTCGAACAGGCTGCTGCGGATGACGCCGGCGGCCCGGACCAGTTCCATCGTTTCCTTGCGCTTGGTCTCGCGCACGGCATAACCGTTCTCGTCACGCTTGGCCGAAACCAGGCGGCGGGAGTCGGGCTGAAGCGTCACCGCATGAAAGGGGCCGGAACCGATGCCGTGCGAGGGGCGCTCGAACGTTACCGTCACCTTCTGTCCGACCTTGAGGGCGCGGGGATCGAAAATCTCACGCAGGGCCTCGATCGCTTTGACGGCTTCCATGCGTTCGACGCCGGCGCGCAGCAGGATGTCCATCAGCGTGTCGCCATTGCGCGCGGCGACCACGGTCTGGATCGGGCGCGACGCCAGATCCTCCATCTCGGAATCCGACTTCGGAGCAATGCCCGCGGTCTGGCGTTCCGGCTCTAATTCACCTGCTGATAAGGAAGAGGATGGGTCGGAAGAGGAGGTCGATCCAAGACTAAGTCCGCCGGCAACGGCAAGACCGGCGATAACCGCCACGCTGGCTGCGATCCAGAGCGGGCGGGTCGTCGTCGGAATTCTCATGCTCTCATTCTCCCGCGATCCTTGTCTTCCTCGTTCATCGTTCATGATGAATGGTCATCTTCCCGGATCACGGATTCCCCGTCGCACCAGCGCGAACATGCGCGCTCAGCGATACTCCTGATTCATGGAAATGACCGGGTTTAGCCCCTCTGGATTTAGTTATGTCAGTCCCCAGGCCAAAAGGCAAGGCGACATGTCCGAAATAGGTCCGCGCGCGTATATATCATTACTCTGCTTCAGGGTCTGATGGCGTCTTGGGGGCGCCCCTATCGGGAAAATGACAAAGGCTCGGAAAAGGGCTTGCCAGGGCAGGGTGATTTGCCTATGGTCACGCCCTCACCACGGAGCGGCGCTTTTTTTTCTAGGCGGCTTAGGTTGCCAGAAGAGGGGGTCGTTTTTGCGGGTTTTCCTTTTGGGAGGCTGGCGATTTCGGGGTGAGGGCTGGGTTTGAGGGGCTTTTCGAGTTTGGGCTCTTCTGTGTCGGTCAGTTGTTTTAGGGCTCTAAAAAATCCTAAAGAAACTGGTTGACGGCTTGGTCTGGTAGCGGTAAAAGCTCGGCCTCGCCCTGATGGACTGGTTCGCTGGTTTCTTAAGGGGTTGAAATTCCGGGGGTTTCTCCTTCGGCTGCTCTTTGAAAAGTTGATATCGGAAGGG
>JAYFRE010000014.1:0-30149 GCA_034926235.1 Rhodospirillaceae bacterium
GCATGATGTGGATATCCACCCGCATGCCTTGTCGCTGGTGACGCAGAATCTGAAGCGGATCGACAACAAGGTCCGCACCGATCCGGAAGCCAACCGCCTGTTCGTCGAGCTTCTGACCTCGCGCAAGGATCCCGAGGCGGCGTTGCGCCATATGAACGAAGCCGGAGTTCTGGGGCGCTTCATTCCCGATTTCGGTCGTGTCGTGGCGCAGATGCAGTACGACATGTACCATGTCTATACGGTCGATGAGCACACCATCCAGGCAATCGGTCTGCTGAACCGGCTGGAGGCGGGCAAGCTGACCGAGGAGATGCCGATCGCCAGCGCGTTGCTTGGCCCCGACGCGCGGTCGCGGCGCACGCTTTTCGTCGCCACCTTCCTTCATGATATCGCCAAGGGCCGCAATGGCGATCATTCGGAACTGGGAGCGGAGGTTGCCCTGAAACTGGGGCCGAGGCTGGGTTTGTCAGCCGAGGAGACCGACACGGTCAGTTGGCTGGTGCGCCACCATCTACTGATGACGCGGACCGCCTTCAAGCGCGATATCGAGGATGCGCAGACCATCGCCGATTTCGTGTCGGTGGTGCAAAGCCCGGAACGGCTCAATTTACTGCTTCTTCTGACCGTCGCCGATGTGCGGGCCGTCGGCCCCGGCGTATGGAACGGCTGGAAAGCGGGCCTTCTGCGTGATCTCTATCAGCGTGCGTTGGAGGTGATGTCGGGGGGGCAAAGCGCGGAAAGGCGAGAATCCCGCGTTCTTGAAGCGCGCAAGGCGTTGACGGAACGTCTGGCCGACTCCTGGTCCGACGCCGAGATCGAAGCTCATCTGGCGCGCGGTTATCCATCCTATTGGGTGTCGTTCGATACCGAGACGCTGCTGCGCCACGCCCGCCAGATCAAGCAGGCCGAGGACGAAAAGCTGCCCTTGAGCGTCGAAGCCCATGACGACCCGGCGCAAGGGATCGCCGAGATCGTCATCTATACCGGCGACCATCACGGACTGTTTTCACAGATCGCCGGGGCCATGGCCCTGTCCGGCGTGTCGATCGTCGGCGCGAAGATTCACACCATGGTCAACGGCATGGCGCTCGACAGCTTCGCCATCCGCGACGCCGAAGGCGGGCCGTTCGAGATCCAGCATCGGATGGAACGGTTGAAACACAATCTTGAGGAAGCGCTGACCGGTCGTTTGCCTTTGCCGCGCGAGATCGCCAAGCGCCGCGAACAAGCCCCGTCGCGCGCGCGCCTGTTCAACGTCGTGCCGAGAGTTCTGGTGAACAACGCCCTGTCCTCGACCTATACGGTGATCGAGATCAACGGGCGCAACCGGTTGGGGTTGTTGTACGATCTGACCTCGGCGATGTCGCGTCTGTCTTTGTCCATCGCTTCGGCGCATGTCTCGACCTATGGCGAGCGGGTCGTCGACGTCTTCTATGTCAAGGATGTGTTCGGTCTTAAGGTCGAGCATGAACGCAAGATCGACGAGATCCGCGAAACCTTGCTGGGCGTTCTGGGCGGCGAACCGGCGGGCGAGCGTCCGGCGCGGCGTCGCCCGGCGCGGGCGGCCCAATAGGCGATGACCCTGTCGCGCGCCATTGCCGTCATCGGCGGCTGGACCATGGTGTCGCGCCTGACCGGATTGGCGCGCGAGATGCTGATCGCGGCCTATCTCGGCGCCGGCGCGGTGGCCGATTCCTTTTTTGTCGCTTTCCGTTTTCCCAACCTGTTCCGCAGCCTGTTCGCCGAAGGCGCGTTCAATGCCGCTTTCGTGCCGCTGTTCTCGGCCCGGCTGGAAACCGGGGGCGAGGCGTCGGCGCGGGATTTCGCCGAACAATGTTTGGCGGTGCTGGTCTGGATCGTGCTGGCTCTGGTGGCGGCGGTCGAAATCGCCATGCCCTGGGCGATGCTGGTGCTGGCGCCCGGATTCGGTGATGTGCCGGGCAAGATGGGCCTGGCCGTCGATCTATCGCGCATCACCTTTCCCTATCTTTTGTTCATTTCCATGGTGTCGCTGCAAAGCGGCGTGCTGAACGCCATGGGGCGTTTCGCGGCGGCGGCGGCGACGCCGGTTTTGCTCAATCTGGTCTCGATCGCGGTACTGGTGCTGCTGGCCCCTTATACGCCGACGCCGGGACACGCGATGGCTTGGGGCGTGTCCATCGCTGGCCTGGCGCAGTTTCTGTGGCTGGTGGCGGCCTGCCGGAACGCGGGCATGGGGCTTCGGCTCGTGCGGCCTCGTCTATCCCCGGACGTAAAGCTGATGCTCCGGCGCGTGGTGCCGGGCGCGATTGGCGCGGGCGGCTATCAGATCAATCTGGTAATCAACACCATGATCGCCTCGGTCGTGGCCGATGGCGCGGTCAGCTATCTCAATTACGCTGAACGGGTGAATCAGCTTCCCCTGGGCGTGGTCGGGGTGGCGATTGGCACGGCGCTGCTGCCGATGTTGTCGCGCCAGATCGGCGCGGGCGACGAGGCGGGGGCGATTGATTCCCAGAACCGGGCCATCGAAATGGGCATGCTCTTGACCTTGCCGGCGGCGGTGGCGTTGATGGTGGTTGCGTTGCCGCTGGTGTCGGTCCTGTTCCAACGCGGATCCTTCTCGGTCGAAGACAGCCGCGCCGTGGCCGACACGCTGCGGCTGTTGGCGGCGGGGCTGCCGGCCTATGTGCTGATCAAGGCGTTGACGCCGGGTTTCTTCGCCCGTCATGACACCCGCACGCCGGTCCGCGTGGCAGGGGTGTGTATGGCGGCCAATGTGGCGCTGAACCTGATTCTGATGGAACGGATGGGCTATCTCGGCATGGCCCTGTCCACAGCGTTGTCGGCTTGGCTCAATGTCGTTCTGCTGGTGATCATGCTGCGCCGTCGGGGCTATCTCATCACCGACCGCCGCCTCAAAAAGCGAATCGCGCGCATGGTTCCGGCTTGCATGATCATGGCCGTGATCCTGGCGGCGCTGGCCTGGCGGCTCGACCCCTGGTTTGCGCAGGGAGGCTTGCGTTTTTTGGCGCTGGCGATTCTGGTCGCGGCGGGTATCGTGAGCTATGGCGCGACCGCGCTTGCCACCCAGGCGACGAGTTTGGCCGAATTGAAAGCCATATTCCGGCGTTCGTCCGGGACTTGACCCCTCATCCGGGATGGGATACCCCCCAATCCCGTTCACGACGATTATTAGGCGGAGCATGAATTCGATGAAGCGCATTTTCTCCGGCGTTCAGCCGACCGGAAACCTGCATCTCGGCAATTATCTGGGCGCGGTGCGCAATTGGGTGCGGCTTCAGAACGATTATGAATGCGTTTTCTCGCTGGTTGACATGCACGCCATCACCCTGTGGCAGGACCCGGCGGAACTGACGGCCCATACCCGGGAAGTGGCGGCGGCGATGCTGGCCGCGGGCGTCGATGTGAAAAAGAACATCCTGTTCGTGCAAAGCCAGAATCCGAACCACGCCGAACTGGCCTGGATTCTCAACTGCGTCACCCGGCTGGGCTGGCTGAACCGCATGACCCAGTTCAAGGACAAGGCCGGCAAGAACCGCGAGAATGCCTCGGTCGGGCTTTACGCCTATCCCAATTTGATGAGCGCGGACATCCTGGTCTATCAGGCCACGCATGTGCCGGTGGGCGAGGACCAGAAGCAGCATCTGGAACTGGCGCGCGACACCGCCCAGAAATTCAACAATGATTTCGGCGTCGATTTCTTCCCGCTGCCGGAACCACTGATCCTGGGTGCCGGCACCCGGATCATGAGCCTGCGTGACGGGTCCAAGAAGATGAGCAAATCGGACACGTCCGATTATGCGCGCATCAATATGACCGACGATCAGGACGCGATCGCGCTGAAATTGCGCAAGGCCAAAACCGATCCTTTGCCGATTCCGGCAACGGCGGCGGGGCTCGAAGGGCGGCCGGAGGCGGCCAACCTGCTGGGCATCTGGGCTGCCCTGTCGGATTCCAACCTGGACGCGGCGCTGGCCCAGTTTGGCGGCAGCGCGTTCTCGGACTTCAAACGCGACTTGACCGATCTGGCGGTGGCGCGGCTGGCTCCGATCAACGCCGAAATGCGCCGTCTTCTGGCCGATCCCGCTACCATCGACGCGGTTTTACGGGAGGGCGGCGAACGAGCGCGGGCGCTGTCGCAGCCGATCATGGACCGGGTCAAGGAGATCGTCGGTTTCCTTAAGCCCTAGGAGCCGATTGCCGGATGTGGGGCGGCTTCGGCCGGTCTTCATTCCGGAAAGGCTTGCAACAAGGCGGTTATGACGGAAAACGCCCGGCCTGTCTTTAAGACAGGCCGGGCGAACATGTTAGAAAGCGGGGAAGATCGAGACGCCGAAGGTCTTTTCGATAAAGGCCTTGGTTTCCGGCGACTGGTAGAGCTTCACCAGTTTGGCGACCCAGGGCTTATCTTTGTCCTGTTCGCGGACGACGATGATGTTGGCATAAGGCGAGTTCGCGTCTTCGAGGATCAGGGAGTCACGAAGCGGCGACAGCCCGGCTTCCATCGCGTAGTTGGTGTTGACGGCCGACATGGCGGTGTCTTCGAGCGAACGCGGAAGCTGCGCCGCGTCCAGTTCCGCGATTTTGAATCTCCGGGGGTTTTCGATGATATCGACCACCGACGCCTTCAGCCCTGCTTCGGGCCGCAGTTTCAGAAAACCGGCCTTTTGCAGCAGCAGCAGGGCGCGGCCGCCATTGGTCGGGTCGTTGGGGATGGCGATGGACGCGCCATCGGGCACCTGATCCAGCGATTTGAACTTCTTGGAATAAAGGCCCAGCGGGAAAATTACGGTCTTGGCCACCGACACCAGCGGGAGACCGCGATCCTTGACCTGGTTGTCGAGATAGGGTTGGTGCTGGAAGCTGTTGGCATCCAGATCGCCCTGCGCCAGGGCGGTGTTCGGCAGCACATAATCGCTGAATTCGATCACCTTGAGGGTCAACCCTTCGCTCGACGCGCGTTTGGCGACGTCCTCCATGATCTGGGCATGGGGACCGGGGGTAACGCCGATGCGGATCGTCTGGTCGGCCAAAGCGGCGCCGCCATTCAGTAGAGCCGTGGCGACCGCCAGGAAAGTAAGGAAACGACGCATGGAAAACTCCTCCTATGCAACAATGGCCGTGATGATCGCGGCCGATCGGTCTATCGTGCGGACCCGCCGATTTCCGGCCCGCGCACGCTTGGCGGGATAAAGGAAGGGTGCGATGTCGTCGGCGTCGAGGGTTTTATCTCAACAGCGCGCAAGGCGACAAATTTTTTAAACCGCACGAAAAAATGTGATATTTTCGAATCAAACACAACATTTTTGTCAAACAGACGGGACATCATGGCGGCGATCGAAACGGTACGGGACTGGAATGGCTGTTTGGGCGCATTGCGGGCGCTATTGGGCGAACGGTTAGAGGTCTCGGGGGCGGCGCGCGATCATCATGGGCATGACGAATCCCATCATCCTGCGGCCCTGCCCGATGCGGTTGCGTTTCCGGAAACGACGGAAGAGGTTGCGGCCATAGCCCGCATCTGCTCGGCGCATCGCGTGCCGATGATTCCGTTCGGTGCGGGCACGGGGCTGGAAGGCGGGGTAACCGCTGTCATCGGCGGGATCTCCATCGATATGGGGCGGATGAACAAGGTTCTGGCCATCCATCGGGAGGATATGGACGCCATCGTTCAGGCCGGCACCAGCCGATTGACCTTGAATACCTTCCTGCGCGATACCGGCCTGTTCTTTCCCGTCGATCCGGGGGTGGATGCCAGCCTGGGCGGCATGGCGGCGACGCGAGCCAGCGGCACCAACGCCGTTAGCTTCGGCACCATGCGTGAAAACGTGCTCGGCCTGACGGTGGTGCTGGCGGACGGACGAATCCTGCGGACCGGCGGCCGGTCGCGCAAATCCGCCTCGGGCTATGATCTGACCCGGCTTTTCGTCGGCAGCGAAGGCACGCTTGGCATCATCACCGAGGTGACGCTGCGGCTGCATCCGATTCCCGACGCGGATCTGGTCGCGGTGGCGACCTTTCCGACCCTTGGCGACGCGGTCAAGGCGGTGACGGACACGATGCAGGCGGGAATCGCCATCGGCCGGGTCGAGCTTTTGGACGATGATCTGATGGCGGTGGTGCGCCGGCATAGCGACATCGATTTCGAGATCGCGCCGACCCTGATTTTCGAGTTCCATGGCGAGGCGGAGGAAGCCTCCAGGACGGCGGAATGGGTGGCGGCCATCGTCGCCGAGAATAACGGGCGGAATTTCCGCCGCGCGACCACACCGGAAGAGCGGTCGCGGCTCTGGGCGATCCGTCATGACGCCCTGCCCTGGGCGCGCCAAGACCGGCCGGGCAGTCGGTTCTGGCCGACCGATGTGTGCGTTCCGATCAGCAAGCTGCCGGAATGCATCCTGGGCACCAAGGAGGATTTGGCCCAATCTTCCGCGCCGGGCTATATCGTCGGCCATGTCGGGGACGGCAATTTCCATTGCACCTTCACGGTCGATCCTGATTCGGCCGAGGAATTGGCCGATGTCGCGCGGTTGAACGATCGGCTGGTGCGCCGCGCCATTGCTTGCGGGGGCACCTGCACCGGGGAACACGGCATCGGTGTCGGCAAGCGGGATTATCTGGAGCTTGA
This sequence comes from Rhodospirillaceae bacterium, assembly GCA_034926235.1. Classification (GTDB taxonomy): domain Bacteria; phylum Pseudomonadota; class Alphaproteobacteria; order Rhodospirillales; family Magnetospirillaceae; genus JAYFRE01. The sequence goes on from JAYFRE010000014.1 coordinate 6,632, forward strand.
ACATGGTGCGGAAGCGGTTGCGGTGATGGAAACGCTGAAAGCAGCGCTCGATCCCCATGGCCTGCTCAATCCAGGCAAGATTTTTCCTGGACATCCAAGCGGCGGAACATTCCCGGACGCCGGTTTGTAATCAGCGATAAAAACGTCTCCCGCCACGAATCCGGCTGCGGGACCTGGGCTAATTCTGGATAATAGCGCCCGACACGAAGAAACCGCAGGTGGCGGCGCGTGCCGTCCGCCACGCTCTAGGATTCAGGAGACGTTCAAGTGGCGACAATTATCAAATCCCCCGGCCTTTACATTCAAGGGGCGGGCGAGCTTGCCAATATCGGCCAGCATGTGAAGAAAACCGGCGGGAAGTTTTTCCTGCTCTGTTCCGAAAGCGGCTACAAGCGGGTTGCGGCTATGGTCGAATCCTCGCTTGAGGGAGCCGGAAAACAGTTCCAATTCTGTGCGTTCGGCGGGGAATGCTCGAAGGCGGAGATCGCCCGGGTCCAATCCATCTGCGCGGAATCCGGCAGCGACGTCCTGGTCACCATCGGCGGCGGCAAGACCATCGATACCGGCAAGGCGGTCGCGGACAATCTCGGCCTGCCGGTGGTTATCGTGCCGACTGTCGCTTCGAACGACGCGCCCTGCACCGGTATCGCCGTCATCTATAACGAGGAAGGCGTGGTGGTGAAGGCCCAGTTCACCAAACGCAATCCGGATGTCGTCCTGGTGGACAGCGCCATCATCGCCAAGGCTCCCGCCCGCCTGTTCGCCGCGGGCGTGGGCGACGCGCTGGCCACCTGGTTCGAAGCGTGCGCGGCCCATGCCTCGGGCGCGAAATCCCTGGCCCGGGGCCAATGCTCGCGGACGGCGCTGGCCATGGCGCGGCTTTGCTACGACATCCTGCGCGAAAACACGGCAGAGGCCATGCGGGACGTCAAGGCGGGCGAAGTCAGCCCGGCTGTCGAGACCATGCTGGAAGCGACAATCTATCTGAGCGGCGTGGGGTGCGAGAGCGGCGGCCTTGCCGCGGCGCACGCCATCAATGACGGGCTGGCCTATCTGAAGGAGGCCAAGGGTCTTTATCACGGCGAGAAGGTGGCGTTCGGCGTCCTGGTCCAGCTCGTGCTTGAAAAAGCGCCGAAGCAGGATATCGACGAGGTGCTGGAGATCATGAAAGCCGCCGGCCTGCCGATGACCTTTAAGCAGCTCGGCGTCGAAGGGACTCCGGACGAGGCGGCCCTGCGCAAGGTGGCGGAAGCGGCCTGCGTGCCGACCCAATCGACCAAGAACCTGCCTTTCCCGGTCACGCCTGAGGATGTCTACAACGCCTTCTTCGAGGCGGATCGCCTCGGCCGGGCCGGCGTCTGAGGTTTGGACGGACGCAAACGCCGGAACGGCCAAAGCCGTTCCGGCGTTTTGCATCACAAGAAGGACCGGCGCAGGCGCCGGTTCCGCCTTATCGTCAGTCCTGCCCATCGCGGTTCTGGCCGTTACCCCAACCGGAATTTCAGCACATCTTCCGGCATCTCGATGCCGGGCATGTTGCGCGGGTCGGGTTCGGGCGGCAGGACCTGATAACGGATTGGGATCACCCCCGCCCAGGCCGGGAATTCATAATCCTTGTCATTGTCTTCCGGCGGTCCGACCCGGACCTTGCAGGATGCTTCGTCGATGGACATGGCAGCGATCGCCGTGGCGGCGATTTCCTGTTTGGTGACCGGGCGCAGCCTTTCCCATTGGCCGGGGATCAGGCCATTGACGAAATTCCGCAGCTTTTCTTCTTTGACCTGGTCGTCCTTGATCAGGATGGCGCGGCCCAGGATCATCGCCGAGCGGAAATTGCAGTTGAAGTTGAAAGCGGCCCGGGCGGCCACCAGCCCGTCCAGCAGCGAGACGGTCAGGCAGATATCCTGGTCTTCCAGAACTTTGAACATGCGCCCCGCCGCCGAACCGTGCCAATAGACATGCCGGCCTTCACGCCAGAAAAAGGTCGGGGTGACGAAAGGCACGCCATTCATCATGCAACCGATATGCGCCAAAGGCGCGGCGTCCAGGATTTCTTCGACCGTCTTGGGATCGTAATCGGCCAGCCATTTATAGCGTTTGAGGCGGGTCCGTTCGCTTGGCGGTTCATGGGCGGGGATCGTTGCGTCGCTCATTCTGTCGTCTCCTAAGGGGGTAACGGAAGGGGGATGGGGCGAAGGGAACGCCAAGCAATGCGAGACACCCCTGGAACAAAAGATGGCATATATAGCCGATCTTATGTCGTTCAGTCAGTTATGGAGCGCTCATTTTTAAAACAGAATAAGCAATGATGATGAAACGTAAATAATATATATTAAATTCTGATTCTTACTAAACTAAAGATCGTCATAATGGCTGCTATTCCCGTCTTATTCATTCGTTTGATGAACAAGATTGTTTCATTCGGTATCTTTGTGGGCTGTCGTCTGTGTTTTCATGCTATCGGTATCATTCATGAGACCGTAAGAGCCATTTTGTTATTTTCATCGGTACCAATTCCGGAATGACCGGTCCAATATCCCTCCGATGATGAGGGGCCGAGAATGTCCAAAACCTCCGTTACCGGCGCGCTGATCGCGCTCGACATCGACCGGTCTCTTGATGTGCCGATCTATCTTCAGATCGTTCAACGTCTGCGCGAAGCGATCCGCGCGGGACAATTGGCAGCGGGGTTGAAGCTGCCCTCGACACGGATTCTGGCCCGCGAATTGGGGGTGTCGCGCAACACGGTGCTGCGTGTATTCGAGATGTTGACCGGCGAGGGGGTGTTGTTCGGCCATGTCGGATCGGGAACCTTCGTCGCGCGCGCCGGTGATGACGCACAGGTGCCGCCGCCGCCGCCGGACGGGACCAAGGATCGCTATCCTTTCCGGTCGTTGTCGCATCACGGCTCTGCGCTGATCGCCACAGCCACCGGCGTATTCTCGGAACGACCGATCCCCTTCATGCCCGATCTGCCCGATTTGCGCGAATTTCCGATAAGGACCTGGCTGCGCCTTTTGAACGAGACGTCGGGGCGGCTGACCGGTCAGATTCTGGCTGATTCCCCCAACGCCGGCTATGAGCCGCTGCGCCGCGCCGTGGCTCACTATCTGAATGCTTCCCGCCAGATGGTGTGCAGCTACAAGCAGGTGATCATCACCACCGGTTCGCAGCAAAGCCTGGATCTGGTTTGCCGGCTGCTGATCGATCCTGGCGATCCGGTTTGGCTGGAAGAGCCCGGTTATGTCGGCGCGCAGGCGCTGGTGTCGGCCAATGGCGGCGTCATTCACTCGATTCCGGTCGATGACGAGGGAATCTTGGTGCAAGAAGCGCTGGAAACAAGACCCGCCCCGCGTCTGATCTACATCTCGGCCTCACGGCACTATCCGCTGGGTCCGACCCTGTCCATGCGCCGGCGCGCGGAAATCCTTCAGCTCAGCCGAAACTGCGGCGCTTGGATCGTCGAAGATGATTACGATCATGAATTCCGCTATGCGGGCGCGTCTCCGCCGGCGCTTTTCGGTTTGGACGGCGAGGGGCGGACCATCCATATCGGCACTTTTTCCAAGACCCTGCTGCCGTCTTTCCGGTTGGGTTATGTGGTGGTGCCCGAGGATTTCGCCGACGCCTTTGCCAAGGCGCGCGCGATCATTGATCGTCATGCGTCGCTGATCGAGCAGATGGTGTTGTCGGAATTCATGCATCGCGGCCTGTTCGCGGCGCATATCCGGCGCATGCGGGGGCTGTACCGCGCCCGCCAGCAGCATCTGATCGCGGGGTTACGGGACCTTTACGGTCCGGATCTGGTTGTCGGCGCGACCGACACCGGCATGCATGTGCTGGTGCCTCTGACGGCGGCAGCCGATGATCGCGGCATCGCCTTGCGTATGGCGCAAGCAGGGGTGATGGCCAGGCCCTTGTCGCCCTATTATGCGGGGCCGACCCGGTCGCGGGGATTGCTGTTCGGTTTCGCTGCTTTTACCGGAGGGGAGATCGCGCAGGGCCTGTCGCGCCTGTCGCGTTTGTCCGGCGAAATCGGGCCGCTGGTGGTCCGTTCTCCCGGCTGACGCCCGCCTGGGGCGGGCGCGCCGGGAAAAGGGTCATTCGCTCTTGTAGTTCGGCGCTTCCTTGGTGATGGCGATGTCGTGGACATGGCTTTCGCGCAAGCCCGCCCCGGTGATGCGCCGGAAGGTGCAGCGCGTCTGCATCTCGGCCAAGGTGGCGTTGCCGGTATAGCCCATGGCGGCGCGCAACCCGCCGACCAGTTGGTGCAGTACGGCGGCGACCGGCCCCTTATAGGGTACGCGGCCCTCGACCCCTTCGGGCACCAGTTTCAGCGTGTCGTTGACCTCGTCCTGGAAATAGCGGTCGGCGGAACCGCGCGCCATGGCGCCGATCGATCCCATGCCGCGATAGCTCTTGTAGGAACGGCCCTGGAACAAGAACACCTCGCCGGGGCTTTCCTCGGTTCCGGCGAACAATGACCCCAGCATCACCGACGATGCGCCGGCGGCGATCGCCTTGGCGATGTCGCCCGAATATTTGACGCCGCCATCGGCGATCACCGGAGTGCCGGTCTTGGCGGCGATCTCAGCCACCTCCAGGATCGCGGAAAGCTGCGGCACGCCGACGCCGGCAACGATACGGGTGGTGCAGATGGTGCCCGGTCCGATGCCGACCTTGACCGCGTCCGCACCGGCATCGATCAGCGCGCGCGCGCCGTCCGGGGTGGCGATGTTGCCGGCAATCACCTGAACGGCGTTGCTTTGCTTCTTGATCGCATCGACCGCCGCAATCACGCCGGCGGAATGGCCGTGGGCGGTGTCGACGACGACCACATCGACGCCGGCGTCGATCAGCGCCTCGGCGCGGGCGCGCCCGTCCGCGCCGACGCCGGTGGCCGCACCGACGCGCAAGCGTCCCCGGTCGTCCTTGCAGGCGTTGGGATAGGCCTGGGCCTTTTCCATGTCCTTGACGGTGATCAAGCCGATGCAGCGGAAATCCTCGTCCACCACCAGCAGTTTTTCGATCCGGTTCTGGTGCAAAAGCCGCCGGGCTTCCTCGGCCGGCACGCCTTCGCGCACGGTGACCAGGCGGTCTTTGGTCATCAGTTCGCGGACCGGCTGGTCGGGGTTGGTGGCGAAACGGACGTCACGGTGGGTCAGGATGCCGACCAGCTTGCCGGTGTCCCGCTCCACCACCGGGAAGCCGGAAAAGTGATAGCGCTCCCGCATCGCCAGGGCGTCCGAAAGCGGCTGATCGGGATGGATGGTCAGCGGATCGACCACCATGCCGGATTCGAACCGTTTGACGCGGCGAACCTCTTCGGCTTGATCTTCGATGTTGAAATTTTTGTGGATGATGCCGATACCGCCGGCCTGGGCCAGCGCGATGGCCAACCGATGCTCGGTCACCGTGTCCATGGCGGCCGAAACGAGCGGAACGCCAAGGCGGATCGAGCGGGTCAGGTAGGTCCTGGTATCGACCTGCGCCGGCAGAACATTTGAGGCGGCGGGCACCAGAAGCACGTCGTCAAAAGTGAGAGCTTCTTTGATAATCATGCCGCCTCCATACCCATCTTCAAGGAATTGGCGCGACATCATACACAGAATGCGCCGCGCCACAAGCAAACAGAGAGGCCCGGATATGGGGCCGGCATTGCCGGAATGGAAGGGCTGGCGCAAAGAGGCCAGAAGAGGGCGCATCCTTTACCCTTGCAGGGCACGCGCGGATGGCCGAGGCTATCTCCCCTTTATGCATGAAGCGTTTTTTTCCGAAAAGGGAGCCGTTGCCGGCCATGAATTTCCTGAAAATTGTCCAGATCGGGCTGGCGGGCGTTTGGGGCGCCGCCGCTCTTATTTCCGCGCCGGTCCTGGCCGCCGAATCGGTGCGGATCGGCGAGATCAACAGCTATTCGGCCATTCCGTCCTTCACCATTCCCTACCGCAATGGTTGGAAGCTCGCCGTCGATGAGATCAATCGGGCGGGTGGTGTTTTGGGCGGACGTCCGCTCGAGGTGATCTCGCGCGATGACGGCGGCAAGCCCGCCGACGCCGTGACTGCCGCCAACGAACTGGTCCGGCGCGAGAAGGTGGACATTCTGGCCGGGGGATATCTGTCCAATGTCGGGCTGGCGCTGACCGATTTCGCCCGGCAGCGCAAGATCCTGTTCGTCGCCTCCGAGCCTCTGACCGATGCGATGGTCTGGAGCCAGGGCAACCGCTACACCTTCCGGTTAAGACCGTCGGCTTACATGCAGACCGCGATGCTGGTCGAAGAGGCGGCGAAGCTGCCGGCCAAACGCTGGGCCACGGTCGCGCCCAATTACGAATACGGGCATGCCTTCGTGGACAATTTCAAGACCCAGCTGAAGGCGAAGCGGCCGGATGTCGAATTCGTCGCCGAACAATGGCCGGCGCAGGGTCGTCTCGACGCCGGCCCAACGGTTCAGGCGCTGGCCGAGGCGAAACCCGACGCCATCTTCAACGCCACCTTTTCGACCGATCTGGCCAAGTTCGTGCGCGAGGGACGTGCGCGCGGCCTGTTCGAGAACCGCTCGGTGGTCAGCGCGCTGACCGGCGAGCCTGAATATCTGGATACGCTGGGCGAGGAAGCGCCGGAGGGCTGGATCGTCACCGGCTATCCCTGGGACGCGATCGCGTTGGCCGAACACAAGGCGTTCGTCGATGCCTATCGCGCCGCTTATGGCGAACCGCCGCGCATGGGGTCCCTGGTCGGCTACAATACCATGAAGGCGATTGCGGCCGGCCTGAACGCGGCTGGTTCGACGGATACCGAGGCGCTGATCCGCGCTTTCCGCGGACTGTCGTTCGACACACCGGTGGGACGGCTGAGCTTCCGCGCTGCCGACCATCAATCGACCATGGGGGCCTGGGTCGGCCGGACCACGGTCGTCGACGGTCATGGACGGATGGTCGATTGGGTCTATCGGGACGGCGCGGCCTTCCTGCCTCCGCCCGAAGCGATTCCGGCGCTTCGTCCCGCGAAGGATTAGCCGGCTTTCGGACGAACTAGGAAACAGGCGGGGTCGAGAGGTTTACTCCCGATCCCGCCTGTTTTTTAAGAAAAAACCGGCTGTCCAGAGGCTTTCGCCTCCGGGCGGGCTCGGGCGGCAGCCCGACCGTAAAGCGGGGGGTGTCGCGGTGCCCGCCGAGACGATGGGAAACCTTTTCGCGTTCCTTCGTCACCACGCCAGACGGGGCACGCTCGCCACCGGCGCAGGCCCCAGATAAAGCGTTCCGTCCTGGATCGCGACCGGGACATTCCATTCAAGCGCGCCCGACGCACCGGGTCGGCCCAGGATGCCCAGAACCAGCCGGGCGGTGCGGATTTCCTCGGGCTGGGCCAGTTCGGCGGCGGCGACATAATCCAGCGCCTCGATCAAGCCCCGCAGCGACATCGTACCGGCCAGTTCGGGCTGCATCTCCTTGTCGAGCGCCATCGTCGCCGAGCCGGACAGGCCGAGCGGCGGCCAATTGAAATCGACCGAATCGATTTCGATGGTCCCACCCTGATCGCGCCAGCGGGTGAACGCCCCCCGGGTCAGGGTTTCGGGCGGCGCGCCCTTCAACCTTGCCTTCAACTGCGTGTCGATCGGTTCTTTTTTATAGAGCGGCGATACCAGCGCCTCGGGCAGGATCAGACCCTGGACCGAAGCGTCGAGGGAGAGGCTGGACATGCCGGCAGGGATCGGCCCCGCCACCAGTTTTTCGATTCGCGCGGTGATGCTGGCGGCCTGCCCGTCCGGGAAGGTGATGTCGCTCAAAGACAAGGTCAGCGTACCCGCCCCCCGTCCGTCCAACGCGGCGTCGGCATGGGCGGCGTCGAACTCGTGGACGATGCCGTCATAGGTGATCCGGTGGCGGCCCGGCGCGGACAGGGCGATCTGGCTTGGCGTCAAGGGTTCGATGGCAAGTGACAAAGGGGGGCCGCGCCAGATCAGCCCGTCGGCCAGCCCCACCATGGGCGCATCCAGGGATAGACGCACGGTGAAAGGAAAGCCGGAAACGGAAACCGTTCCGGTTTCGGCCTGTCCGCCGGCGGTATTGTGGTTGGCGACCCATCGATTCAGGCCTTTCTCGGCCGAGTCGGCGAGATAGAACCACCAGCCTCCATAGATGATCGCAAGGGCGGACAGGATAGCTCCGGCGGCGATCGCGCGGAAACGGATGGTTTTCGGCAAACGGGACATGGCATCCTTGGCGTTGACAAGCCTGATCCCTTATAACCCTTTCTTTCTTTTCTGGCGAGAGAGCCGCCGCCGCCGCTTGCTAAGACATGCTGCAGGATTTCTGGGTCTTCGGTTACGGATCGCTGATGTGGAATCCGGGCTTCTGTTACGAAGAGGCCCGAACGGCGCGGCTGTTCGGCTGGCGCCGGTCGATGTGCATCCTGTCCACCCATTATCGGGGCAAACCCGGAACGCCCGGCTTGGTCCTGGGGTTGGACCGGGGCGGTTCCTGCTATGGGCTGGCGTTCCGCGTTTCTGGCAGGAATGCCGAAGAGACGCGCGCGTTCCTGCATGAGCGCGAAATGCTGGGCAATGTCTACATCCCGCGCGAAGGCGTGCTGCGCCTTGATGACGGGCGGCGGGTTCCGGGCAGCTTCTACACCGCCCGGCGGACAAGCCCCTCCTATGCCGGGGCGTTGTCGCCAGAACAGGCGGCGGTGTTGATCCGCAGGGGTTCGGGCAGCCGGGGGACGAGCCGCGATTACCTCGCCAATACCGTTGCCCAACTGGAACGGCTATCGGTTGCCGATGGTGCGCTGGCCCGGCTGCTGAGCCTGGTGGACCGGAAGTAACCTCCCGGAGAATACCGGTGCTTACGTTTTTCCAGAACCGGTTAAAGGGTGCGGAAACGGGCGGCGGCGGCGTGTTCTATCGCCGCGGCGGCCAGACGGTCCACATCCAGCCGGTCGCGCATCATTTCAAGGACACGCAGCTTTTCCTGATTGACCTCGTCCCCGTCGGCAGCAGCGATGTCGCAGGCCAGGACATAGGCGGTTTCAATCAAGACAGGCGGCAGGGCGTCGCGGATCAGCGTAAAGGCGTTTTCCAGCCCGTTTTCGGCGCCGAGCATCTCGGCGCAGGCTTCGGCGGTGCGGGGCAGGAGCGCTGTGTCGTAATCGTCGAACACGGGTAAGGAATGGACGATCTGTCCGATGGCGCGCAGTTCGGCGTCGGACATGTCGCGGTCGGCGGCCGACACCAGGACCATGGTGTAGACGAGTGCGGCGTGGGGGCTGATGACCCCCTTTTTCGTCGTTTCGTTCATGCGCTTTCCATGCCTCCCCTGAATGTTCGTATCGATGCGCAGCATAGCGCAGTTCGCGTCTTTGCCCGAGAGCCGGATTTCAGCCGGCGGTTCAGGTGTGAAACTTCTTGTCCGGGCACGGTCGCGAAGGCTATCCATCGTGACGGAGTAAATCATGGTGCGGGACTGGAGCGAGGGGTCGGGATGGAAAAGGACATGAACGCCGGTTCGGGGCAGGACGTCGCGGTCATCGGCAGCGGCGCGATCGGGGCACTTCTAGCGCAGGCGGCGGCAGCGGCCGGTCATCGGGTCACCTTATGCGTGCGCACGCCGATTGCGGGGCTTGCGGTCCGCTACAAAGGTGAAACAGATGCGATCCCGGTCCGCATCGTCACCGCCACCGATGCGGTTTCCAGGGTCGATTGGGTCGTGCTCGCCACCAAGGCTCAGGACAGCGCCGGCGCCCGCCCCTGGCTGGAGCGGTTGATCGGTCCCGGCACCCGGGTCGTTGCGGCTCAGAACGGCGTCGGCCATGCCGAACGGCTGGCCCCGCTGGTGAACGGGGCGGCGGTAGTGCCGGCTCTGGCTTATATTTCGACCGAAAAGATCGCCCCCGGATTGATCGCGCATCATTCCGGGCGGCGTCTCGTCGTGCCGGCGAATGAGGCCGGACTGGCGTTTCAGGAATTGCTGGCGGACAGCACGCTTACGGTCGAACCGCTGGCGGATTTCGTGACCGAGGAATGGCGCAAGCTTTTGAACAACGCTGCGGCCAACCCGATCACCGCCCTGACCATGCGCCGCATCGGCGTGATGACCGAGCCGGACGTCGCCGATCTGGCGCGCGGATTGATGCGTGAGGCCGCCGCCGTGGCGCGCGCCGAGGGCGCAAAGCTGAGCGACGAGGATGTCGAGGCCATGCTTGCTTCCTTTGCCGCCGTCAATCCCGAAGGGGGCAGTTCGATGTTCTATGACCGGTTGGCGGGTGTGCCGCTGGAACATCAGTACCTGACCGGTGCGGTGGTTCGCGCCGGCGTCCGCCACGGCGTGCCGACACCGTTGAACCGAGCGATCCTGACATTGCTGGACGCTTTGGACCGGGGACGCGGCGCGGCGGGTTAGGGCATCCCTAATCTGTCCGGAAAGGCGAGACCCCCCGATTGGGAAATCGGGGGGTAAAAAACTGCCTCAAGGGACGACGATCTTTCCGCGTGTTCCCGGAAAACCTGTTACGCGTCGGCCGCCCCGGCGGCGGGCTTCGGATCGGGCGTCACCAGACGGATATTGCCCGCCGGTGCGTCGCCATTCTTGTCCACGCCGAAAGACAAGGTGGTGTTGGGGAACGGAATTTCGATCCCCAGCGCGTCAAAACGGATCTTGATCCGGCGGCGATATTCGCGTCCGGCGGCCCATTGCTTGCCGGGTATGGTCTTGATGCGTCCGCTGATGACGACTGCCGAATCATCGAAACGCTCGATGCCGTACAATTCGACCGGTTCGAGGATAAAAGCGCCGATTTCGGATTCGGTCCGCAGTTCCTCGCCGACCGTTTTCATGACCTCGATCACCGAATCGATGTCCTCGCGGTAGGCGACCCCGATTTCAAAGACGTGGCAGCTGAATTCGCGGCTCAGATTGCTGACCGAGGAGACGGCGCTGAAGGGCAGGGTGTGAAGTTGCCCCGATGAATCGCGCAGGCGCAGCGTGCGGATGGTCAACCCCTCGACCGTGCCGGCGAAGGAGCCGATCTTGACGTAATCGCCGACGGCGATGGTGTCCTCGAACAGGATGAAGGCGCCGGTGATGACATCCTGGACCAGCTTCTGCGAACCGAAACCGACCGCGACGCCGACCACGCCGGCGCCGGCCAGCAGCGGCGCGATGTTGACGCCGATCTCGGACAGCACGATCAGCGCCATCATCACCACCAGCACCACCAGGACGACATTGCGCACCAGCGGCAGAAGCGTGCGGGCGCGGGCCGAGGAATCGCTGGCAGCGCCGTTTTTCATGAGGTGGCGGTCGATCATCGCATTGACCGCTTCCCAGGTCACGAGAGCGCCGATGAAGGCGACGGCGATGGAACCCAGGGCAGAGAGAATCCGATGCCCGAACCCGACCTTCAACCAACCCGCGATATCGACGCCCCAGGCCTGAAGAAGGGCTAGGAACGTCGCCGCGACCAGCAGGATGCGCAGGATGAGCAGCAGCGTCGCCATATAGCGATCAGCTTGCCGGTCCAGATGCGGATAGCGCTGCCGCCAATGCGCGCCATAGGGGAAGGGTTTGCCTTCCAGCCGCGACAGTGCGACGGCCAGCAGATTGGCGACGACCAGGATCACAAGGCTGATGAGCGTGGCGTGCGCGACATATTCCGCTCCGCCGGGGATGGCCAGGGCCCAGACGAAGAACAGGGACAAAATATAGAGAATTGCCGGAATGTGCCAAATGACGGCCAAACGTTCGCACAGGGCGCGCAGGCTCGGGGACAGGTGTTCGCGCTTGGTCCATTGGCGAATCCAGGACGTCATGCGCCGACGGTTCCGCAGCACCAGCGCGATGCAGATGATCGCCATGATGCATCCCAGGATTCGAAGCGAAACCTGATAGCCGATTCGGGGCAATCCCAGCACTTGGAGAGCCTGAATGAAACCATAGCCCCAAACGCCGGTCAGGGTCAGCCGCCGGGCCCAGGATGCGAGCTGGTGCGCTGCGTCATGCGAAAGAGGCAGCAGACGTAAGGAATCCCGTTTCGGCATCAAGATAGCGTGGATGGTGACCAGGATGGCGCGGGATGCGACATAACCCAATGAGACGATCAGGGCGGCACGGCTGGCGGCGTCCGACAGGCTCAGAATCGGCAGGGTGCGCAGAGCCTGCGACGCAAGGAAGAAAGCCAGAAGAGAAGGGATATGCAGCAGCCACCAGCCGGCGACGGGCAGCATCCGGCGCAGCCGCGTGGCAGGGCGCTGTCCGGCGAGAAACTGGATGGGTCGTCTGAGCAGGAACAGCAGCAACTGTTCGGCAGCCAACCCGCCCACGAGGACCGCGCCGATGCCGGTCAGGGTTTTCATCCAGGAAGCGCGTTCTTGGGGGCTGTCGGTTTGTTGGCTGATCCAGGAAAAAATATGGCGGGCGTCGGACAGCGAGGCGGCGGCCGACAGAACGGCGTCGCTCACGGCGGTGATCTTGTCGGAAATCTGGGGGATCAGCCCGGCGGAAGCGTCATCCGTTTTTTGCGCCTGCTTCGACGCTTTCAGGAGAAGATTGAGCTGGTTGACCAGTTTCTGGCGTTCCCCATCATTTTCGATGGTCCGGACCAGACGTTCGACCTCCCCCTTGTCGGGCGGAGACGATTGCGCCTGGACGGGTGCTGCGACGGGTAGAGCGAGCAGAGCCGCGAGGAGAAGGAGACGAACGAAAGACGGGAAGCGAAACCGGTGAAAGGCGCGCATCATAAACACCAGGTGAAATTGAACGAGAATCGCGAATTAAAACCGCTTCGCAAGGGCGCCTTCAGTATAAGGCGCAATCGCTTGCACGGAACAATGGGAAAAATGGTTCAGGCTTCGGCCTGTCGTTTCTGCCGCAAGAGCCGGACCGGAATCATGAGATGCCGGCTGTGAAAGGGGCTTTTTATTGCACGTCCGATCCGCCGGAAGGATCGTCCCTTTTGGGAACCGTCACCTGGATGGTGACGGCGGCCCGCCGGCCTTCGGCGTCGGTGACGGCGAGACGGGCGAACCCTTCGCCGTCGGGCCGCCAGAAGCGGGTGCCGGTGGCGAGCGGCTGGCCGTTGGCGATCCAGCGATAGGGGGGGCGCCCGCCGTCGGCGGATAGGCCGACGCCTTCGGGCAGACTCTCGATCAGGGCGTTGTTCGGCGGAAACAGGATTCGCAAGGTTGTCGTCCGGGCGCGTTTCCCGTCCTCCGGCGGATCGAAACGGGCGAGGCCGGCGGGCGGACGGGCGCTGAACAAGGCGCTGTCCGGAACCGGCGGTCGGGATTCCCGGTCGGGCGGCAGCAGATCGAACACCTTGAACATCAGCGGCGCGGCGGTGGTGATGCCGAGTGCGCCGGGACGAGGCGCGCCGTCGGGCCGGCCGATCCAGACCGCGACGGTGTAATCGGCGGATGCGCCGATCGTCCAGGCGTCGCGGAAACCATAAGAGGTGCCGGTCTTGAAGGCGATTCGGCGCGCGTTATCGCCCCGGCCCTGGGCGACGCCGGGAGGCGTGGGGCTGCCGGCCAGGATGTCCAAGGCCGCCCGCGCCGCCGCCGGGCCGACCAAGCTTGTCGGGTGCGGCGGTTCCTCGTGGACGAGGACAGAGGGCGGCAGAACCCGGCCGCCATCGGCCAGCGCCGCCATCAGCGTCGCCAGATCGACAAGCCGCATGCCGACGCCGCCCAAGGCCAGCGGCAGGTCGGGCGGCGTATCGTCGGGGAATGCAAGGTGCACGCCGGCGCTACGCAACAATAAGGCGAACCGCGCCGGGCCGACGCGGTCCAGCACCTGTACGGCGGGAAGATTGAGGGATCGTTGCAGCGCGTCGCGCGCGGTCACCGCGCCATGGGTGTCCCGGTCGAAATTGCGCGGCAGCCACGCGCCGAAACGGCGCGGCGCATCGTCGATGATCGTTTCCGGATGAAGGCTGAGATCGTCGAAGGCCAAGGCGTAGATGAACGGTTTTAATGTCGATCCCGGCGAACGCAGAACGCGGCTGAGATCGAGTTGGCGTGTAAGCCAGTCGGCGCTGCCGAGATGCGCGACCAGGCGGCGGTCGCGGTTGGCGAGCACGACCACGGCGAGATCGGCTCCGGTTTCGAGCCGCTGGTTCCAGGCACGCCCCAGACGTTCCAGCATCTGCTGGATGTCGCCATCGATACGGGTGTCGATGCGGGTTCCCGGCGGGACGGCGGCGGCGAGCCGTTCCGCCAGATGCGGCGCGTGCAGCGGCATCGCCCTTTGCTGTGTCGGTACGGCGTCTTCCTTGGCCGCGTGGGCGATGTCGGCGGCGATCAGCCCGGCTGCCGCGGCGCGGTCGAGAACCCGGTCGCGGGCAGCGCGCGCCGCATCGGGATGGCGGTCCGGACGCAGGCGTTCCGGGGCCTGGGGCAGGGCGACGAGCAGGGCGGCCTCGGCTGGGGACAGATGGTCCGGCGGTTTGCCGAACCAGGCGAGGCTTGCGGCTTCGACGCCTTCCAGTGCGCCGCCGAAGGGGGCGAGCGTCAGATAGAGGCCGAGCACGCCGTCGCGTCCCAACCGCGCGGTCAGTTGCAGCGCACGGACCGATTCGGTGATCTTTGCCCGCCATGTCCGTGGTTTCGGCGTCAGCAGCCGCGCGGTCTGCATCGTCAGCGTCGATGCGCCGGAAACGACACGGCCATGCATCGCCGCCTGTGCCGCCGCGCGCAACGCCGCCAGAGGATCGATGCCGGGATGGCTGTCGAAGCGCTGATCCTCCGCGATTTTGAGCATGGCGAGATAGAGCGGGTCGACATCGCCGGGCGTGGCGGCGATACGCCAAGCGCCGCCGGGGGCGGCGAAAGCGCGCAGCAGGCCGCCATTGGCGTCCAGAACCACCGTCGAACGGGTTTCGTAACGGTCCAGGTCGGGCGGCAGGAGACGGTCGAAGGCCAGGACCAGTCCTGCGGCGCCGAGAAGGGCGCCGCAGAAGAGGACCACACCACGCCGCGTCACGGCGCGATGATCAGACGGCCCATGGCTGTGCGGGCGCGCAGACCGGGGACATACATATTCCCGGCGGTGGCGGCGGGCAGGGCGAAATCGCCGGGCGTCACCGCACGCACCACATAGGCGAGCCGGAAGGTCTTGTCTTCGCTGCGGCCGCTGGCCAAAACCGGTTCATCATCCGGCATGTCGATGGCGGCGAGATAACGGTCGTCGCGCGCCTCCTGGACGCGGGCCTCCGACAAGGGGCCCGCCCAATCATAGCCGACCTGATCCGGCCGCAAAGTCGCCTCGATCTCCCAGCCCGACGGCAGCAGATCCTGGACCGCGTAGGTTCCGTCGTCCGTGGTGCGCAGACGCCCTTCGAGAAGAACGACAAAGCGGTCATTGCGCCGGGTTTCGGCCAGATTGACTTGACGGCCGTCGAGATAGAAGACCGATTTCGTCAAGGTCATGCCGGACCGTTCGGGCGGCAGGGGGGCGGCGGGAACGCCGTCGATGGTGACGGTGCTGAAAATCTCGCCTTTGCTGGTGTTGCGCAGGACAACGCCTTTTTTCAGCCCTTCGGGCGTCAGAGGCAGCAGGACCGGGTCTCCGGAAAGCGCCGTGCCGTCTGCTTCCACCGAAAGACGTCCGGCGGCTTGCGAGGTGGCGGCGGCGAAGCGCAGCATCCACGCCTTGTCCTGTGTCGTCGTCGATTCGGCGCGGCTGTCCAAGGCGCGGGCGCGGTCGAGCAGGTCGGGAATCTGCGCGGCGCGCCCGGATTCGGCGAACAGCGCCGCCATGGCGTAAATGTCGCGCAAGCGCCCGCCATAGGGCGAGCGGTAGTCGTCGGGTTTCTTGGCTCTCTCGCTGTCGTCGAGGGCTTTGATCGCCTTGGCGAAAGCGCTGCCGGCGCGGGACTGTTCGCCGACGGCGGTAAGCGCCGCGCCGAGATGGGCCAGTGCCAGCGGCGCTTTGGGCGGCGTTTCGTCATGGAGATAACGCAGCTCCGCCGGATTGGCGAGCCCGCGCCGCGCCAGCACCGCCGCCGCATAGGCGCGAGCGTCGCGTTCGGGCTGACGCGATCCCCCGGTTATGGTGTTGCCGAGGAAGCGCCGGCCCAGCGCCAAAGTTGCGGCGGGCACGTCATAGCCCTTGTCGGCGGCGCGATAAAGGAAGTCCAGGGCGAAGACCGATATCCACGGGTTGGCTTCGGATCCCCACGGCCCCCACATGTGGAACCCGCCGTCCTCCGTCTGCATCGCCGCGATCCGTTCGATCGCTTCTTGAAGCCTGGCGTCAATGCCGCGATCCTCAGCCCCTCCGGAGAGCAGGGCGATGTCGTTGAAATCGAGCAGAGGCATCGCGCGGCTAGTGGTCTGTTCCAGGCAGCCGAAGGGATAGCGGTCCAGCCAGCGCAGCAGACCGGGAACGTCCAATCCGGCCCAGCGCGACAGGCTGACCGAAGCGTGGGCAGAACCGGGAAGGAAGGTCGAAAGCAGAGAGACGCCCAGGGTTTCGCTCGCCCCCGGGGCCAGGACAGAGACATTCTGCACCGTGTGCGGCAATTGTGCGGCGCGCACCTGGATCGGCCAATCGCGATGGGCGGAGAAGCCTTGCGGACCATCGACAGCCAGCCGGATTTCGCCGATTCCCGTAGCACCGGCGGAGAGCGGCACGGTGAAATCCTCCCGGCGTCCGACCGCCAGCTCAATGGTGCGGACCGTATCATCCGCCGTCACCGTGTTCGAGGCGGACACACGCACGCGGTATTCGCCCGCCACGCCCGAAACATTGTGAATGGTGACGGTGGCGGCGGCTTGATCGCCGGGGCTGAGGAAGCGGGGCAGGATCACATCCGCCACCACCGGATCACGTACGGTCAGGCGCGATTCGGCCGAGCCGACCTTGGTGGCATCGAAGGCCACCGCCATCAGCCGCAATTCCCCTTGGAAATCGGGAATGTCCAGAGGGATGCGGGCGGCGCCATTTTTGTCCAGGGCGACGATTCCCGAGAACAACGCCACCGAGCGCGTCGGCACGACATCAAGACCGGCGCTGCCGAACGCGTCGCCGCCGGTGTCTTCGCCATTCGCGGCGAGCCCCCGGATCAAACGGCCGTAATCGTCGCGCATGCCGACGCCAAGACTGCGTTTGCCGAGATAATAGGCGGCGGGGTCCGGAGTTTTGAAATGAGTGAGTTGCAGGATGCCTTGATCGACGGCGGCCAGAGTGACATGGGCCACACCCTTTGCGCCGGTTACCCGGACCGGCACTTCCAGCGTCTGACGCGGCGCGATTTGTTCCGGGGTGCCGATATCGATGGCAAGGGTGCGCTCGGCAGGATTGAGGCCGAGCCAGGAAACGCCGACGGCGCGCACCGGCGCGTGGCCGGATTTGGCGCTGAGCGGCTGGTACAAGGTGACGAGCGCATAAGCACCGGCCCCCCATTCGGGCGCAACGGTCACAGCGATCTCGCCGCCGCCTGCCGGGATCGCGATATTGCGGATTTCATGCACCCGCTCATTGGCGATCACCAACAGCGCCTCGCCCGCGGTTTCGCTTTCGATGCGCAGACGGGCGGTTTCTCCCGGACGATAGCCGGGCTTGTCGGCGGCGATTTTCAGACGGTCCGGGCGGTCGGCGGCGGAGTCCCCATACCAGCCGCTGTAGAAACGGACAGAGGTGACAGCGCCGCTGGCAAGATTGCGCATTTCCAGGCGATAACGGCCCCAGGAAAGCGTTTGTTCCAGCGCGACGGGCTTTTCGGCGTCAAGGTCGAGACGGCCCGAAGCGACCTCGATTTCGCGCTGGATGCGTTCATAGCGCCATTGCGAGCCTGAACGGAACCATTGCCAGGTGGATGCGTCGCGGAAGATCCGCCATTCGGCGTCAGCGGCGACGCGCGCGCCCGCCGCGTTGACGGCGATCGCCTCGAAACGCGCGGGCGTTCCTTCCCGCACGCTGTCATCGAATAGCGGGCGCAGGCCGAGATAAAGCGGCAGCGGCCGTACCGGTACGGTGATTTCGCTGGGGGTGGAGCGACCGCCGGGTTCGTGGATGGCGACGTGGATATTAGCCAGCAAGGGCAGTGTGGTAGCGGCGATTTCCGGCAGGCTGCCGGTTGCCTCGGTATGGCCTTCGGCGTCGGTGGAGGCAAGTTCGAGGTCGGCGCTTGCGCTGGAGAAACGCTCGTCTTTATTGCCCCAACGATAGCCTTTATAGGCGGGGAAGGGCGCGGGATCGGCTTCCACCGTCACCGTGCCTTCGCCGGTCAGGCCGGCGGCGGGTGCGCCGTACAGAAAGCGCACGGCGATCGGCAAGGCGATGTCCGCTCCCGGTTCGAGCTGTTCGGGTTTTTCTTCGATATCGACCGCCAAGCGCTGCGGCACGAAATCCTGCACATCGATATCAAGCCGTCCGATCGCGCTGCCTTCCGGATCGGCATGGGCGGTGATTTCCCAGCCGCCGCGCGGCGCGGCTTTGGGCAATTCCAAATCCAGGGTTCCCGCGCCGCCGCCGGCGTCGGGAACGACGAACCGGCGGTATTCGCGGCCATCGGGGCGATGGACTTTCAGCACCAGTGAACGGCCGGTGAGCGCGTCGGCGGTCTGGTTGCGCAGCAGCGCGGTCAGATGCACGGTTTCCCCGGGCCGGTAAATGCCCCGGTCGGCATATAGGAAGGCGTCCGCGCCCCGTGGCACGTCACGGCCGGAAACACCGCGGTCGGAAAGATCGAAGACGACGCGGCGCAGATCGATGAAATTGAAATCCTCGCCGGCATAGGCCATCACCATCGCCGGAGCTGCGCCCCCGGGGCCGCGCATCAGGCCGGGGTCGAAACGGGCGATGCCGTCGGAACCGGTCACGGCTTGGGCGAGTTCGTCATTGTTGCGTGCGATCAGGGTCAGGCGCACGCCGGGCACCGGCTTGGCGGACGCAAGGGAACGGACGACGATGCTAAGGCCGTCGCCACCGCTGAACGAGGTCAGGCCCAGGTCGGACCGCACGACCCATTGCACCGCCGTATCGTAGTAGCCGCTGTCGCGGTCGGCGTCGTCGCCGGAAATGCGCGCCGTTACCAGATAGGCGCCCGGTTCGGCCTTGCCGAGCGCTTCGCTGATGGGAAAAACGCTTGTCACCTTGTCGTTGCGCGGGCCTGAAACCGGCATTTTGCCGGTCCATATCGCACGGGCATCCTCGGAAATCAGATTGCTCAGACGGTAGGAATAGATCGTGCTGTCGTCGACGAAATCCTGGCGCATCCGTGCGAGCAGGCGGTCACCGACGCGATAGATGGCAAGATCGAGGCTGTCGGTGTTGACAGTGGTGATGGGCAATCCTTCGGTGGATTCACGCGGCAGGATGAACCCGCCGGGGAACGAGACGCTGGCCGGACGGTCACCGAAATCGACCGGCACCTCGGTATCCTCGGCGAGTGTTGCTCCATTGGCGGCGGGCAGGCCGCGCTTGAGCGTCACCGTGTAGGAACCGCCGAAACCAAGACCGGACAGGCAGAGGCGCGCGCCAACCACGCGCAACCCCGCGCGCCCCGCGTCCACGCCGCCGGAAATGCGCAGATAGTCCGCATAGCGGGTGTCGCCCGATCCATCGAGATCGGAGGAAAACAGCAAACAAGCTTCAGGCGTGTCGCCGCGTGTATCGGCGATGATGCGGCGAAAAGCCAGCGTGCCGGCCGGGACAGGTTTGTCCGACGCCGCCTGGGTTCGTACCGGCGGCAAGGTCTCAGCCGTGGCGGCGGCAGGGGTGTTCGCCGAGGAAGATGTCGTTTCCGTTTTGGAAGGCGTGGACGGAGGAGCCCACAGCGCCCAGATCGCTAGAACACCGATCACAGCGGCGCCCAGCGCCAGCTTGGCCTTCCTTTGCATTCCGGACACCTTCAAAACATGGGAACAAAATCTGATAAATAGAGTATTTCACGCCGGCTGTGGCGTTTCAACCGGAAGGGGGAAAACGGCAGAAGTACACAGTTTAAAAGACACGCTATCTTCTAAAGATGAGTCGTCCAGCAAAACGCGGCTCATGGTTTTATCGGCCTTCGAGATCATCGATGCCTAATCCGGCATCGGAATGCTGGAAAAATCCTGATCGTTCCGCGGTCTGCAATAATCGACACTCTTGGAGCCGGGTGGGGTAGGGCGGTTCCGGTGTGACGGCCTCTTGACGCTCGGCGTCTTTCGGACCATGTGTCGTCAAGAACCGGATCGTCGGCGATGGTGGGTCGCCAGCGAAACCCTTCTTTTCCAAGGAAATGACGATGTTTATCGAGACCGAGGCGACTCCAAATCCCAACACGCTGAAATTCTTGCCCGGACGCGCCGTGATGTCTTCCGGCACGGCGTCCTATTCGGCCGAGACGGCCGGTCATTCGCCCTTGGCGAGCCGCCTGTTCGCGGTGGGCGGGGTCAGCGGCGTTTTCTTCGGACATGATTTCGTGACGGTGTCCAAGGAACAGGACACGGATTGGGCGGTGTTGAAGCCGCAGCTTTTGGCCGCGATCATGGATCATTACGCCGGCAGCGAGGTGCCGCTTGAAGCCGCTCCGCTCGTGGCGGAAGAGGATGGCGAGGAAGATCCCGTGGTCGACAAAATCCGCGAGCTTCTGGATTTGCGCATCCGCCCCATGGTCGCGGGCGATGGCGGCGACATCATCTTCTGCGGCTATGAGGATGGAATCGTCTATCTGGAAATGCACGGCGCCTGCTCGGGCTGCCCCAGCGCATCGGCGACATTGAAGCACGGTGTCGAGAACATGCTGCGCTATTACATTCCCGAAGTGCAGGCTGTCGAAGCAGTGAATTGATATAAAAAGAAGAATTTGGAACACTGACCCGCGCGACTCTAGAATAGGTTGCGCGGGGATTTGTGTTGCGTCATGGTCTCGCCTCTGCCGGTTCCCGTGACAGTGCGGGATGCCCGATGGACAAGGAGCAACAACGGACGAGTTCTTGATGCATTTTACCCTACGAACTTCCCTGCGCGATCGCCTGCTTTTGCTTTGTCTTGTCGCCGGGTTCGCCGGGTTGGTCGCCCTGGTTTCCGATGGCGTGCCCAAGCCGCGCCTGCTGGGGCCGATGCCCACCGGGATGATCGCCAAAGGTCCCCTACCGCCATCGTTGCCCGCCATACATCGGGCCGAAACCGAGGATGCCAGGCTTTTACACGCGGCTTTCGACCGCATCGGATTCGATCTCGATTCGGTGGCGGCGGGTTATATCTCCGTGCCGCGCGTGGTGTTGCCGTCTCTGCCGTCCAACATGGAGCAGATCGACGGAATCGATGAGCGCAAGGCGCTGTTCCTGCGGACCCTTTTGCCGATCATTCTGGCCGTCAACGACCGGATCGCCGACGACCGGGCGCGGCTTGTCGCCTTGCGCGCCAAGCTCGATTCCGGCGCGACCCTGTCGGGAAGCGAGGTGGCCCGGATCATGGCGTTGGCCGATAGCTACGATCAGCCCGACGCAGATCTCAATGCGCTGCTGCAGAAGGTGGACATCATCCCCCCTTCGCTGGCCCTGTCTCAGGCGATCGAGGAAAGCGGCTGGGGCACGTCGCGCATCGCGCGGGACCGCAACGCCCTGTTCGGCCAGGTCGCCTCTTCCAGTGATTCAGGCTGGGATTATCGCAGTTTCGCCGATCTGTTCGAGGCGGTCGACGCTTATGCCCGCAATCTGAATACCCATCGCGCCTATCGCGAATTCAGGAGTGAGCGGATGAAAATGGCGGCAAACGGAACGTTCGACAGTTGGAAGCTGGCCGGCCTGCTGCATCGCTATTCCGAACGCGGCGCGGATTACGTGCAAACGATCCGCTCAATCATGCGCAACAATCAGCTCCAGATGTTCGACGGCGCGAGGCTTGCCGCCCGGCGGGGCGTGATCATCGTCGAAAGCAGGGTGGATGAACGAACCCTGTATGCCGGCGCGGATCATGTTTTGACGCCGTGACGATGATGGGCGCGACGCTGGCCTTCGATTGTGCGACCAGCCGCTGTTCGGCAGCGGTTCTGGATTCCGAAGGAAGGGTGCTTGCCAGCCGGGAGGTGGTCACGGCGCGTGGCCACGCAGAAATCCTGCTGCCGATGATCGAAACGGTGCGGACCGAGGCCGGATTGGACTGGAACGATGTCGGTTTGATCGGCGTGGGCGTCGGTCCCGGCAGTTTCACAGGCTTGCGCATCGGGCTGGCCACGGCGCGCGGCCTGGCGCTGGCGAGCGGGATTCCGGTCGCGGGTGTGACCACCACCGAGGCTTTGGCTTGGGCAGTGCCGGCGGAGGAACGAAAAGGGCGCACCTTGTTGGCCCTGATCGATGGCAAACGCGACGATCTTTTCATGCAAGGGTTCGATTCGGATCTGCACCCCCTGGGCGAGCCCCTGGCGGCTCTGCCAGAGGCGATTGCCGCCTTGTTCCCCGGGCCGCTTCTTCTGGCCGGAGACGGCGTGGTTCGCGCCGCGCCGTTCCTGCCGGACGCCGTTCTGTCCTCGGTCGACGGCGGTGTCGATGCGGTGCCCTTGGCCCGGCTGGCCACCTGCCGCCACGCCGAAGGGCGCGCCTTGCCGCCGGCGCCGCTTTATCTGAGACCACCCGACGTCACCCTGGCGCAGCCGGCATGATCCGCCTGGATGCGGGTTACGCGGCATTGCTGGCGGGGATGCATGAACGCTGTTTCCCGACTCCCTGGACTGAAAAGGACATGGCCGGCCTGTTGGCGTTGCCCGGTGTGTTCGGGTTTTTGGTGGAACAAGATGGCCCCCTGGGCGCGGTCCTGGCCCGTGCTGCGGGCGGCGAATCCGAAATTCTGACGGTGATGGTGCTGGATTCCTGCCGCCGGCAGGGATGGGGGCAGGCATTGCTGTCGGCGGCGTTCGAGGCCGCGCGGCAGGCCGGCGCGCATGAGATGTTCCTGGAGGTCGCGGTCGAGAATGAACAGGCGCGCGGTCTTTACGATCGGTTGGGCTTCCGTCCGGTCGGTCTCAGGCGGCGTTATTATGGCGACAAGGACGCGCTGGTGTTGCGGAAGGATTTGGATGACTGATGCCGTTTTTCATCGGGGCAGAAAAATCGGCTGAGACGTTTTTCGCGTCATTCCGGTTCTTGATTCCGAGTGCCGGAAAGCTTGTTTCCTGTAAACGTCTTCTTTTTTAGGGTTGGCGACTTTCCATAAGAGAGCTTTATGAGCACTCTTTTGATGGTTCAACATTGGTTATTGCGTTCTTTGGATCAACAAACTATATAGCTCCGTAAAGTTTGTAATTCTGAGGTCTTTTTTCAATGTCCGACCAAGGCAATAAAAACGAGCTTCTGGCTCTTACCGCCGAGATCGTCGCGGCGCATGTGGGCAATAATACTGTCCCGGTCGCCGAATTGTCTCAGCTTGTCCAGGATATCTATCGTTGTCTCTCGACCCTGGGCAACGCGCCTGCGGCGCCGGAACGGCTTCAGCCCGCCGTGCCCGTCAAGAAATCGGTGACGCCCGAATACATCGTTTGTCTTGAGGATGGCAAAAAGCTCAAGATGCTGAAGCGCCACCTGAAGACCGCCTACGGC
>JAYFRE010000172.1:0-35816 GCA_034926235.1 Rhodospirillaceae bacterium
ATCAGCCCCACCCCTTCGGTCGAATGACGCACCCGGGCGCTGGTCGCCTCCACCGTGTGGCCGGGAAGCGGCCCGCCCTCGCCGGGCTTCGCGCCCTGGGCCATCTTGATCTGGATATCGTCGGCGTTGGTCAGATAGTCCGCCGTGACGCCGAAGCGGCCCGACGCGACCTGCTTGATCGCCGAACGCATCGAATCGCCGTTGGGCAAGGGCTGGAAGCGTTCGGCTTCCTCGCCGCCCTCGCCGGTATTCGACTTGCCGCCGATGCGGTTCATGGCGATGGCCAGATTGGTGTGCGCCTCGCGGCTGATCGAACCGAAGCTCATCGCCCCGGTGGCAAAGCGCTTGACGATCTCGACCGCAGGTTCGACCTCTTCCAACGGCACAGGCTCGCCCAAGGGCTTCAGCTTGAACAGCCCGCGCAGGGTCATCAACCGCGTGTCTTGATCATTGATCTGGCGGGCGAAATCGCGGTAGCGGTCGCGCGAATTGCCGCGCACGGCGTGCTGGAGCGAGGAAATGGTCCCGAAGGTCCACATATGCTCTTCACCGCGCACACGCTGGGCGTATTCGCCGCCGACATCGAGCATCGAGCGCAGGATCGGCTGGTCGCCGAAAGCGGCCTTGTGACGGCAAACTGCCTCCTCGGCGACCTCATCGACGCCAACGCCGCCGACCGAGGACGAGGTGCCCTTGAAATAGCGGGCGATGAAGTCGCGGGACAGCCCGACGGCGTCGAAAATCTGCGCGCCGCAATAGGACTGATAGGTCGAGATGCCCATCTTGGCCATCACCTTCAAGATGGCCTTGTTGATGCCCTTGACATAGTGCTTGACGATTTCGTCCTTGGACTGCTCCTCGGCCAGGCCGGGACGCATCGCCTCAAGCGTCTCGAAGGCGAGATAGGGATTGACCGCTTCGGCGCCGAAACCCGCCAGGGTGCAGAAATGATGAATTTCGCGCGCCTCGCCGGTCTCGACCACCAGGCCGATTTCGGTGCGCAGGCCTTCCGCGACCAGATGATGATGCACGGTCGAGGTTGCCAGCAGGGCCGGGATCGGGATGCGGTCCGCCCCGGCCGCGCGGTCGGACAGGATCAGGATATTGGCCCCCTGGCCCAGCGCCGCCGACACTTGAGCCTCCAGCGCCTCAAGCGCCGGGGCCATGCCGGCCGCACCTTCCGCCGCCGGCCAGGTGATATCCAGCGTCGCCGAGCGGAAGCCCGGCCCCGCCAGTTCCTCGATCCGCCGCACCTTTTCCAGATCGGCATTGGTCAGGATCGGCTGGCGCACATCGAGCCGGCGGGGGTTGTTGTCCTCGGGCCGGCCCAGCAGATTGGGACGCGGGCCGATCAGCGACAAAAGGCTCATCACCGCTTCCTCGCGGATCGAATCGATCGGCGGGTTGGTGACTTGAGCGAAACATTGCTTGAAATAGGTGTAGAGCAGCTTGGGCTTCGAGGACAACACCGAGATCGGGGTGTCGGTGCCCATGCTGCCGATCGCCTCCTGCCCGGTCACGGCCAAAGGCTCAAGCAGGAAGCGCAAATCCTCCTGAGTATAGCCGAACAATTGCTGCCGATCGAGCAAGGGAAGCGCTGTGGCCGGGGCCGGAGCCGCCGGAGCGGGCAGATCTTCCAGCATGACCCGCGACGAAGCCAGGATGCGGCCATAGGCATGCGCCCCGGCCAATTGGTTCTTGATCTCGGAATCGTCGATGATGCGCCCTTCGATCAGATCGATCAGCAGCATCTTGCCGGGCTGCAGCCGCCATTTCTTGACGATCTTCTCGTCCGGGATCGGCAACACGCCCATTTCCGAGGCCAGCATCACCTCGCCATCATCGGTGACGACATAGCGCGCCGGACGCAAACCGTTGCGGTCCAGCGTCGCGCCGATCTGGCGGCCATCTGTGAAACAGACCGCCGCCGGCCCGTCCCAGGGTTCCATCAGCCCGGCATGATAGTCGTAGAAGGCGCGCCGCTCTTCATCCATCAGCGGATTGCCGGCCCAGGCCTCGGGCACCATCATCATCATCGCATGGGCCAGCGAATAGCCGCCCTGGACCAGCAGTTCCAGCGTGTTGTCGAAGCTGGCCGAGTCCGACTGGCCGTCGAAAGTCAGCGGCCACAGCTTGCCCAAATCCTCGCCCAGAACGTCGGAACGCATCGCGTGCCGGCGCGCGGCCATCCAGTTCAGATTGCCGCGCAAGGTGTTGATCTCGCCATTGTGGCAGATCATGCGGAACGGATGGGCGAGGTTCCAACGCGGGAAGGTGTTGGTCGAAAAGCGCTGATGCACCAGACCGATCGCCGACACCGTGCGCGGATCGCTCAGATCCTTGAAATAGGGGCCGACCAGATTGGCCAGCAGCATGCCTTTATAAACGACGGTCCGCGCCGACATCGACGAGATGTAGAAGTCGGACGCCGCCGCCCCCAGCCGCGCACCAATGCTGTTCGAGATGCGCTTGCGGATGACGAACAGCTTGCGTTCAAAATCGTCGCTGTTCAGCCCGTCGGCAGCAGCGACAAAAAGCTGGCGCACCACCGGTTCCGTCTCGCGCACCGAGGCGCTCAAGATCGCGGAATCGACCGGTACGTCGCGCCAACCCAGGACGGTCTGCCCTTCGGCCGCAACGACCTCGTCGGCGATCGACTCGCAAGCGGTACGCACGGTCAGATCCTGCGGCAAGAAGATCATAGCGACGCCGTAGCGTCCCTCGGGCGGCAGCGAAAAGCCCAGCCGCGCCGCCTCGGTCCGGAACAAAGGGTCCGGGGTCTGGATCAGGATACCGGCGCCGTCGCCCATGCCGGGGTCCGCGCCCACCGCGCCGCGATGGGTCAGGTTGGCCAGAATCTCCAGCCCCCGGGTGACGATGCCATGAGTCTTGCGATTCTTGATATCGACGATAAAGCCGACGCCACAAGCATCATGCTCGTTCCTGGGGTCGTAAAGCCCCTGACAGTTCGGTAAACCCTTGGAGTTCATTGGTCGCGATCTTCCCTGCGTAAGGCCCGACGCCTCCCCCCGCCAGGGAGACGGACTATGGCGTATACAGAAAGACGCAGGCAAAAATAAAGAAAAGATTGATCGCTTTGCCCCCCGATTGGCCATCGAAATGGAATGGCTGAACTGCCCAGAAAGCATGTTTCGTACCTGAACCCCCGGTTTTTGCATAAAAAACAGCCCCCGACCCCTCCGCTTTAGCGGGAGTTTCGGTATTTTTACGCCCTCAAAAAGTGTAAATTTTTTTCGCGCCCGGCGGACCGGGCTTACGTTTTGGCCGACAGATTCAAGCGATGGACGACCATCTTGCCGGGCGCGTTTTTCGCCTGGCTTTTAAGCTGCGCGATCATCGTGCTGATATCATCGACGGAAACGCCGCGCCCGCCGGTTCCGATATCGACCAGGACCGCGCTGGCGGTCAGTAGCGGAAAGGTCCGTATCCGCCCCTCGCGGTCGGGCCCGGTAATGCCGCCCGCCAGCCGGGCCTCGGCGTCATAGAAGCTTTCGGCGTCGATACGGAAACGCTCCAAAAGCCGGGCAATGGCGTTTTCGGCGTCGGCGGCGCCAAGCTCCTTGAACCCGATGAAGAAATCATCGCCGCCGATATGCCCCAGAAAATGTTCCCGACCGATCTCCTTGCGCATCAGCTCGGAAAACAGCAGCAGCGCGCGATCGCCCTGACGGAAACCGTATTTGTCGTTGAACGGTTTGAAATGATCGAAATCGACATAGACATAGATATAGGTCCCCGCCCCGTCGGCGAGACTGTCGGCCACGAAACGCTCGATCAGCCGGTTTCCCGCCAGTCGGGTCAGGGGGTTCTGGTCACGCGCCGTGGCCAGATTCTTCTCGTTCAAAACGCGGATGATCGAACGAGCCGACAGAAAGCCGACATAGCGCGCCTGTTCGACCAGGATGACGCCCTCGGCCGCAGCATCCTCGCCCGAAAAGATCGACATGATATCCTCGACCGGCAGATGGATGTCGGCCACCGGGCAGCGCACGACGAAATCGCGCAGCTTCAGCCCCAATCCCTTGTTCAGGATCAGATCCTTGCCAAAGGGCGAATAGGCGTAATTCTTGAGATTGCTTTCGCGCACGATGCCCAGCGGCTGCTCCAGCCGGTCGATGACCGGCACGAAGGTCTGGCTGGTGTCAGCCCCCAACCGCTCGAACAGAGCCATGACGCCCGCATCGGCGCGGATCGGCTCGATCCGCTCCATTTGATCCAAGATGATGGCGCGATCCGATTCGCGCCGTCTGCGATCCCGGCTCGCCAGAGCCTCGACCGCGCAGCTGGACAGCGGCAACTGGCCGAGATCCCGATTCGGTTCGCCGACCAACGGACCTTCGGCCAGATCGCAGCCGCTTTCCTTCAGGATGAACAGCTCGCTTTCCGTTTTAACCTTAGGCGCGATGACCACCGCCCCCACCAGATGGGCCAGAGTTACCATCTGGGAAAAGATCAGCCGTTTGCGGGCGTCGGTTTGCAGCGAACGGACGAAATAGGGCGTGATCCGCACGAAGTCCGGTTCGCAGACATGAAGAAGCGCGATCCCCGCTGCCGGACCGCCGAAATCGTCAAGCGCGATCTTCCAATCGCCATGCCTGAAGAACCGCATCCAGCACTGGGTCTTATCCGGGTCATCGGTGGGCAGCCGGATCAGGTCGAGCACGACAGCGCTTTCGGGCACATCGTAGCGGGCCAGCATCTCTTTCAGCGAACCGACCAGATGGCTGGCGCCTTTCAGCGAGCGGCTTTCCAGGGGCAAGAAC
Organism: Rhodospirillaceae bacterium; assembly: GCA_034926235.1. Taxonomy (GTDB): domain Bacteria; phylum Pseudomonadota; class Alphaproteobacteria; order Rhodospirillales; family Magnetospirillaceae; genus JAYFRE01. Next base: position 4,785 of record JAYFRE010000172.1, read on the forward strand.
AGGCGCATGCCGGAACGCGCCTCCGCGGCGAAGGTCTCCAGCGCCTTTCCCCACAATCCGACCTGGACGGAATCGAGAACCCCGCCCCGGTCGCAAAGATCGTAGAGCGCCGCAAGAGACTCTATTCCTTTGCGCTCGAACCCGACCGGTTCGGCCGCATAGCCGAAGCAACGTCCGGTTGAGACATTGGCGATGGGACGGAACCGGTGGTCACAGACCCGGACCAGCTCCAAACGCTCCATCTCGCTCATGGCGACAGTCCCGTCGCTTGTCCTTGCTGACACTGCGGTTTCCACTCATTCCCCGGCGGAACGGCACGGTCTTTGTGAGAAAGATCGAAAAGACGTTTGGTATCTAATCTCGACCCCTGAGATTATCCGGCGCAATGTTTATGGATAAGCCGGGCCCTGTCAACTTCTCGTTGTTTTCTGACCTGCAACCTTCACGGTTTTGGCAGATCACCGTGTCCGCACCGAAGCCGACCGCAATTTTAAACGTCTATCAACAACAGCTGAACAGCAGAATATAACTTTAACAATTGGATCTCGGTCTTGAGGCCATTAAACCATCGCTCTGCTTTTTGCATTCCGACATGAAACATTCTGTTGGCCTCTCGCACCGGAATCGGTCAATCTATTCCCTTCGTTGAGACAGTAGTCCCGGATCGCTTGAGCAATGAGGTCGCGCACCCCCAGCAAGGGGACCCTTCTTTCGAGAGAACCATGCCACGAACCAGCGGTTCTGGAATGTCTTTTCATACGCTTTTAAACGGTTTCGCCAACGCCGCCGATTCAGGCGGAGCAACCCTGGCTTCTTTTCTTCTGGCCATGACTCTTCCCTATTCCAAGCGACGGCTATGGCGGCGCAAATTGCGCGGCTGGCCCCAGTCCCTGCGCCAGACCCCTTACCGGCTTTTATTCGAGCTGGCCCCGGATCCCATGTTGGTCTTCGATGGGAACGGCCGCCTGACCGACGCCAACAAAATCGCCTGCCGCACATTCGGCTATACGCGCAGCGAACTCCTGGCCCTGCCCATAAACGCCCTGTTCCCGGCCAACAACCAGACTACGCCGGTGGATTGGAACACATTCGCCAAAAGCGACGTTCACGCCGCCGACGTTTCGGTCCGGCACAAGAACGGCCAGATATTCCCGGCAAGCCTGCGCGCTGTCCGTGTCGACGCACCGAACCGCAGCACCCGCGTCGTTCTGTCGATGCGCAAGGACCCCGATCAGACTTCGGGCGGACGCCAGGCCGTGGCCGCGTTGGCGCAGCGTTTGAGGGCGCCGCTGGACGCGCTGCTCAGCCTGACCGAAGGACTTCCTTCGCGGGCGTCGGGTGCGGCGGCCAATTTGCCTGCCATCCGTCAGACCGCCATCGACATGCTGGGGGTAATCGACCAAACATCGGGACTGGTTCTGGCCGAAGCCGCTTTGGCCTCCAACCATCACGACATCCAGACGGTGATCGAGATGTCACCAGATAGCTTGTTTGAATGCCGCGACGGCAAGATCCGCTTCGTCAATCCGGCGGCAGTGCGTCTTTTGGGCGCTGCCGACCGTGACACGCTGGAAGGCGTCGCCTTCGCCGATTTCATTCACCCCGACTACCGCGTTCTGGTCGAAGACGGCCTCACCGCCCTGATCGAAGAAAATGATCCTATCCCGATCAAATTCCTTCGCCTGGACGGACGGGTACTGGACGTGCTGCTGCTTGCTTCCACCGTGCGCGGCAGCGGCAACGTCCTCGTCATCGTGCGCAATATCTCTGAAATGATGCTGGCCACCCGCAGCGTGGCGGCTCAGGTCAAGCGTCTGAACAGCATCCTCGACACTGCGGTCGAAGCGATCGTGGTCACCGACCAGAACGGCGTCATCGAAACCTTCAACCACGCCGCCGAGGAAATGTTCGGTTATGGCGCGGCACAGGCCATCGGCCAGAACCTGCTGTCGATGATGAGCGACGAAGACGCCACCCGTCACCACGCGCTGATGACCGAATCCGATGCGGTTCCGATGCCGCGCGCCGTCGGTTCCAGCCGCGCGGTGATCGCCCGGCGCAGCGACGGCAGCGAATTCCCAGCCGAGATGACCCTGTCGGCCTGCAATCTGGACGACCGCCGTCTGTTCACGGCGATGATCCGAGACATCACCGAACGCAAATTGTTCGAGGATCATCTGGCCCATTCGGCGACCCATGACATCTTGACCGGCCTGCCCAACCGCCGCCTGCTCGAACGCGATCTGCCCCAGATTCTGAGCGAAGCCCAGGCCACGGGCGAGACCGTCGCCGTTCTGTTTGTCGATCTCGACGGGCTGAAGACCGTCAATGACGTCATGGGCCATTCGGCCGGCGACGAATTGTTGATCGAATCCGGGCAGCGCATGGTCGCCTTCGCCGGGCCGGGCAGTATCGTCGTCCGCTTCGGCGGCGACGAATTCGTCGTGATCCTGAACGGGCGCGGCACCCATGAAAAAGCGACGCTGGCGGTCAAGAACTTCTTCAAAATCATCACCCAGCCCTTCGTCCTGCGCGGGCGCGAGGTGTCCTTGACCACCAATGTCGGCATCGCTTTGTTCCCCGACCATTCCAAGAGCGCGGAGGGCTTGGTCACCCACGCCAGCGCCGCGATGATGGTGTCGAAAAGCGAAGGGCAGAATCATTTCCGTTTCTTCGACCCGATCATGCATATCCGTTCCGCAGAGCGGCTCAGCATGGAAAATGATCTGCGCCAGGGCATCTTCCGCAACCAGTTCTTCCTGCATTACCAGCCGCAGATCGATCTGGAGACCGGAGCCATCGTCGGCATGGAAGCGCTGGTGCGCTGGGATCATCCCTCGCTGGGGCTGATCGGACCTGCCCGCTTCATCCCGCTGGCCGAACAGACCGGCTTGATCGTACCGTTGGGCGAATGGATTCTGTCCCAGGCCTGCAAGGATTTGCGCGTGTTGCAGGAACTGTCCGACACCGTGTCGATCGCTGTCAATCTGTCGCCGCGCCAGTTCGTCGATGGCGACATCCTGGATTCCGTGCGCCATGCGATCCGCAGCAACGACGTCGATCCGTCGCGGCTGGACATCGAGATCACCGAAAGCACGCTGATGCAGAATCCCAACCAGACGGTGACGATTCTGCGCCAATTCAAGGAATTGGGCCTGCGCCTGTCCGTGGATGATTTCGGCACCGGCTATTCCAATTTCAGCTATCTGAAGATGTTCCCGGTGGACATGCTGAAGATCGACCGCAGCTTCATCCAGGATCTCGAAAAAAGCAGCAAGGATGAGGCCATCGCTGTCACCATCATCACCCTGGCGCACGCCATGGGCATGATGGTGCTGGCCGAGGGCGTCGAAACCGCCGAACAAGGTGGAATCCTGAAACGGCTGCGCTGCGACCAGGTGCAGGGCTATTATTACAGCCACCCGGTGCCGTTCTACACCGCGCTGCGTTTCATGAAGGAAAACAGCGAGCGGCAGCACGCCCAGCGCGTCATCTGACCGGGACGGACGGTCTGCCCGGCCGCAGGCGGAATTTTTCCCAGCCTTGTCAGCGCAGTGTCATGCCGCGGATCAGCACGACCGCTTTTTCGGAAATATCGGGCAGCACGCGGTGAACGCTGTTCTGCACGATCGTCCTGGCGAGTTCGGGCCCCCCGACCGGGTCGGCGAAGTCCTCCCAGTTATAGCCCAGGAAATCCTCCTTCATCGCCTCGCCCACCGATGCCCGCGCCCGGCCCGCCCGGTCGGCGGCGGCGGCATCGTCATAGGACAGCCAGGTTTCCAGCTCCAACATGCGGAATTGGCGGTTCGCATCGATCTGCACCCCCAACCGCAGTTTGGGCAACAGCACGTAATGAGGGCCGCGCGTCTCGGGTTTAGCGGTGGCGGGCGAATACGCGGGCAGGATTAGCCCGAGCAGCGTGGACAGGACGATCAGCGGACGAGAAAAACCGGACACGGACAGGGCCTGTTCCTAGAGATGATATCGGTCGAGTGTAGGCCGGAACACCGTCCCACCGCCAGAGCCCGAACGTCATTCCCGGCCTTCTTTTCAGGCAGACAGGCGCAAACGCTGTTCGAACACCGCGTCGAATTCGGCCATCAGGGCGCGGTCGGCCTCTTCCAATGAGATGTCCCGCCCCAACGCCTTGAGCGAGGTCACGCCGTGCCCCTGGATGCCGCAGGGCACGATGCCGCCGAAATGGCCCAGATTGGGCGCGACGTTAAGCGAGATGCCGTGCAGACTGACCCAGCGGCGCATACGCACACCGATCGCGGCGATCTTATCCTCGCGCCCCATGCCGCGATCGACCCAGATGCCGACGCGCCCCGTGCGCAGTTCGCCCCTGACGCCGAAATGGGCCAGGGTGCGGATCAGCCATTCCTCGATATCTTGCACGAATTGGCGGACATCGGGGCCGCGCCGCTTCAGATCGAGCATGAGATAGGCCACGCGCTGACCCGGCCCGTGATAGGTGTATTGACCGCCGCGCCCGCTCTGATAGACGGGGAAACGCTTCGGGTCCAGAAGATCGGCCGGTTTGGCGCTGGTGCCGGCGGTGTAGAGCGGAGGATGTTCCAACAGCCAGATGCATTCCGGCGCACCTTCGTCGCGGATCGCGCGCGAGCGTTTTTCCATGAAGGCGACAGCCTCGTCATAGGGCACCGGAACGGCGCTCCGAAGCCATTCGAGCGATTCTTTTTTCTGGATGCAAATCACCGCACTTGAACCTTTGCTTGGCTTTTGGTATTGAGGCCCACCTTAGCGCTTGGCAGTGACAACTGCCAGCCGAGATGGGCGGTCGTGGCGGAACAGGTAGACGCGCAGCCTTGAGGTGGCTGTGGGGCAACCCGTGGAAGTTCGAGTCTTCTCGACCGCACCATTAAAAGACGAAGAAAAGGCTCCCGGCATTGCCGGGAGCCTTTCGTTTTTAAATCATTCCAATGGGGTGGATCAGTTCAGCCCGACCAGAGACCGGGCAAAATCTGCGCCTGAGAAGGGGCGCAGATCGTCCGCCCCCTCGCCGACGCCGATGGCGTGAACCGGCAAACCGAAACGATCCGCCAACGCCACCAGCACACCGCCCCGGGCGCTGCCGTCCAGCTTGGTCACCACCAGCCCGGTGACGTTGGTGATCTGCCTGAAAATCTCCACCTGACTGTGGGCGTTCTGGCCGACGGTGGCGTCCAGGACCAGCAGTACGTCATGAGGAACCGTCTCGTCCTGCTTCTTCAGCACGCGCACGATCTTTTGCAGTTCGGCCATCAGATCGCTTTTGTTCTGCAACCGGCCCGCCGTGTCGATCAGCAAAAGATCGTCGCCGCGTTTTCTCGCCTGGGCCAGCGCATCGAACGCCAATCCAGCGGCGTCCGCGCCGGGAGCGGCGGAAAAGACCGGACAGCCCGCCCGTTCACCCCATACTTTGAGCTGCTCGACCGCCGCCGCGCGGAAGGTGTCCCCGGCGGCCAGCGACACCGACAGGCCTTGCCTGCGATAATAATGGGCCAGCTTGCCGATGGTGGTGGTCTTGCCCGATCCGTTGACACCGACCATCAGCACAACATGCGGTTTGCGGCCGGGATCGAGCGCCAAGGGTTTGGCCACCGGTTCCAGGATGGCGGCAATCGCGTCGGCCAGCACCGCCTTGACCGCCTCCGGGTCGGCCCCGGAATCAAATCGGGTCTTGGCCAGGCGTCCCGCAATCTCGGCCGACGCCTTCACCCCCAGATCGGCGGCGATCAGCAGCTCTTCCAATTCCTCCAGCGTCTCGGCGTCCAGCTTGCGCTTGGAAAACAGCGCGCCGATGCCCCCCGACATCTTCTCCGACGACCGCGACAGGCCGCTGCGGATGCGGGCCAGCCAGCCGCCTTTCTTTTCATCCCCTTCGCTCATGCCTCAACCTCGCCGATCAGACGTTCCCCCTCGCGGCCCGTGATCCGGGCGGCAACGATCGTTCCCGGAACCGCGTTCCCCTTCAGCCGCACCGGCAGATAGCAGGGATCGTGGCCGAAATCCCCCCGCTCCGCCAACACCGGCGCGATACCGCCGATGCGGGCGTCCTGGAACGCGGCCATCGCCTGCTTGCCCAGGGCGCGCAACCGTGCGGCGCGTTCCTTGGCCACGGCGCGGCCCAGTTGCGGCAATCCCGCCGCCGGGGTGCCGGGACGCGGGGAATAGGGGAAGACATGCAGATGCGAAAACCCGGCCTCGCCGATCAGCGCCGCGCCATTCTCGAACATCGCCTCGGTCTCGGTCGGGAAGCCCGCGATCATGTCCGCACCCAGCGCGCAGCCGGGGCGAAGCCGGCGCAGCTGTTCGGCCAGGGCCAGCACCTGATCGCGCGTATGGCGGCGCTTCATCCGCCGCAGCACCATGTCGTCGCCCGCCTGCACCGACAGATGGAAATGCGGCATCAGCCGGTCTTCCAGCGCGATCAGATCGAGCAATTCGTCATCGACGGCCGCCGGATCGAGCGAGGTCAGACGCAGCCGGGGCAGATCGGGGAATTCACGCAGCAGCCGGCGCACCAGCGCCCCCAATCCGGGCTGATCCGGGATCTCGCCGCCATAGGAACAGATATCGACCCCGGTCAGCACCAATTCGCGGTAGCCGGCCTCGATCAAGGCGCGCACCCGTCCGGCGATCACCGGAAAAGGTGTGCTGCGGTTGGGACCGCGCCCGAGCGGGATGACGCAGAAGGTGCAGCGATGATCGCAGCCCTGCTGGATTTCGACGAAGGCGCGCACGCGACCTTCGAACCCGCCGACCAGATGGACCGAAACGCCCCGCATCGCCTGGGTTTCGCCAACCGAGACCCGCGCCGGGTCAGCCTCATGGTAATAAGCGGCATCCATCTTTTCGGCATTGCCCAGCACACGATCGACCTCGGCCATGCGGCCAAAGGCTTCGGGCGTGATTTGGGCGGCGCAGCCGGTGACGACGATGCGCGCCTCCGGGTTTTCATGCTTGAGCTTGCGGATGGCCTGGCGCGCCTGGCGTTCGGCCTCTCCGGTGACGGCGCAGGTATTGACGATGATCACGTCCTGCCAGCCGGCGGCGGTGGCGTGTTCGCGCATCACCTCGGATTCGAAACTGTTGAGGCGGCAGCCGAAGGTCACGATCCTGGGCAAAGCACCCCGGTCCTTATCCCCCTGCGCCCCGCTCATGTCGGCAGGGCAGCCAGCATGCCGGTGAAGGACAATGTCGCTGGCCCCGTCATCAGCACATGGCCGTCGTCGCGCCAGGCGATGGACAACACGCCGCCATCCAGCAGGATGTCGGCGCTTCGTCCGGTCAGCCCCCGCCGCGCCGCCGCCACCAAGGTGGCGCAAGCGCCCGACCCACAGGCCATCGTGATGCCGGTGCCTCGTTCCCAGACCCGCATGCGGATGCGGTCCGGCCCCGTCACCTGGGCGAATTCGACATTGGTCCGTTCAGGGAACAAAGGATCATGCTCGATGACGCGGCCCAGCCTTTCGATGTCCAGCGCCTCGACCTCCGGCACGAAGAAGACGGCGTGCGGATTGCCCATGCTGACCCCGACCGGCGCGTCCAGCCCGATATCGGCGACAGGCAGCGCCAGCGTGTCGGCGGGACGGGCAAGCGGGATGTCTCGCCAATCCAGCCGGGCCGGCCCCATATTCACCCCATAAAGCCCGTTTCCGGCGTCCCAGGCGGTCAGAAGACCGGCCGGCGTCTCGATGCCCACCAGCGTCTTTCCAGTCTCACGCAGCAGCAGAGAGGCAACACAGCGGGTCGCGTTGCCGCAGGCTCCGGTCCTCGATCCGTCGGCGTTGTAAAGGGCGAGAAAACAATCGGCATCGGCGCGGCGCGCGGGCTCGATCACCGCCAGCTGATCGAAGCCGACCCCCAGATGGCGGTCGCCGATAGCGCGAATCGTCCCTTCGGACAAGGCGAGCGGACGGATGCGCGCATCCAGCACGACGAAATCATTGCCGAGCCCGTGCATTTTCAGGAACGGCAAGCCTTGAAGAGCGTCTGTCATAACCCGGGTTATATGGGGCTGGCGGCTTGCCTGTCCAGAGGGATCGCCCCTTGCCCGGTCAGGCCAGCGCCCGGCGCAGCAAAGCCAGGAAACGTTCGGGCTGCTCGGCATGCGCCCAATGGCCCGCGCCCTCCACGATCTCGAAGCGGGCGGCGGGAAACAGCGCCTGCAGGACGGGCCGGTCCTGAGGCCGGACATAGGCGGATTTGCCGCCCAGCAGAACCTCGGTCGGGCCGTCGAAACGCCCGCCTTGCTGTTTGGGCCAGCCCAGAATGTCGTCCAACCCGGCGGCCAGCGCGTCGAGATTGAGCCGCCAGCGGAATCCCTTGCCGTCACGGATCAAATTCTGGCCCAGAAAGGCGCGCAGGCCCGCATCGGGCACGCCGGGGATCAGTTCGGCTTCGACCTCGCCACGCCGTTCATGCGCCAGATCGGCTCCGCGCATGGCCTCTATATAGCCGGGATAAACGTCAGGCTTGTAGGTCACCGGGGCGATATCGACGATGATCAGGCGGCGCACCAGATCGGGCCGGGTCAGGGCCAGCATCATCGCCGCCTTGCCGCCCATGGAATGGCCCATCACGTCGGCCGGTCCCAGACCCCTTTGCTCGATATAATGAGCGACGTCGCCGGCCATGGCGGCGTAGTCGGTCGCGTCGTCCCAGGGCGACGCGCCGTGATTGCGCAGATCCACCGCGTGCACCTGACGCAGATCGCCGACCTGACGGGCAATCGCCCCCCAATTGCGCGACGACCCGAACAGGCCGTGCATCACCACGAACGGAGCGCCCGCGCCCGTTACTTCGGAAGCCAGATCCAGAACCATAATCGTTGGGAAATCCTCGAAAGGGTCAACTCAGCAGCAAGGCGTCGTCGGACAATTCCTCGCCGCGCACGGTCGAAAACATATGCAGCAGATCCTCGACCGCCAAGCCCTTACGTTCATCGCCGGCGACATCAAGCACCACGCGGCCCTCATGCAGCATCACGGTGCGGTCGCCGTAATCCAGCGCCTGGCGCATCGAATGGGTAACCATCAGGGTGGTCAGCCCGCTCTGGCGGACGATGGAATCGGTCAGGGTCATGACGAAAGCCGCCGTCTTCGGGTCCAGGGCGGCCGTATGTTCGTCCAGCAACAGGATCTTCATCGGGTTCAAAGTCGCCATCACCAGCGTGATCGCCTGACGCTGTCCGCCCGACAACAACCCCATGCGGTCCTTCAGCCTTTTATCCAGCCCCAGCCCCAGGCTGGACAGTCTTTCCTCGAACCGCTCCTGCATGTCGCCGGTGACCGCACAGGCCAGCCCGCGACGGCGGCCGCGCGCCGAAGCCAGGGCCATGTTTTCCTCTATGGTCAGGCTTTCGCAGGTGCCGGCCATCGGGTCCTGAAAGACCCGTGCCACCAATCCGGCGCGGCGCGGCGTGGACCAGTCCGACACATCCACACCATCGATGGTCACCCGCCCCGATTGCAGCCCGACCTCGCCCGACAGCACCCCCAGCAAGGTCGATTTCCCGGCCCCGTTCGAGCCGATGACAGTCACGAACTGGCCTTCGGGAATGAACAGATCCAGCCCGCGCAAGGCCCTGGTCTCGATCGCGGTGCCGGGATTGAAGGTCACATGGACGTCCGAAAGCGCGATCACTTGGCTCCCCCCCGTCGCGCCGACAGCCGTCCCTTGACCGAGGGCAGCGTCATCGCCGCCGCCACCAGCACGGCGGTGATCAATTTCAAATCCTGGGCCTGAAGCCCGATGAAGGAGGCGTTCAAAGCCACCGCCACCGCCAGCCGGTACAGGATCGCACCGATGACGCAGGCCAGCACCGCCAACACCAACAGCCGTGCCGGCAGCACGGTTTCGCCCAGGATGACAGCGGCCAGCCCGGTGACGATGACGCCCAACCCCATCGACACGTCCGCCCCGCCCTGAGACTGGGCGAACAGCGCACCGGCCAGCGCCACCAGCGCATTGCTGATCGCCATGCCTAGCAGGGTCATGCGCCCGGTATTGATGCCTTGCGCACGGGCCATGCGGGCGTTGGCCCCGGTGGCGCGCATCGCCAGCCCGGTTTCCGAATTCAAGAACCACACCAGCAGGGCCACCACCGCCAGAACCGCAATCAGATAAACGATCAGGCTGGTCCAGTAATAGGGCAGCCCCCAGGATTCGCAGTCGGAAAAGATGGTGCGGTCGCCCAGCAGCGCCTGATTGGGCCGGCCCATGATGCGCAGATTGATCGAATAAAGCGCGGTCATGGTCAAAATGCTGGCCAGCAGATTGAGAATCTTCAGCCGCACATTCAGCCAGGCGGTGACAAGTCCTGCGCCTGCGCCCGCGGCCATGGCCAAGGCCGTGGCCAGATAGGGATCGCAGCCCTGGACGATGGCGGCGGCGGCCACCGACGCGCCCAGCGGCAACGATCCGTCCACGGTCAGATCGGGGAATTCCAGGATACGGAAACTGATGAAGACGCCAAGGGCGACCAGCCCGAACAGCAGGCCGGATTCGATGGCGCCGATAAAAGCAATTTCACTCAACGGATTGGTCCTATTTCACGATCTCGTCGGCGCGCGCCGTGACCGCTTCGGGCAGGTGAACACCCATACGGGCGGCGCTGGCCGGATTGACCACCAATTGCAGCGTCTCGACCTCGCGCACCGGGATATCGCCAGGCTTGGCTCCGTTCAAAATATTGGCGGCGATGATGCCGGTTTGGCGGCCCAGGCTGTGATAGTCGAAACCGACCGTAGCGACGGCGCCGCGCCGCACCGAATCGGTGTCGGCGACGAACAGCGGGATCTTGGCGTCGATGCCGACCTTGACCACCGCTTCCATCGCCGAAACCACGGTATTGTCGAGCGGTACGAAAAAGGCGTCCACTTTGCCGACCAGCGAACGCGCGCTGGACTGCACGCTGTTGGTGTCGGGCGCGGCACCTTCGACGATGGTGATCCCCTTCGCCTTGGCCAGGGCGGTGAAGCGGGCGATCTCGGCGACCGAATTGGCCTCGCCCGGATTGAACAGCGCGCCGATACGGGTCACGCCGGGAACGATTTCCTGGATCAGGGCCAAATGGCGTTCCAGCGGCAGCCGGTCGGTCACGCCGGTGACATTGCCACCGGGGTGATCCAAATCCGTCACCAGCCGCGCCGCCAGTGGATCGGACACGGCGGAAAAGACGATGGGCGTGTTCCCGCGCACGGCCGCCACCATGGCCTGGGCAGACGGCGTGGCGATGGCGATGATGATATCGGGCTTGTCGCCAGCGAATTTGCGCGCGATCTGGCCGGCGGTGCCGACATCGCCCTGAGCGCTCTGGAATTCGATCCTGGCTCCCTTGCCATCGGCGAATCCCTGTTCGGCCAGCGCCTCGATCGCGCCCTTGCGACAGGAATCCAGCGCCGGATGATCGACAATGGCCGTGATCCTGATTTCCTTTTCAGCCGCCAGCGCCGGTGGAGCCGCAAGGATGGAAACCGCCGCCAGGGCGATCAAATAGCGGAAAAACGTCATTATCGTCCCCCAAGCGTTCCCAATGGCATTGTCAAGGACAGGTCTTGCCGGAGCGGTGGCCGTCCCTCTTGCGGCTCTGGCGCAAACAAACTGCGAATCGCGCCCGGCGTCAAGCCGGGCAGCCTATTTCACAATTTCCTGAGCGCGCGCCAGCAGCGCGTCGGGCAGGATCAGCCCCATGCGGGCGGCGCTGTCCGGGTTGACCACCAGACGCAGCCGGTCGATGGGCCGTACCGGGATCGAGCCCGGATCGGCCCTTTCCAGGATATCGGCGGCGATCTGGCCGGTTCGGCGGCCGATATCGTGATAATCGAACCCGACCGAGGCCACGGCCCCGCGCGCAACCCAGGCGGTGTCGCCGGCGAACAACGGCGTCTTGCTGTCGATGCTGACCTTGACCACCGATTCCAGGGCCGAAACCACGGTGTTGTCGAGCGGTGCGTAGAAAGCATCTACCCGTCCGGCCAGCCCGCGGGCGGCGCTCACCACGCTATTGGTGTCGGGCGCAGCACCTTCGATCAGCGTGATCCCCTGTGCCGACGCCAGGTCACGCAATCGCGCCACTTCGGCGGCGGAATTGGCCTCGCCCGGATTGAACAGCACGCCCAACCGGCGCAGACCGGGCAGAACCTCGCGGATCAGTTCCAGATGGCGCTCCAGCGGCAGCCGGTCGGTCACGCCGGTGACATTGCCGCCCGGATGATCCAAATCCTTCACCAGCCGCGCCGACAAGGGATCGGATACGGCGGAAAAGACGATCGGCGCAGTGCCTCTCACCGCCGACAGCACCGCTTGGGCCGACGGCGTGGAAATGGCGATAACGACATCCGGCCGGTCGCCAGCGAATTTGCGCGCGATCTGCCCGGCGGTGCCGACATCCGCCTGGGCGCTCTGGAATTCGATGGCGATGGTCTGGCCATCGACAAATCCCCGTTCAGCCAGCGCTTCGATCGCGCCTTGGCGGCAGGCATCCAGCGCCGGATGATCGACGATGGCGGTGATCTTGACCGATTTCGGCTGGGCCGCCGCCGGACCGGCCGGCAGCGCCACGGCTAGGAACCCTGCGATGACAATCGAAACGAAACGGCAAAAAGACATACCCAGTCCCCTCGGTCTTGCGCGCATGGGCGCGCCCGGACCGGCGATTAAAGCAGAAAAATGCCTTTTAAGGGAAAACAACCGGCGCGAACATCACGCCAGGGACAAGAATTCCTCGCCCCTGGGCTTCTTGAAATGGCTCGTCCCGTCAGAACTGGGCGTAAAGCCCGACTTCCTGTTCCCGCCGCCGCTTTTCGGTCGGGGCCAGAACCACAGCGATACCGGTGAACACCGATTCGCCGTTCTGGTTGACGCCTTTGCAGTCGAAGGTCACCGTCTTCTGGACCGGGTCCTTTTCGACGGCGGTGATGGTCACGGTCAGCGTGTCACCCAACGCGACCGGGGTCAGGAAATCAAGGTTCTGCTTCCTGTAGACGGTGCCCGCGCCCGGCAGATCGTTGCCCAGCAATGCCGAAATCAGCGCCGCCCCCCACATGCCGTGGCCCGTCACCCGATCCTGCCAGGCCGTATCGCCGATATCGGCGAAATGGGTGGGGTTGGCGTCGCCGGACAGCACGCCGAACAGACGTATGTCGTCGTTGGTTAGCGTCCGCTGCAATTCCGCCGATTGTCCAAGGGCGATTTCGTCGAACGTCTTGTTTTCAATGACGACCATGCCACGGTCTCCGGAAAATTGTGTCTGACTGTCCACGTTTCATTCCCCGAAAAATACGAAACCCAAACCCGAACCGCCCTCGGGCAACGCACCGGAACATCCTGGAGCCGTCGTTTCGCAGCGCGCACCGTCGCGTCCCCTGACCCAGTACCGGCCCGCCCCTCGGACAGGAGAGCGCGCCGGAAGCCCGACTTTTCCGGCAAAACCGACCCGGAATAAATAAAAATATATTGATTTCATAGCACTATTCGAACTCGATGTATTTTTTCAAGCGCTTAACAAACATCCGACTGACTGGGACTTCCGTTTTTGCGCTTCCTTTTAAGATTATTATGTATCCGCGGTTAAACCAGTTATTTAAGTACTCTACCTGATCAATGTTCACTATATAATTTCTGTGGCAGCGTGTAAATTGGTTGCTGTCCAGCTTTTCTTCCAACTCGCTCAAGGTCGAGCGGATCGGATAGGTTTTGCCATCGTCGGTCTGAATAAACACCAGCCGGTCTTTGGCATAGAACAATTGAATCCGGTTATTGTCGATGATGACCAACCGGCCGGCGTGGTGAACGCAGAATTTGCGGGGAAAAGCCTGGATCCGGGACGGGCTGGGAACAAAGGTCGCTTCCTCCAGGACCACGCCTTGATCCTCGTCCTCCTCGTCGGGGCGTTCGGCTTCGATGGCGCGCACCTTGGCGATGGCGCGGTGAATGTCCATCTGCTTCAAGATGTAATCGATGGTTTCGGTCTTGATCAAAATCAGCATGCGGACATTGCCCCACAGCCTTCCTTTGATGATGACCGGGGCCGAAACGTCGCGCAAAACCTGGACCCTGTCGCCCAACTGACGGCGGAACACCATCACCAGAAAGGGTTTGGTCGATTGGCTGATCCGCAGCGAGATGCGATCGCGGTGGCGGATGCGCTGGCGTGAATAGGTTGCGTTCCAGACCGGATCGTCGGTGGGCGGATGCGACCAGCGCAAATTGTTGACCGGCATATAACCGTTGCGGTCGGTGACGGTGCACAAGACCACTTCCGGGGTGATCGTCGATACCGGTTCGCAGATCGGCGGCACCAATTTTTCAATCAGAGGCAGCCAGCGCGTGGTGTATTTGGGCGGCTGGATGTCGGGCATCTGCACGTAATTTTCGTCGAACAGGGTTTCCAGCCCGATTTCCCCCTGGTCGACGGCGTTCTCGATCGCTTCGGTGACCTGCCGCGCCGTATCCATGACCGCCTCGATGAACGGTGTATCCGCCGTTTTCACGCCGCTGGCGACGATGGTGTAGTAAAGCTCGGCCGACAAATCGGACAGGTGCATGCACATGCCCGAAACATTTTCGGAATCGGTCCTGGTTGCCTGTTCCGCTTCATTGACCTGGGCCAATTCTTCAAAGATGTATTCGCACAATTCGCGATTTTTGGCCGTCGAATCGGCGATGGAGGTGACGCGTTGGACCAATGATTCGCGCAAGAAGGCCACTTCGTCGAATTTGCGTGAGGCGCGGTTGATCCGGCCCAGCGCGTCGCGCAGGGCGGGCAGATTGGCGGCCAGCCGGTCCTTGTCGCCGGCGAAAGCCAGCGCATCGTTCAGCGCCTGCTTGATCGCAGCCTGAGCCTCGCTCATGCGGTCGGTGATGGTATTGGCCTCGCTCCGCAGAGCCTGGGCGGAAACGGCGATGCCGGCATTGGCGTTCGTCATTTCCTCGGTTTCGACGGTGATGGCGCTCAAAAGCTCGGTCTGATCAGCGATACGCTTGGTGATGTCTTCGATATGGCCGGTGATGTCGCCGGCATAGATGCCGACCTGATAGGACGCTTCGGCCATGGTCTTGGCCAAGCTATGGTCATTCGTTGCAAGACGGGGATTGGGATCCGCTAAGAACTGTGGCATG
Organism: Rhodospirillaceae bacterium; assembly: GCA_034926235.1. Taxonomy (GTDB): domain Bacteria; phylum Pseudomonadota; class Alphaproteobacteria; order Rhodospirillales; family Magnetospirillaceae; genus JAYFRE01. The sequence continues at coordinate 19,914 of JAYFRE010000172.1, forward strand.
AAACCGTCCTGTACTAATTTGTTCGCATAGGGTCCGGATTTTCCGCTCGATCTTCACGCGATCGCATCTCGACGAGGTGGATGCACATTCTTCGCACTCTCGTCATCCTTTGGCCGGACATCGCCGGGCAACGTCCAGGGGTGCTTTCGCCGTCCTTTTCCACCGATACCATACCGACCCCCTGCCGGGCCAGCGTCTCCAGTCCCCACCGAAACAGAAAGGCCGGCCCAGCCGCTGGAGCAAGGAAGCCGGGCCGACCTTTCCATGTTCCTCCCCATAATTGGCAAGACGGGCGCCGCGACCTAAACCATGCCCGTTTTTCCAGGGAGGGGCCGCCCCCTAATTGGGCAGCCGGTACCGGCAAAGGCCGGGATCGACAGTGAAATCGGCGTCGGTGACGTCCCTCAGCGTCTCGGGCGTCAATCCTTCGGCGATTTCCTTCAGCACCAAACCCTGGGGCGTGACATCGAACACCGCTTTCTCGGTAATGATGGTCTTCAAGACGCCCTTGCCGGTAACCGGCAACGAGCATTTCTTCAAGACCTTGGAACCGCCCTTCTTGTCATTGTGCTGCAAGACCGCGACGACCTTGTGCGCACCGGTGACCAGATCCATGGCGCCGCCCATGCCGGGCGAATATTTCCCAGGCGCCACCGGCATGGCCCAATTGGCGATGCTGCCCTCCTGGTCCACTTCCAAAGCCCCCAGGATGGTGGTGTCGACATGACCGCCGCGAATGATGCAAAAGGACGTCGCCAGATCGAAGATCGCCGCGCCGGGCAGCAAGGTGATCGGCTGGCCGCCGGCATTGCCGATATCAGCGTCCTGCTTGCCCAAAACCGGCGTCGGCCCGAACATCAGGCATCCGTTTTCAGATTGTAGGACGACGTTGACGCCCGCAGGCACATGGTTGGCGACTTCCGTCGGCATGCCGAAACCAAGATTGACGATTTCGCCGTCGGCCAGTTCCAGCGCGGCGCGCCGCGCGATGAGATCCTTAGCTTCCATGATGGTTCAACTCCTGCTCGGATTCTTATTATTCGGCGGCGGCCGGGACTTTGATGCGGCCGGTCTTGACCCACATGTCCCGGAAGACATCCTGGCGCTCGGCCAGGGTGTAACCCTGCACGACCGCCTTGACGAACACCGAGGGGGTGCCGACGCGCAAAGGATCGATATCGCCCACACCGACGATCTCATTCACCTCGGCAACCGTATAGTCGGCGGCCATGGCGATGGTCGGGTTGGTGTTCAGCCCGATGCCGCGATATTCGATATTGCCCAAAGGATCGGCGCGATAGCCGTTGATGAAGGCGAATTCGGCGCGCAACGGCAGTTCCAGCAGATAGCGTTTGCCGTTGATCTCCAGAACCTTCTTGCCTTCCTCCATCAGCGTGCCGATGCCGGTGGGAGTCAACACGCCGCCCAGGCCCGCCCCGCCGGCACGGATCTTTTCGATCCAACTGCCCATCGGGAAGAATTCGATCTCGAGCTTGCCTTCTTTCATCGCCTGCACGGCTTCGGCGCAAGTGCCGGTGTGGGCCGTGATCATCTTGCGGATTTGGTTGTTCGCAAACAAAGGCGCCAGATCAAAACCGCCGGTTTCGTAAAGATCGTATTTTCCGGGATAGGTATTGACGACCGAAATTAGGGTCAGATCCTTGACGCCTTTCTTCACGATCTTTTCGATGCATTTCAATGGCGTGCCGACGCTCAGGAACCCGCCCAGCATGATGGTGGCGCCGTCTTTAAGGTCCTCGATGACATCATCGAGCTGCCTGACTTTATTCATATTTATCTCCTGTCGTACGTGGAGTTTTTTATTTCTCCGCACCAAAGCGGAATCGATGTTCTTTTTTGTCTTCCAAAAGCACTAATCCTGTTTTTCTTTATGCCCACACAGAAGTGCAGATAAAGAAATCGGATCAAGCCATTTTCTGTTTCTTTTTGGCGATCCTGGTTGCAGCGAAAACCAGTATTACGCCGAGCACGCTAAGAGAGGCGGCGATCAGGAAAGCCATTGTGTAGTCGCCGTTATTCATTTCCTTGACACGAGAAGCCAGGCGCGGCCCGATAAAGCCCGCGATACCATAGGCGATGAAAATGATGCCGTAGTTCATACCGAGATTCTTAGGCCCGAAAGCATCGGCGGTAATCGAGGGGAAACACCCCATAATGCCGCCAAAGCAGAGGACCACGAGCATGAGGATGACAACAAACGGAACGTAAGTTGTGACCTGAGTCATCGCGAGCATGCCAATGCCTTCAACAATCAGCATGACGAACAGGGCGTTGTAGCGACCGATCTTGTCTGAGGTCCACCCCCAGAAAATGCGTCCTCCCGAGTTGGCCAGCGCCATGAAGCCCACCGCTGCGGCGGCAACCGCCGGGGTAACCTTGATGACTTCCTGAGCGATGGGGGAGGCATGGCCGATGAACATGAGCCCCGAAACCGTCCCGATGACATAGATGCCGAAAAGCACGTAAAACATCGGATCGGCCAGCATTTGCCGCCAATCTTTGTTGACGCTCACAGCCGCCGCGCCGCCGCCAGCCGGGGCGGGGGGCGCCCAACCGGCCGGACGATAATCGGCGGGAGCGGTTTTGATGAACATCACGCAGATCGCGATGAGAACGGCGTAAGAAATCCCAAGCGCCTTGAATGTCGTCAAGACGTCATAGCGCTCGATGAGCAACGAGGACAAAGGCGCTATAAGGACGGCGCCGGAACCGAAACCTGCCACCACCAGACCGGAGGCCAGGCCTCTTTTATCAGGAAAAAATTTGACGGTATTCGCAACCGTGCAGGCATAAACGGTGCCGATGCCGGCCCCGCCCAAGACGCCGTACGTCAGATACAACGTCGTCAATGATGTGCAGAACCCAGTGGCGAGCATCCCCAGGCCGAAAATGATCCCACCAGTAAGGATCACCAGCTTTGGCCCATAATTATCTTGGATTTTGCCGGCGGCGATCATCGCCAGCGGGATGACACTGAGAGAAATCGTAAAAGCCAGCGACGTATCAGACGTAGAACTCTGCAACACGTTCATAAGAGGCTTTTGATAAACGCTCCATGCGTAAGCAGAACCAATACATATATTTACCACCAAACTCGCAATAAGAATCAGCCAACGATTAAATGTGGTTGTCGTCATGAAAAAAACTCCCCCGTCTTGTGTTAGCGCCCTGCTCAAGACGCGTTTCTAAAAACCATTCACTTTCTTGGATCGTTGTTTGTTTTTATTTTTATACTAAATTAATTGATTATTTTATTTTTATTTGTTTCCAAACGCTCCAACCCAAACGATTAGTCCCCCCATACGATCGGAGCGATAGAGTCAGGAGGGGCTATGGCCCTGCCTCTTGTGGGGGAATTGTCGGGATCCCGTCCGCCGCTTGGGCCCCGGAAAACGACCAGAAGCCCAAATCGGGATGCTGAGAGGCCAAAAAGGGCGACCAGCGGACAGGCGGCGGCCCCTTCATCGGCGGTCCGATGGAGGACCCCTATGCGAATGGAATTATCCAGGGGGCAAGGGATCACCCGACCATCCGGGACCGAAAAAGTCCGGCGATCATGGGAAAGCGTCAGATATGCGGGAAAAAGACTTTAAAAATGCGGGAACATCCCTACCTTTTTAATGGTCATCGGCGGAAAGCCGCTTCCGCCACCCCTTCTAGCATGCGCGGGGCGAGCGGTTTTCTACGGTTTTTACCAGATGCGTCGCGAATGGCGCGATCTATGGGGCCTGCACTTTTCCCAAGGCGGCCCGAACGATAGGAAGGCAATCATGAGCAAAAGTGACAAGCGCACCCCCGCGGACAACAAGCTTTCGACCCCGACCGGTCTCGGCGACAACGCCGTCAAGGATATCGAGGCGGCTCTGAACGCCCTGCTGGCGGACACGTTCGCCCTCTACTTCAAGACCAAGAACTTCCACTGGCACGTCTCCGGTCCGCATTTCCGCGACTACCATCTGATGTTCGACGAACAGGCCGGCGAATTGATCAGCATCGTTGACGACATCGCCGAGCGGGTGCGCAAGATCGGCGGCATCACGCTGCATTCGGTCAGTCAGGTTGCGGGCATGAGCCGCATTGCCCCCAACGACGCCAAGTTCGTCGAGGCGGCGGACATGGTCGGCGAGCTTCTTGAGGACAATAAGGGCTACCTCGCCAGCGTGCGCGCCGCGCGCAGCCTGGCCGACGACCATGGCGACGCCGCCACGGTCAGCCTGTTCGACGGCGTTATCGATCAGGCCGAACGCCGGGTTTGGTTCCTGTACGAGACCCTGCGTCCGTCGCAGACCGGCGGTCACTGATCGCGAAACGCGCGTCCATCACGACGCCGTAGGATACCAAGGACGGAGCGGGCGGCATCGCCTGCTCCGTTTTTTTATTGCATGATGCCCGCTCCCGGCCTAAATCTACACCATACGTTAGGTTTCGTTTTAAGGGATAAAGCGGTCATGCTGATTGGCGATGTCGCCCGGCGCGCCGGGGTCAGCCACCGGACCCTGCATTATTACGAGCGCCTCGGCCTGCTGAAACCGGCGGAACGCGAAGGCGTCGGTTACCGCCATTATGGCGAGGAGGTGCTGAAGCGGCTGGAGAAGATCGCCGCCCTGAAAACGCTGGGCCTGAGCCTGGCCGAGATCGGCGCTGTGATCGATCTTTATTTCGAGGACGCCACCGGCCTGCGCGGCAAGGAGCGCGTTCTAGCCATTCTGCAAACCCAACGCGAACGGGTGAATGAACGGATCGGCGCGCTGACCGCGCTGAAACAGGATATCGAAGCCAACATCGCCCGTATGGAATGCCACATCGCCGAAGCCAAACGCTCCTGCTGACAGGCAGCGGAAGGTTTTTTGCGCTTTTTTCCGTTAGAAACCTAAAGTTTACGTAAGATTTATTTTGGAGACGATCATTTGCCCTTGCGCCACGCCCCGCTGCTCGCCCTGCTGATGATCTCGGCCTTCCTGGTCGTGGGCCAGCTTTACGTGACCATCCCCCTGACCGCCGATATCGCCGCCCGTTTCGGCGTTTCCTCTGAAATCGCGGCGTTGGCCGGCACGGTCTTCGGCGTGGTCTATGCGCTGGGCGTACTGATTTTCGGCCCCCTATCCGACCGTTATGGCCGAAGGCGCGTGATCGTGATCGGACTGGCCACGACCGCGCTGACCACGGCGCTGGCCGGATTAGCACCCAGCTTTGCCCTCCTGCTGGCCGCGCGCGCGGCGCAAGGATTGGCCGCGTCGACCTTTCCCGCCGCCGCCCTGTCGCTGGTCGCCGAAACCCTGCCCGCCGAGCAACGCCCGCTGGGTCTGGCGCTGATCAGTTTCGCGTTTCTGGGGTCCGCACCGCTGGCGCAATTCCTTGGTGCCGGAATCGGAGCCGGATTCGCGATCATCATGCTGGGCGCCGCGCCGCTTTATGCGCTGTCCGCGCTGGGGATTCAATGGACGGCGGATGGAAATGTCGGCCACGCCGCCGCCGGTCCGGCATCATCCTTGCGGATGCGCCTCGACGGTTTGCTGCGTGACCCCGTTATACTTGCTTCTTGGGCGTCGGCTCTGGCCGTCCTGTTCGGTTTCGTCGCCTTCCACGCCGGGGCGCAGGCGCTGAATGCGGGTCACGATCTCCAGATATTGCGTCTTGCCGGCTTGCCGCCCCTGCTGCTGAGCTTCGCCGCCGCGCCGCTCATCCGCCGCCGAGGCGCGCCTTTCACCGCGCGCGCCGGACTGTTCTTGTCGGCGCTAGCCTTCGGTCTGGCCCTGGTCGGATTCGCACCGCTTTTGATCCTGTCCAGCATCCTGCTGTCCACCGGCGTCGCCATCGCCGTGCCCGGCCTGATCGCCACATTGGCCGGACGGGCGGAAAACGCCAATCGCGGCCTGGCGCTGGCCATTCATGCCTTCGCCATCTTTCTCGGGGCCAGCATCGCCCCGCCCTTGGCTCAGATCCTGGCGCATCTGGGGCCCGCCCCGCTTTGGGCCGTTCCCGGCCTTTTGTTCCTGGGCGCGGCCCAAGCCCTCACGATCGGAATCCGCACCGGACGGAAACGCTCCTCCGCCCCTTAACCACCGCCGGGCCCGTGCGAAAGTTTCAACGGTAGAAAAAAGGAGCGATCAAAGCCCATTCCTGACCGTCAGCTGCTGGCGTGGCGACGATGGTCTTGCCGATCATTGATGGCGGATGGTCTTCACCAAGCCATCCGTGACCTTATCCCGTGCTGTCCGCACCAGATAGAATCCCCCCCTCGGAACCGCTCAATTTTTCGAAAATCCGATCAACAGATAGATATAAATAAATTATTATTATGATTGGGATGCGGAATGGGGAATAAATATGCGAAAGATATTTTTCTGGTTAATGGTAGTAATTATATAACCAACAATAGTAAGTATTATTGCAGCTGCGTTATCAGGCTGGTCAATTAGAGATAGAATGAAATCCATAATTGGGACTGCTGTATTGTGCATTTTTATTGATTTTTTATTATCTATAACAGTAATTATGCGAAAATTTTTTAAATCAATATTCCGTCGTGAGACGTCAGCGAACACACTATCTCCAGATCACCCGGAACATCCGGACCATTTGCAATGGGCAAATCGCGAAGGGACCTATAAGGACTACCTCCCCTCTTGATGGAGCTCGCCTGCAACACGGCGACCGCCCTCGCCGAATCGCCGTAAGCGGCCTTTCGGCTCCAGCCGCCGTCATGTTAAAAAAATCACCTTCCCGCTAAGCTTGAAAGGCCGGACAGACAGGATTTTCATCCTGAATCCAGGGGTATTCATCGGTATCCAGAAAAAAAGCGGGGAATGTCCAGATACCCCGCCCTTCATCTTCTCTTGCGATACTGACCGGCCGGAACGCCTACGATATAAAGATGTAGGGCGTTACGCGCGCCCTGGGGCGTGGAAACTCCTTATTGGGACGGGTTTGGCGTCCGCCGCCAGAACGCAGATAAAGGAATGCCCCCAATTTTATCTATGGACTTTATTCCTTCTAAAAAAGTGAGGCAACCTACCGATATCATTAACTTAACGTCACGGGGGAAACAGCATGAACAGCCTTGAGAAGCAGATCCGCCCATGGTCCGAGGAAAAACGACATCTCGGCCAGATCGTGTATGACCGGACGGTCAAAGGATTGGATAAGGCCCTTCTGGACGCCTACCGAGCGCTGGACCCCAGCCTGACCAGGGTCCCGCCCGACGCGATGGCGCTGGAACGCACCAAATTCCGCCGCATCGCCTTGGGCGATCTGTCCCGCGATTATCTCGTGGATCAAAAAGAGATCACCACAGGACTGAGCACCAAGACCGATCTCGTCGGCTATCTCAGCGATTGCTATGCCGCCTATGCGGCCGGCCTCGTTAACGCATTGCTGGACAACGCTCCGCTTTTCGACGGCAAACAGAGGCCCGAACTGGTGAGAAGCCTGATGCGCTCGGTCTTCACCGACGCCGCCGTCGTCGCTTCCTATTTCGCCGAGGCCGCCAGCGAAAAGGCTGAAACCGAAAAGAAACAGGCGATGGATCGTATGGCCGATGCGTTCGAGGCCAAGGTCATGGATGTCGTCCAGGCCGTTTCCGATTCCTCAACCGAATTGCAGGCCACCGCCCAGGCCATGTCGGCCTCCGCCGGCCAATCCTCCGCCCAGGCCACCACCGTGGCCGCCGCGGCCGAGCAAACCTCGGCCAATGTCCAGACGGTCGCTTCCGCCACCGAGGAATTGTCCGCCTCGATCGAAGAAATCGCCCGGCAGGTCGCCGAATCCGCCGCCATCGCCGGGAACGCCTCGAACGAGGCGGCGCGAACCAACGCTTTGGTGCAAAAACTGGCCACCGCCGCCGACCGCATCGGCGAAGTCGTACGGCTGATCAACGACATCGCCAGCCAGACCAATCTGTTGGCCCTGAACGCGACCATCGAAGCCGCGCGGGCGGGCGAGGCCGGCAAAGGTTTCGCCGTCGTCGCCGGCGAGGTCAAGAGCCTGGCCAATCAGACCGCCAAGGCCACCGACGAAATCGGCCAGCAAATCGCCTCGGTGCAGGAGGAAACCCGCAACACCGTGGCGGCCATCCGCGACATCACCGCCACCATCGAACAGATCAAGGGCATCTCCACCGCCATATCGTCGGCGGTCGAAGAACAGGGGGCGGCGACACAGGAAATCGCCCGCAACGTCCAACAGGCGGCCCAGGGTATGCAGCAGGTCAGCACCACCATCGTCGGCGTTTCGGAAAGCGCCGCCAGCACCGGCAGCGCCGCCCAGCAGGTTTTGTCTTCTTCTTCCCACCTTTCCAGAAACGCCGAGCATTTGCACCGCGAGGTCCAGGACTTCCTCTCCTCGGTGCGGGCAACGTAAACCGATCCACACAGCCGCCCCGGAATCTGGTACGGCGCTGAAAAACGAAAAGGCGGGCCGGGAACGCGAAAGCGCCTCGCCCGCCTTTCTCTATCCAGCGCCAAGCGTCAACCCAGCACAGCACGGGCGCCGGCGGCGGCCAGAACTCCCAGAATGATGAGCGGAATCAGCGGCAGATAGCGGGCCGCAACGACGACGGCCAACCCCGCCAGCATTTCCGCCCAGCCCGAGGCCAGAAGAACGGGCGCCACGATCGCGGCCAGGACGGCGGCGGGTAGCGCGTCGAACGCGGCCTTGATCCGGCCCTTGCCGGCCAAGGCGCGGGGCACGACCAGCCCCGCCAGACGGGTTGCCGCCGTTGCCTCCGCCATCGCGGCGATGGCCGTCACAACATCTCCTTGCATCGCCGTCAGCCTCCTTCCCCGGTAGAGGGACGCAACGTGACCGCCGCAACGCCCGCCACCGCTCCGGCGATGATCGATTGCGGCCCGGGCGCGATCAGGTGCACCAATGTCGCCACCACTGCGCTGACTCCGATCGACAGCGCGAAACCGGGACGCCCCCGGAACCCGGCGATCAGCCCGACGAACATGGCGATAAAGGCGAAATCCAGCCCATAGGCCTTTGGGTCGCGGATCACGCCGCCGATCAGAACCCCGGCCATCGTGCTTAAGACCCAGCTTGCGTAAAAGAAGGCGACCAGCCCGGCATAGAAAGCCGGGCTGAGCCGCGTCCTCGCGGCGCGCGCCTCGGCGAAAGCCCACACCTCGTCGGCCAGGAACAAAAGCGCCAGGACGCGGCCGGGGACGGAAAAACCACCCATATGGCGCAGGATCGAGGCGCTCATGACGATATGACGCGTGTTGACCGCGAACACGATCAGCCCCAGCAGGAACCAGGCCGGCGGCGATTGCCAATTGTCCAATCCGATGAATTGGGCGCTGCCGGCAAACACCAGGGCGGACATCAGGCCAGCCTCGGCAATGGACAGTCCTTTTTCCGCCGCCAGCGCACCGATCAGCAGGGCAAAGGGGACGCCGGCCACCGCCGCCGGCAAGGTTGCCATCGCCCCGGCCCGAAAATCCGAAAGCGCCGTCTGACGCTGCATATCCATCGTCTTTAAGAGCTCCCGCTTATGCCGTTTTGCCCGGTCCGGACGAACCGGTGCTTAGGAAAAGCGTTTCCGATATCAGATCGGCCGGCAAGGGCGCAAGGGAACCGAAAAGCGGATGACCAGGGAATCGCCTAAACCGTTTCGGACAAAAATACTTTTCTACTTAAGAAGGAACCCTTTATAACACTACTATCTTAGGTTGAGATGCTGGCTAAAATCGCATAGGCTGCTTTCGGCCTCAGTGGCCGTACATATTCTATCAAACAACCGGGAGCGGGAAATGAAACCCGCAGACGCCAAAGATCAGCCGGAGGATTTGTATCGACGTCATAGACGGGGGTCACAATTTCTACGTTAGTGGAGATACATCCATGAACTCTATCGATGACAGGTTGGATTTTCTTGGGATAACCCAGGAAGACAGACAAATATTACGGGAGTTCAAGACGGATTTTGAAAAAATCATCGATCCTCTGCTTGAGTCTTTTTACAAAAAAATACTGTCTATACCGGAGCTGGCCCAAAAATTTCCCAGCAATGTATCGATAAACCGGGCGAAAACTGCGCAGAGAGAGCATTGGCTGCGGATGTTCTCTGCCGAATTCGACGATGAATACTATAAATCCAGCCGCGAGATCGGCCTGACCCACAGCCGGATCGGTCTGGACCCGCGCTGGTATATCGGCGGCTATTCCCTGGTTCTGGCCGACTTGATCCAGGCGGTGGTGACTCGTTCCGGTTTCTTCGGCAGGCGCGACATCGAACGGGAACATAAACTGCGCAGCGCCATCTGCCGCGTCGTCCTGCTCGACACCGAACTGGCGCTGTCGGTCTATCTCGATGAGGAAAAAGCCGTTCATCAGCGCTTTGTCGAAGCCATCTCGAACGAATTCAGCCTGTCGGTCGTGCATATCGTGACCGAACTGGTGGACGAGGCCGGGCAGATCGGCACGGAAGCGAACCAATTGCATGACGCCGCCGAAACGGCCTGCAGCCAAGCCAACACGGTCGTCGAGGCAACCAAAAACACCAATGTCAACGTTCAGATGGTCGCCTCTTCGGTCGAGGAAATGTCGGTCGCCATCCAGGAAGTCTCGTCCCATCTGGCGCGGCAGGTCCGCGTCTCGGCCCAGGCTATGGAAAACGGCCAGATCGCCGACCGCAACGCACGCAGTCTCACCGAATGCGCCGAGCGAATCGGCAAGGCGGTCGGGCTGATCAGGGACATCGCCACCCAGACCAATCTTCTGGCCTTGAACGCGACCATCGAGGCCGCCCGGGCCGGCGAGGCGGGCAAGGGTTTCGCTGTCGTCGCAGGAGAGGTCAATGCCCTGTCCAGCCAAGTCGCCCGCACTACCGAGGATATCCGCCTGCTGGTGGACGAGGTGCGCGGCGTGGCGGCGGCCACGGTCCAGGCCATCCAAAAGGTCAATGGCACGCTGGAGGAAATGGATCAGGCCACCGGAGCCATCGCCGCTGCGGTCGAAGAACAATCGGTGGCGACCCGCAACATTTCCGAGAATGTTCAACAGGCGGCGCACAGCACCCAGACCGTGACCGACGCGATTGATCAGGTGCGCGATATCGTCAGCTTTACCGAACAATGCGCCAACGACACGAAAAGCGGCTTAACATCGCTGAGCGGGCGAGCCGAGTTGGTGAACGGCCAAGTCAAGCGCTTCGTCGAAAAACTGACGGCCTGACACCGTTTTCCGCCGCGCGGCAAGCGGCGGAAAACGGTGCGGTGTCAATCGTTTAATCGAGCTTCTGGCACTGGATCGCGGTCTCGCCCTTGACGAATTCCCATTTGGCCTGGGTCGGGATATTGCCGTTGGCGTCCGGGTCGAGCCCCATCGTCATGCGGTGGAATTTTCCAAGCTCGCCATCGAAATGGAGGTTATAGCCGATCAGGCAGACATAGGTTCCGGGGCCGGTCTTCGCGCATTCCTGGACCTTCGTATCGGTTATCCGCATCGGTGGGATTTTGTTGCCGGCATCCAGCAGCATGTTGGCCAGCCCCATGACATTGTTCGCCGAATCGGCGGCGCTTTGCATACACGCGGTCGCATCGTTATTGTCGATCGCCTTCCCGCAGCCGCTTAGGAACGAAACCGCGATCAGGGCCGTCGCAAGCGCGCGCAGAGCAACATTCTTCTTTATGGCAGGAAAGACCTTATTTCCGTTTCCGCCCGTCGGTTCGGCGACGCCCATCGCCGCGCGCCGCCCTCCTGAATTGTCCTCGCAGGATAAAACACCGCAAATATTTTTCACTGTGAAAGAGTCCAACACCGGAATCAAGGATCTGTCCGGCCGGATGGCTTCCCCGCGAACTGGGACCATTTCCCTATGATATTTTTATATTTTCGGCTGCCTTTCCGTCTCGAAATTATATGTGGTTCCGAGTCATAGTTTCGCCTGAATTTCTCATCAGTCTACGGAAAATTTTTGCAGAATACAAAAACAAACTATAAAAATATATTTTGTTTTTATTAAAAAATAATCGAACAAATACATGCGGATAAATCGATGGATATTATTTTTATTACAATAGCAATCTTATTTTTTGCGCTGATGTTCGGATACATCCACGTTTGCGAGAAGCTATGAGGGAGTAAATCGATGCTTATCGACCTCATCCTCGGTGGGACGGTTGCCGTTTGCATCGCCGTCTATCTGATCTACGCCCTCGCCCGTCCAGAGCGATTCTGAGCGAGGCCCCTAAGCCTGGAAGATCGATCATGACTCTCAATGGATGGCTGCAGATCCTGCTTTTCTGCGGGATCGTCGTTCTCCTTGTGAAGCCGCTGGGCGGCTATATGACGCGCGTTTTCAACGGCGAACGCACTCTGTTCTCACTGCTTCTCGCCCCGGTCGAACGCGGCCTTTACCGCCTGTCGGGAACCAGCGAGAAAGAGGAGCAGCATTGGACGACCTACACGGCCGCGATGCTATTCTTCAATCTGGCAGGTTTCCTGGTGCTGTACCTTCTGCTGCGCGTCCAGGGCAGCCTGCCCCTTAACCCGGCCGGCGTCGAATCGGTCCCGGCGGATCTGGCATTCAACACCGCCGCCAGTTTCATGACCAACACCAACTGGCAAGCCTATGCCGGCGAAAACACGGTTTCCTACCTGACCCAGATGGCTGGCCTGGCCGTGCAGAATTTCGTTTCAGCCGCGACGGGAATCGCGGTCGCCGTGGCGCTGATCCGCGCTTTCTCGCGCAAATCGATGAAATCCATCGGCAATTTCTGGACCGATCTGGTCCGGTCGGTGCTCTATGTCCTCTTGCCCATCTGCATCGTTGGGACGCTCGTGCTCGTCTGGCAGGGCGTGCCGCAGAATCTCGATCCCTACACCGTAGCGACGACGCTGGAAGGAATACCGCAAACGATCGCGCGGGGACCCGTCGCCTCGCAGATGATGATCAAGCATCTGGGCACCAATGGCGGCGGATTTTTCAGCGCCAATGCCGCGCATCCGTTCGAAAATCCGACGGCGCTGTCCAATCTGATCCATATGGTGTCGATTTTTGCCATCGGCGCGGCTTTGACAAATGTTTTCGGCCGGATGGCGGGCAACCAGAAACAGGGCTGGGCAATTTTTTCAGCCATGGGCGTGTTGTTCCTCGCGGGCGTCGTCATCTGCTATTGGGCCGAAGCCGCGGGCAATCCCCTTGTTCATGCGCTCGGGATCGACGGCGGCAACATGGAAGGCAAGGAGACCCGCTTCGGCGTCGCCCTTTCGTCTCTGTTCGCCGTCGTGACCACGGCCGCCTCCTGCGGCGCGGTCAATGCCATGCATGACAGCTTCATGCCCCTGGGCGGCATGATCCCGCTCATCAATATGATGCTGGGCGAGATCGTCATCGGCGGTGTCGGCGCTGGTTTCTACGGCATCGTGCTGTTCGCGGTGGTGGCGATCTTCGTCGCCGGCCTGATGGTGGGCCGCACACCGGAATATCTGGGCAAAAAAATCGAGGCCAAAGAGGTGAAGATGGCGATGCTGGCGGTGCTTTGTCTGCCTCTGGCGATGCTGGGCTTCACGGCGGTCGCAGCCGTGCTGCCCGCCGCCGTCGCCTCGACCATCAATCCAGGGCCTCATGGTTTTTCCGAAATACTCTACGCCTATAGCTCCGCAACCGCGAACAACGGTTCCGCTTTCGGCGGACTGTCGGCCAACACCGCCTGGTACAACGTCACGACTGGTTTCGCGATGTTGATGGGCCGGTTCATGGTCATCATTCCCGCCCTGGCCATCGCCGGTTCGCTGGTCGTGAAGAAGACGGTTCCGGAATCGGCGGGGACCTTCCCGACGCACGGTCCCCTGTTCGTCGGCCTGCTGGTGGGCGTCATCCTGATCGTGGGAGGTCTCACCTTCTTTCCGGCACTCGCCCTCGGCCCGATCGTGGAGCATTTCGCCATGGTATCGGGACAAATCTTCTGATTTGCGCCATGGCGCCCCGGCTCGCCTCTGACGCCGTCCCTCCCGTAAAAAGGAAATGGGACGCGAAGAAACCACCCAGGGAATGGGAGGTTCTCCTTGAAGCGGCGGCGGTCTTGGCGGCCACGGCGGTCATCGTCGGAATCATCGTCACATTGTTCACGGCGGCGTGACCGGCTGCGCCGTCTCGATCGGGACATCCCTAGTGGAGTTTTCCATGAGCCACTCCAAATCCGCGAGCATTCTGGACGCCCACATCCTCGTTCCCGCCCTTGGCGGCGCTTTCCGGAAACTCAACCCCAGAAGCCTGGCCCGCAATCCGGTCATGTTCGTCGTCGCCGCCGTCTCGGCGCTGACGACGATTCTGCTCGTCAAAGGCATCGCCACCGGCAGTCCGAATACCGGTTTTTCGCTGCAGATCGTCTTGTGGCTTTGGTTCACAGTGCTGTTCGCCAATTTCGCCGAGGCCGTTGCCGAGGGACGCGGCAAGGCGCAGGCAGAATCCTTACGCCGCACACGGACCGAAACCCAGGCCAAATTGCTGTTCGGCGACGATGAAAAAAACTACAGAATCGTTCCCGGCAACAGTCTCAAGGTCGGCGATGTCGTCCTGGTCGAAGCCGGCGACATCATCCCGTCCGATGGCGAGGTGATCGAGGGCGTCGCCTCGGTCAACGAAGCGGCCATCACCGGCGAATCCGCCCCCGTGATCCGTGAATCCGGCGGCGACAACTCGGCCGTCACCGGCGGGACACAGGTTCTGTCGGACTGGATGCATGTCCGCATCACCGCCGCCGCCGGCTCGACCTTCATCGACAAGATGATCGCGCTGGTCGAGGGCGCCGAACGTCAGAAAACGCCGAATGAAATCGCGCTGAACATCCTGCTCGCCGGCCTGACGCTGATCTTCGTTCTGGCCACGGTCACGATCCCCGGCTTTGCCGCCTATGCGGGCGGGACGATCCCGGTCATCGCGCTGGCGGCGCTGTTCGTTACCCTGATCCCGACCACCATCGGCGCTCTGCTGTCCGCCATCGGCATCGCGGGCATGGACCGCCTGGTGCGGTTCAATGTCCTGGCCATGTCCGGCCGCGCCGTCGAAGCGGCGGGAGATGTCGATACGCTTTTGCTGGACAAGACCGGCACCATCACCCTGGGCAACCGCCAAGCAAGCGAATTTCGTCCCATAAAAGGTGTGACGGAGCATGAACTGGCCGATGCCGCCCAACTCGCCTCGCTTACGGATGAAACCCCCGAGGGCCGCTCGATCGTCGTTCTCGCCAAAAAGAGATATGGCATCCGCGGCCGCGACATGGCCGGCCTGAATGCGACTTTCGTGCCCTTTACCGCCCAGACCCGCATGAGCGGGATTAATATCGACGGGGCCACGATCCGCAAAGGGGCGGTCGATGCCGTGCTGAGGCATATCGATCTGGCTGCGGCCGCCTCGAACGGGGTCTCGCCTTCGAACGCTCAAAGCATCCGCGAATTGCGGGCCATCGCCGACGAAATCGCCAAGACGGGCGGCACACCCCTGGCCGTCGCCAGGGACGGGCAGCTTCTGGGCGTCGTCCATCTGAAGGACATCGTCAAAGGCGGCATTCGCGAACGTTTCGCCGAACTGCGCCGCATGGGCATCCGCACCGTCATGATCACCGGCGACAACCCGATGACGGCGGCGGCCATCGCCGCCGAGGCGGGCGTGGACGATTTCCTGGCGCAAGCAACTCCGGAAAACAAGCTGGCCCTCATTCGCCAAGAACAGGCCAAGGGCAAGCTTGTCGCCATGTGCGGCGACGGCACCAACGACGCTCCGGCATTGGCCCAGGCCGATGTCGGCGTCGCCATGAACACCGGTACGGTCGCGGCGCGCGAAGCGGGCAACATGATCGATCTCGACTCCGATCCGACGAAGCTCATCGAAATCGTCGCGATCGGCAAACAATTGCTGATGACGCGCGGCGCGCTGAC
>JAYFRE010000170.1:0-6416 GCA_034926235.1 Rhodospirillaceae bacterium
TTCCCCGCACGCGCGGGGATTATTTCAAACGGTTTTTTTATCGTTTGATCCTCTGCCGCCCGATTTCGCCATTGGCGACAGTCGCAATAACGGCGATCCTTGATCGATCCGTTCCGGTTGCCCCTTATTAACAGGAGACATCCCATGGAGTTGAAGGAAGCCCTTCATACCCGGCGTAGTATCCGTAAATTCACGGACCGGCCCGTTCCCCGCCCCCTGCTGGAAAATTTGCTCAAAGAGGCGTTGTGGTCGCCATCGGGCATGAATCGCCAGCCCTGGAAATTCGTCGTTCTGCAAGGCAAAGCGTTCGACGATCTGATCGCCTTGTCCACCGGCATGGCCGGCAGCATGGAAGGACCGCTCCAGGCGCAGAATTTCAATGAAAAAATGCGGGCCTTCATCACCGGATTCTTCAAGAATCTGGGCGGGGCCGGCACCGCCGTCATCGCCTTGTCCAAAGCCGCGCCGACCGAGTTGGCCGATCACGCCAACATGGTTTCCGCCGCCGCCGCTTTTTACAATTTCCTCCTGCTCGCGCACGAAGCCGGGCTCGCCACCTGCTGGATGACCGGCTATCTCAATGTCGAGGCCGATCTGTTCCGGCTGCTGGGGATCGAGGGCTATAAGCTGGTCGGGGTTACGCCGGTCGGTTATGCCGATCAGGTCCCGCCGGTTCCGCCCCGCAAACATGAGGATATCGTCTGGATGGACTGAGAAACCGTTTGATAATTCTACTTCAGCGGTCGTCTAGCGCGGTTTTCTGCGCTTCCGGTACTCACGGGCCGATGTCCGCTGCGCTCCGGTTCAGGGAAACCACGCTAGCCACCTCGCCGAAGCGAATTCTAGAAACGGTCTCTAAGAAACCGGAAGATCGGTTGAGCTTCGCCTGCGGGCGGACTTAACACTCCGGCACCTCTTCCACCAAAAACGGACGGGCCAACGTGTACGATCATCGCAACCGGGCTTTCATCGCCGCCGCCGGCGATACCGATATCTGCCTCGATCCCAGGATGGCCAACCGTCATGGGGTAATCGCCGGGGCGACCGGCACCGGCAAGACGGTCACGCTGCAAACCCTGGCTGAAACCTTCAGTCAGATGGGCGTTCCCGTCTTTGTCGCCGACGTCAAGGGCGATCTGTCCGGCATTGCCGCCGCCGGTGGCGGCAATAGCGGCGTCGAGCGCCGCGTCGCCGATTTGCATCTGGCCGAACTGGGCTTCGCTTTTCAGTCTTTCCCGGTCCAGTTCTGGGACCCGTTCGGCGAAAGGGGCGCGCCGATCCGGGCGACGATGGCCGATATGGGGCCGCTGCTGCTGGGCCGCCTGCTGGATCTAAGCGACACCCAGGCCGCCGTGCTGACGGTGGTGTTCAAGATCGCCCAGGATGAGAATCTGGCGATCATCGACCTCAAGGATCTGCAAAAGATCCTGAACTATGTGGGCGAGAACGCGAAAAGCTATTCCACCGCCTACGGGCTGGTCTCGCCGGCCAGCATCGGGGCCATCCAGCGCGCGCTGATCGCCTTGCAGCATCAAGGCGGCGAAGGATTTTTCGGCGAACCCGATCTGGACATCGCCGATCTGATGCGCAGCGAAGGCGGCAAGGGCGTCGTCAACATCCTGGCCGCAGAACGGCTGATGAGCGCGCCCAAGGTCTACGCCACCTTCCTTTTGTGGCTGCTGACCCGCCTGTTCGACCACCTGCCGGAAGTCGGGGACGCGGACAAGCCGAAGCTCGCCTTCTTTTTCGACGAAGCCCATCTTTTGTTCAATGACGCGCCCCGCGCCTTGCTCGACACCATCGAACAGGTGGTGCGGCTGATCCGGTCCAAGGGCGTGGGGATTTATTTCATCTCGCAATCGCCCGCCGACATCCCCGATTCGGTGCTGGGCCAGCTTGGCAACCGCGTACAGCACGCCTTGCGCGCCTACACGCCGCGCGATCAAAAGGCGCTGAAGGCCGCTGCCCAAAGCTTCCGCCCCAACCCCGCCTTTGACACGCAAACGATCCTGGCCGAACTGGGCACAGGCGAAGCGTTGGTGTCGTTCCTGGACCCCAAGGGCGCGCCGTCGATCGTCGAACGCGCGCTGATCCTGCCGCCGCAAGGGCGGGTCGGGCCATTAGATGACGGCGAACGGGATGCCTTGATCCGGCAATCGCCGTTGCAGCGGGTCTATGCCCGCGCGCTGGACCGCGCCTCGGCCTATGAAATCCTGACCGAAAGGCTGCAATCGACCCCGGACCCAAAGGAAATGCAGCGCCGGCAGAAGGAGCAGGAACGCCAGCGCAAGCAGGATGAACAAGACCGCAAGGCCCGCGAACGCGCCGAACAGCGCGACGCCGCACAGACGCGACGGCTATGGACCGGCTTGGCCAACAAGGTCGTCGCCCCGGTAGCGCGCGAATTGCTGAAAAAGCTGTTCCGCTAGCGGGGATTGCAAAGGGGCAAGCCCCTTTGCCCCTTACCGCCGCAAGGCGTCACCGACCCGATACGTTCTCAATCGAATACCCCGGCAGTCAGGCCGCCTGAGGCGCGCCCGCCCCGGCCAATTCGTCCACCAGGAATCCGACCAGCGGCCGGACCAGATCCGCCATCGGCGCATCTTCGCCCAGCAGCACGATCTCGGTCGCAGGCAGGCTGGGCCAGCGTTCCGACGACGGCAGGATCGAAAGCCCCGGCTGGATGAAGCACCGGCCCAGGACCGTAACCCCAAGCCCGCCGGCAACGGCGGCCTGAACCCCCATCAGCCCGTGCGCGGTGCAAGAAATCGTCCAGGGCCGCCGCGCCGCGTCCAGGGCGGCGATCATCACATCCCGATAGGTGCAGGGCGGCGGCAGCAGCACCAGCGGGACCGGTTCCTCTTCGTCCCAGATCATGTCCCTGGCCGCCATCCATACCAGCGGTTCGCGCCAGATCACCCGGCCGCGCCGCGCATTGCCGTCCTTTTTGGCGATGACGGCGTCAAGCTGCCCGTCATCATAAGCGGCCAGAAGATTGCAGCTTAGCCCCGTCCGCAATTCCAACTGCACATCCGGGTAAAGCCGGCGAAAGCGCGACAGCAGCGACGGCAGCTGCATCGGCACGAAATCCTCGCACACGCCCAGCCGCAGATGCCCCGAAGCCGGCATTTCCGAGAATGTCCGCGCCGCCCGGTCGTTCAGATCGATCATCTGACGCGCCAACACCAGGAACCGTTCGCCCTCATGCGTCAGATGCAAAGAACGGCTGGTGCGCTCGAACAAACGCACGCCCAGCCTTTCTTCCAGCCGGGACACTTTCTGGCTGATGGTCGATTGGGAACAGCGCACGGCATCCGCCGCCGTGGTGAAACCGCCGGTCTGGGCCACGGCGACGAAAGCCCGCAAGAGGCCTATTTCCAGATCCATGAGCCGAGCCATCGCATCCATCAATTACAGAATCGGATAGATGAAATCATATATATTTGGTTGCCCGATTGACAGCGTAAATCTAACATGAGCCCCATCGCAGGAAACGCTCCGGCTCTCGAAAGCCCGGGCCGTCCCGCCGTCGAGACAAGGAGTGCCATCATGGATTTGTTGACCGCTGCCCGGCAGCGTTACACCACCAAGGCCTACGACCCCGCCAAGCACATCCCGCAGGACAAGATCGACCGCCTGCTGGAAACCCTGCGACTTAGCCCTTCTTCCGTGAACAGCCAGCCCTGGCATTTCGTCGTCGCCTCCACCGCCGAGGGCAAGGCCCGTCTGGCCAAAAGCGCCACCGGCAGCTTTGCCTACAACGAGCCTAAGATCACCAAGGCGTCCCATGTCGTCGTTTTTTGCGCCCGCACGCAGATGACCGAAGAGCATCTGGATGCCGTGCTGCGCCAGGACGAGGCCGCCGGCCGTTTCCCCAATGAGGAAGCCAAGGCGGCGCAGCGCAATTCGCGCCGCTATTACGTCGATGTGCATCGCTACGACCAAAAGGACCTTCAGTCCTGGATGGAAAAGCAGACCTATATCGCGCTGGGAACCCTGCTGCTGGCCGCCGGGATCGAAGGCGTGGACGCCACGCCGATGGAAGGTTTCGACACCCGCGTGCTCGATATCGAGTTGGGGCTGCGCGACAAGGGCTATACCAGCCTGGTGCTGGTCGCCCTGGGCCATCACAGCGACGATGATTTCAACGCCAAGCTGCCGAAATCGCGGCTGGCCGCCGAAACCGTTTTCACCCAGATTTAACCGCATGATATCCGGCCCATCCCCGACCCAAAGGGGGATGGGCCGTCCCTTGCCTGCCCCCCGGTCGCTCGATCGGCAAAAAAATCGCCGGAACCCGCGTATTTCTCCCCCATATCGCCTGTTTCCGCCGGCCCAAGGGTTCAAATCGGCCCTAAAAACCCTATCTTTTCCTAGTGAAGACGAGATGACGCCGTTGTGCGTATCTCAACCTTCCCGCTCCGCAATCCGTCCAACGCTCGTTCCCCCGTCGCCAGGGCCGGAAAAAGCGTCGCCGGAGCCTATCGCCCCATAGGGGCGCGGACGGAACGCCATAAACCGGTCGGGAAACCCCGCCATCCAGACGAACAGATCGAGGGGAACCGACAATGACCAAAGCCTTGGCCCGTCTTCCAAAGGCCCCGGCGGACAAGATCGCCGCGCCGATCGCCCGCTTCCTGCATCTGGAAGCCATGGGCGGCCTGGTCCTGCTTTGCTGCACCCTTTTGGCTTTGGGCCTGTCCAACAGCCCCTTGTCGGAACGTTTCCTCGGCTTCTGGTCGATGTATGTCGGCATCCATATCGGCGGCGTCGATTTTTCCCGGTCCTTGCAGCATTGGATCAATGACGGGCTGATGACCCTGTTCTTTTTCGTCATCGCCTTGGAATTAAAGCGCGAACTGGTGCTGGGCGAATTGCGCAGCCCGAAGATGGCAGCCCTCCCCCTGGCCGCAGCAATCGGCGGCATGGCCGTGCCGGCTTTGGTTTTCCTGCTGATCGCCGGTGACGGCGCCGGGGCTCATGGCTGGGGCACCGTCATGGCCACCGACACCGCCTTTGTCATCGGCTGCCTTGCCATTCTGGGGCGGCGCGTGCCGCAAAGCCTGCGCATCTTTCTGCTGTCGCTCGCCATCTTTGACGATGTCGGCGCGATCATGGTCGTGGCGTTGGGCTATGGCGGACCTCTCGACGCCATCATGCTGCTGTGGGCCGGAATCGGTCTGGGTCTTGCCGCCTTGTGCAACCGTCTTGGCGTGCGCAGCATGTCCGTCTATTGGCTGATCGGAATCGGCGTCTGGCTGGCCATCGACGCCTCGGGCATCCATGCGACCCTGGCCGGCGTCATCCTGGGTCTGATGGCCCCGACGCAGAACTGGGTCAGCGACCAGCGTCTGCAAGCCATCCTGACCCAGCTTCTGGAACGAATCCCCGGCGATTTAAAGAAAAAGGACGCCGCCATCCGTCAGGATCTGCGTCAGGCGCGCATCGCCGCCCGCGAAGCCCTGTCGCCGATCGAAAGACTGGAAACCACCCTGCACCCTTGGGTCGCGTTCCTGATCATGCCGGTTTTCGCGCTGGCCAATGCCGGCGTCCCCATCGGATCGGTCCATTTCCAGCCCGACCTGACCCTGGCCATCCTGGCCGGTTTCATCCTGGGCAAGCCGATCGGGGTTTTCCTGTTCAGCGTCGTCGCCGTGCTGCTGGGACTGGCCCAACGCCCCGATGGCCTGACCTGGCCGGTGATCGCCGGTGGCGGCATGCTGACCGGCATCGGCTTCACCATGGCCCTGTTCATCGCCGAACTGGCCTTCGGCCCCGATCTTTTGGGATCGGTCAAGCTGGGCATCCTGGGCGCATCAGCCGTTTCCGGCCTGGCCGGGTTCCTGACCCTCGCCTGGTTTTCCAGACGCACAGCCCCGCAAGACGCCGCGTGACCGCCCCCTGAACCGCCGCATCCCAAGGCCATCAGGGCCGGTTTATCCCCGCACATGCGGGGAACACGGGGCACAATAGGTGTAACCACGGATGGAGTCCGGTTCATCCCCGCGCGTGCGGAGAACACCACGCCCAGCTGCAAATATTTCGAGGCCAAGCCGGTTCATCCCCGCGCGTGCGGGGAACACGTCGGCGCGCCGTAGTCGCAGGCGCGGAGCTCCGGTTCATCCCCGCGCGTGCGGGGAACACAATGCCGGCGGCGTGGCATTGCGGAGGCGGGTCGGTTCATCCCCGCGCGTGCGGGGAACACCATCCTGGAACCAAATCAAGGAAGACCCGAAACGGTTCATCCCCGCGCGTGCGGGGAACACGGCGCCGACAGCTGTGCGGACCTACGAACCGCCGGTTCATCCCCGCGCGTGCGGGGAACACGCGCCGCCGAACGTCACCGGCTACCTCGTCAACGGTTCATCCCCGCGCGTGCGGGGAACACAGTGATCCAGTCCTTGATCCACCTGATC
>JAYFRE010000091.1:0-49789 GCA_034926235.1 Rhodospirillaceae bacterium
AGGCTGGGATTGCGCCAGCCTGAATCGGCGGCGCAGGCGCCGAGGACAAGCAAAAAGACAAAAGGAAGAAGACGAGGCATCGGCAAAGTCCCGGTATGATCGGACAGTATTGCGGCCCTGGCCGCATGGGTCATTTGGCCATGCCGCGCCGGCCCGCGCAAGGTTGTCTTCGCCGTCTGGCTTGCGCTTGTTCGTGGGGATAAGGAAGGCTATACTACCCGTTATGTCTTCCGCTTGATCGTGAGGAGCGACGCCGTTCGGCGTATCATGCCTGCGGGGGCTTTATTTTAAATAACGCCAATCATTTCAATCGAGGGGACCAACTCTCATGAACTCTGTGAACGGATATTATTTCGAGGAACTGGCCGTTGGCCAGACCGCGACCTACGCGAAGACCGTGACCGACGCCGATATCGTCCTTTTTGCGGGCGTTTCCGGTGACACCAACCCGGTCCACCTCAACAAAGAATATGCCGATACCACCATGTTCAAGGGCCGTATCGCCCATGGCATGCTGTCGGCCGGTTTCATCTCGACCGTGTTCGGCACCAAGCTGCCTGGGCCGGGCGCCATTTACATGTCCCAGACGTTGGCGTTCAAGGCTCCGGTCAAGGTCGGCGATACCGTCGTCGCCAAGGTCGAGCTGGTCGAGCTGATCCCCGAGAAGAAGCGCGCCAAGTTCAAGACCACTGCGACTGTGGGTTCCACGGTGGTGGTTGACGGCGAAGCGATGCTGATGGTGCCTTCGGGCAAGAAGTAAGCTTCATCGGCGGCATTCCCGCCAGCCGGCGCTTTTCCCCGGAAAAAGGGTGAAGCGCCGGCTTTGTCATGAGCGGATGCTGTGGATATGGAGGCGATCGCTTAAGCCGGGGTTGCGATTCTTGCCATTATCGAATACCCCTTAGCCCTTTCACGGTCAGTCAAGGTCTGTCGCGTCGATGCGCGTCTTCGATCATTATTCGGAAGCCCCCGCGGAATGTCGTGGCGGCGTCGTCGCCCTGGGAAATTTTGACGGTGTTCATCTCGGCCATCAGGCCGTGATCGGCGCAGCTCAGGCCATCGCCCGCGAAAAGGCGATTCCCTGCGGGGTTATGACGTTCGAACCCCATCCCCGGCTTTTGTTCAAACCGGAATCCGAAACCTTCCGCCTGACGCCGGCCTTGGCCAAGGCCCGTCTGATCGGGCGGATCGGTGTGGATTTCCTGCTGTTGCAGCATTTCGACCGGGCCTTTGCCGCCTTGTCTCCCCAGGATTTCATCCGCCGGGTGCTGTTGGACGCGTTGGGTGTTGCGCATGTGGTGGTCGGCTATGACTACGCTTTCGGCCACGGACGCGGCGGCAATGCCGAGGCGCTGCAGGCGATAGGCCATGAGCTTGGTTTTTCCGTGACCTGCGTTGGCCCGGTCCGTGCCCAGGACGGGGCGCTTTATTCTTCGACCCGTGTGCGCGAGGCTTTGCGCGCTGGCCGCGTGCGCGAGGCCACCTCCATTCTGGGGCGCAACTGGGAGATCGAGGGCGAGGTTGACCATGGCGACCAGCGGGGCCGTCAATTGGGCTTCCCCACCGCCAATATCCGCCTCGACGATTACATGCATCCCGCTTTCGGCGTTTACGCGGTGCGCGCGGCGCTTGGTACGGACGATTCCGCACCGGTAGTCAACGGGGTCGCCAATATCGGCATCCGTCCGACCTTCGATAAGAAGGACGCGATGCTGGAAGCGCATCTGTTCGATTTCGACGGCGATCTCTATGGTCGCCACTTAAGAGTTGCCTTGGTCGATTTCTTGCGGCCGGAGCGGAAATTCGACGGTCTGGACGCGCTTCGCGCGCAAATCGCCGAGGATGGGCGGACTGCCCGCGCCATCCTGGCGGGCCTGGCCGAATAGCGAAGGGCTTGAGACGATGAGCGAAGACGACAAGGCGAGTGTTTTTCTGCCGAAGACCGACTTTCCGATGAAGGCCGGTCTGCCCGATCTCGAACCCCGGCTGTTGGAACGGTGGGAACGAATCGGGTTGTTCGCCAGAATGCGGACGGAATCCAAGGGCCGGCCGCTTTTCGTGCTGCATGATGGGCCGCCCTACGCCAATGGCAACCTGCATCTCGGCCATGCGCTGAACAAGATTCTGAAGGATATGATCGTCCGTTCCCGGCAGATGCTGGGCTATGACGCGCCCTATGTCCCCGGCTGGGACTGCCACGGGCTGCCGATCGAATGGAAGATCGAAGAGAAATACCGCGCCGCCGGCCAGGACAAAGATCAGGTTCCGGTGGTCCAGTTCCGCCAGGAATGCCGCGATTTCGCCGCCCACTGGATCGATGTCCAGCGCGAAGAATTCAAGCGGTTGGGCGTCACCGGCGACTGGGCGCATCCCTACACCACCATGGCTTATCACGCCGAGGCGGCGATCGCGCGCGAATTGGGGCGTTTCCTGCTTGACGGTTCGCTCTACCGGGGCGCCAAGCCGGTTCTGTGGTCGATTGAGGAAAAGACCGCCCTGGCCGAGGCCGAGGTTGAATATCACGATCACGTCAGCATCACCATCTGGGTCAAATTCCCGGTGGTGAAGGCCAGCCTGCCGGAACTCGACGGGGCCAAGGTGGTGATCTGGACCACGACGCCCTGGACCATGCCCGGCAACCGCGCCATCGCTTTCGGCCCTGATTTCGAGTATGCCGTGGTCCGGGTCGTGGACGCTGGAACGTCGGGTCTGGCGGCCGTGGGCGAAAAACTGGTGGTGCTGGCCGACCAGGCCGAACAGGTCGCCAAGGATGCCGGTTGCGTCTTCGAGACCCTGGCGCTGGTCAAGGGCGCGGCCCTGGCGGGCACTATTTGCCATCATCCCTTGCGCGATCATCCCGAAGCCAAGGACGGCTACGCTTTCGACGTGCCGCTGCTCGCGGGTGATTTCGTCACCACCGATACCGGCACCGGCTTTGTCCATATCGCTCCCGGCCATGGCGAGGACGATTGGCGTCTGTGCCGCGCCAATGGCGTGGCGGTGCCCGACACGGTGCAGCCGGATGGACGTTATTACCCGCATGTGGCGATCTTTGCCGGCCAAGCGGTGCTGGCCCAGGGCAAGAACGGCAAATATTACTCGCCGGTCGCCAAGCCGATGATCGAAGCGATGACCGCCTGCGGCAATCTGCTCGCCCATGGCCGGATCGAACATTCCTATCCGCATTCCTGGCGTTCAAAAGCGCCGCTGATCTTCCGCAACACGCCGCAATGGTTCATTTCGCTGGAAAAGACGGGTTTGCGCGACAAAGCGCTGGCGGCCATCGCCGAGACCCGTTTCTATCCCGAACTGGGGCGCAACCGCATCGCCTCGATGGTCGAGAACCGGCCCGACTGGTGCGTGTCGCGGCAAAGAGCCTGGGGCGTGCCGATCACGGTCTTCGTCGAGAAAAAGACCGGCGAGCCGGTGCGCGACGAAGCGGTGATGGCCAGGATCGTCGCCGCCTTCGAAGCGGAAGGCGCGGATGCCTGGTACACCAGCCCGCCCGAACGGTTCCTGGGCGAGGGGCGCCGGTCGGAGGATTACGAACAGGTCCTCGACATTCTCGATGTCTGGTTCGATTCCGGGTCGACCCACAGCTTCGTGCTGGAAAGCGGGGAATGGCCCGACCTCAGATGGCCGGCCGATCTCTATCTCGAAGGATCGGACCAGCATCGCGGCTGGTTCCAGTCCTCGCTGCTGGAATCCTGCGGCACGCGGGGGCGGGCACCCTATGACGCGGTGCTGACGCACGGTTTCATCCTCGACGAGGAAGGCCGGAAAATGTCGAAATCGCTCGGCAACGGCGTCGAACCGCAAGATGTCACGGCGACGATGGGCGCGGACATCCTCAGATTGTGGGTGGCGGGCTCGGATTGTTCCGAGGATTTGCGCGTCGGCCCCACGGTGTTGAAGACGCAGGTGGACGTCTATCGCCGGCTGCGCAACACGCTGCGCTATCTCTTGGGCGCGCTCGACGGGTTCGGTCCCGATGAGGCCGTCGCCTACGCGGAAATGCCCGAACTGGAGCGCTGGGTTCTGCACCGCGTGGGCGAGCTGGATCAGGGCTTGCGCCGCGCCTGCGCTAATTTCTCGTTCCATGGCTGGTTCGCCGAGCTGCATAATTTCTGCGGCGTCGATCTGTCGGCCTTCTATCTCGACATCCGCAAGGACGCGCTTTACTGCGACTCGCCCGATTCGCCGCGCCGCCGCGCCGCGCGCACGGTCATGAGCATCCTGCTCGATTCCTTGTGCACCTGGCTGGCTCCCTTCCTGTGCTTTACCGCCGAGGAAGCGTGGCTGGCCAGGCATCCATCCGAGGAGGACAGCGTCCATCTGCAGCGTTTCCCCGATGTCCCGGCGAACTGGAACGATCCGGCGCTGGGTGAGCGCTGGCGCAAGGTGCGCGATCTGCGCCGGGTGGTGACGGGGGCGCTGGAGGTCGAACGGAGCGCCAAGCGTATCCGTTCCAGCCTGCAGGCCCGTCCGGTGCTGTATGTGACCGAAGAGCAGGCGGCATTGCTGGACGGCCTCGACATGGCCGAGATCTGCATCACCTCGGATCTGGGACTGGTGATCGGGCCGGTTCCGGATGGCGCGTTCACGGTGGCCGATCTGCCGGGCGCGGGCGTGGTGCCCGCCCAGGCCGAAGGCGATAAATGCCCGCGCTGCTGGAGGGTGCTGCCGGATGTCGGCCAGCATGGCGAAGACGGCCTGTGCGGCCGTTGCGCGGACGTCGTGGCCGCGCGATGAGAACGGTCTGGCGCCGTCTTGGGCTCGGGCTCGGAATCGCTGTTCTGATTGCGGTTTTGGATCAGGCGAGCAAAGCCTATGTCCTGACGTTGCTTGCTCCGCCCGGAAACCCGGAGCCTCCTTTCGCCGGGACGGGCAATATTCCCGTGCTGCCTTTCCTCGATCTGGTGCTGGCCTGGAACAGGGGCATCAGCTTCGGCATGGGCAATACCGGCGCGTGGTGGACCGTGTGGGTGTTTTCCATCCTCGCTTTGGCCATCGGCGCTTATCTGGTTTGGACGATGGCGCACTCCCAGACCCGTCTTCTGGTCGTGGCCCAGGGTCTGGTGGTGGGCGGCGCGATCGGAAATGTCAGCGACCGGCTGCGGCTGGGCGCCGTGGTCGATTTCCTTTATGTCCATATCGGCGCGTTCAATTGGTGGCCGGCGTTCAACCTCGCCGACAGCGCCATTTGCATCGGAGCGGGGCTGTGGATATTGTCGTCCTTGTTTGGCGGGCCCACTTCCATTAAGAATACGGCATGAACGACGCATATCGGGATATCAAGGCCATGCGTAGGGCGTTGGGCGTAGTGATTCTGGCGCTTCTCGTGTCGTCCTGCAGCGACGCCAAGCGGGTTCTCGGCTATGAACGTTCCGTGCCGGACGAATTCTCTGTCGTCTCGCGGGCTCCTTTGAGCCAGCCGCCGGATTACTCACTCCGTCCGCCGCAGCCCGGCGCACCCCGTCCCCAGGAAGGGATGGTTCGCGATCAGGCGCGCAACATGCTGCTGTCCAGCCGCTCGGGCGGGGCCACGGAGAATTTTGCCGACCGGTCCACGGGAGAGCAGGCCCTGTTGAGTCAGGCCGGAGCGGACCGGGCGTTGCCCGACATCCGCAAGGTCGTCAACGAGGAAACCACGTCCCTGATCGAAGCGGACAACAGCTTCACCGACAAAATCTTGTTCTGGCAGAAAAAGCCTCTTCCGGGCGAGGCGCTCGACGCCAAGGCCGAGAGACAGCGTCTTCAGGACAACGCCGCTCTGGGCAAATCCGTCAGCGATGGCGAAACGCCGCAGATCACACGCCGCAAAAAAGGGTGGCTGGAAGGCGTTTTCTAGTCTCCGGAAAAACCGGGGGCGTTTTCCGGAGGGTGGCGGCTCCGCGCAGCTTTTCAGGCTTGCGTCGAATATCCACGGGCGATGCGGAACGGTCGCCACCGGGAGGTAGAGATGGTTGCTCTTCGTCGTCCATGGGGCGCGCTTGCTGTTCTGGCAGGGCTTCTCTTGGCTCAGCCCGCTTCGGCCCAGATCTTCAAGCCTGAGACGTTCAAACTGGACAATGGCATGACGGTGGTGGTTCTGCCGAACCACCGCGTGCCGATGCTGACGCATATGGTCTGGTACAAGGTCGGCTCGGCCGACGAGGAACCGGGCCGTACCGGTCTTGCCCACATGGTCGAACATATGATGTTCAAGGGCACCAAGACCGTGGCTGCAGGGCAGTTCTCGCGCATCGTGGCGCAGAACGGTGGACGCGACAACGCCTTTACCACCGCCGATTACACCGCTTTCTATCAGATCGTCGCTTCGGACAAGCTGGAAACGGTCATGCGGCTGGAAGCCGACCGCATGGCCAATCTGCGGCTGGATGAAAAGGATTTTCAGCCCGAACGCCAGGTCGTTCTGGAAGAACGGCGCATGCGGGTCGAGAACGAACCGGCTTCGCGGCTGGACGAACAGACGACCGCCGCTTTGTTCCTGAACAGCCCCTATCATCATCCGGTCATCGGTTGGGACGTCGATATCGAACGCTACCGTTTGGCGGACGTGGTTGATTTCCATACCCGCTGGTATGCCCCCAACAACGCCATTCTGGTGGTTTCCGGCGACATCACCGCCCGCCAACTGGCTCCGCTCGCACGGAAATATTACGGTGTCCTGCCCGCGCGCCCGGTGCCCGAGCGGCTACGCCCCCAGGAACCCGCCCCGGCGGCGGCGCGCACCGTTCTGTTGCGCGATGAGAACGTCGCTCAGCCGGCTTGGAGCAGGGATTATCTGGCTCCCAGCTATCGCGACGGCGATGTCCGGCATGCCTATCCGTTGCAGATTCTGGCCGAAATCGTCGGGGGCGGTACGACCGGACGCCTTTATACCGCCCTGGTCGTGGAGCAGGAATTGGCCGCCGACGCCGGCGTCGGTTACGACCCGTCCCGGATCGGCCCATCGGTTTTCTCGTTCGGGGTTTCGCCGCGTCCGGGCGTTGCCCTGGACAAGATCGAAGCGGCTGTGGAGGATCAGATCGCTGGTTTGTTGAAGGACGGCGTGACCGCCGACGAGGTCGCCCGGGCCAAGAACCGGCTGCGCGCCTCGGTCGTCTATGCAAGGGATTCGGTCAATGTGGCGGCGCGCATCCTGGGGGCGTCGCTGGCGTCGGGCCAAACAATCGAGGATATCGAATCCTGGCCCGACCGTATCGGCGCGGTTACGGTGGCCCAGGTCAACGACGCCGCGCGCGCCGTCTTGAAGCCGGAACGATCGGTGACGGGGCGGCTGTTGCCGCTTCGAGACGGGGAAGGAGCATCCCGATGAGGACTGTCCCGAAACTGATCGTTGTCGCTCTCTGCCTGCTGTGGAGCGTTTCGGCTCATGCGGTCGCGGTCGAGAAGGTCGTCAGTCCGGGCGGTATCGTGGCCTGGTTGGTTCAGGACCATTCCAATCCCATCGTTTCTCTCAGCCTGGCGTTCCGAGGCGGGGCGGCCCTGGTTCCCGACGACAAGGCCGGTTTGGCCAGCATGACGGTGGCTCTTCTGGACGAAGGCGCCGGCGACATGGACAGCCAGACCTATCAGGCCCGGTTGCGCGATCTGTCCGTTTCACTCGGTTTCTCGGCCGGTCAGGATGCCCTTTACGGCCGGATGAAAACCCTGACCGATCATCTGGATGAGGCTTTCGGCCTGTTGTCCCTGGCGTTGACGGAACCGCGTTTCGACCGCCAAGCCGTCGAGCGGATTCGCAGCCAGATGCTGACCGACCTGACGCGCCAGATCCAGGATCCCAACGCCATGGCCCAGCGCGCTTTCGCGAAACTGGTTTATGGCAGCCATCCTTACGGACGCGCCGCCGAAGGGGTGCCCGGTACGATCGAGGCCATCGATATTCCCGACCTGCAGGCTTTCGCCAAGACGCGTCTGGCGCGGGACGTTCTTTATGTCGCGGTGGCCGGAGATATCACACCCGAACGGCTGGGGCCGCTTCTGGACCGGACCTTCGGCGGTCTGCCGGCGGCTGCGCAGCCCGTCGCTTTGGAGCAGGCCAATGTCTTGACCGATGGCCGGGTGGAAATCATCCGCCGTCCGATTCCGCAAAGCGTCGTCGTGTTCGGCCAGGAGGGGATCGGGCGCGACGATCCCGATTGGTATGCCGCCTATGTCATGAACTATATCTTGGGCGGCGACGGGTTGAATTCCCGGCTGATGAACGAAATCAGGGTCAAACGCGGTCTGTCCTACGGGGTTTACAGCTTTCTTGCGCCCAAAGAGCGCGGCGCTTTGATCGAGGGCACGGTGTCGTCCGCCAACGACCGGGTGGCGCAAAGCCTGCGCCTGATCCGCGAGGAATGGGCGCATATGGCGGAGAACGGGGTCACGGAGGCGGAACTCGCCGACGCCAAAACCTATCTTTTAGGCTCGTTCCCGTTGCAGATGGACTCAACCCAGAGCATCTCGGCGCTTCTGATCGCCATCCAGCTCGACCGGCTGGGTATCGATTATCTCGACCGCCGCGCCGGACTGATTAACGGCGTCACCAAGGACGATATTGACCGCGTCGCCCGGCGGCTGCTTGATGCGGGCAAGCTTTCGGCTGTCATCGTCGGCGACCCTGAGGGATTCTGAGCTTTTCCCCGCAACCGAAAACAAGGACAGACGAATGGAGCGCGCTTTCCAGGACTATGCCCCCGAACGATTCAGCCATTGTTTCGGATGCGGCCGGAACAACCAGCATGGGCTGCATCTGAAAAGCTATTGGGATGGAAATGGCGGCGACACGATCGCCCGTTACACGCCCAGGGATTATTTCACCGGCGGTTATCCCGCGCATATCTTCGGCGGGATGATCGCTGCTTTGTTCGACTGCCATGGCATCGCTACCGCGATGGCCGAAACCTATAAACGGGAAGGCCGGGCGATGGATGACGCTTTGGAACCGATCCGTTATGTCACCGCGTCGCTGTCGGTCGAATACAAGAATCCGACGCCTATTGGCATGGAACTGGTTCTCTACGGTAAGGTCAGCGCCGTCGAAGGTCGCAAGGCTTTCGTGGATTTGGTGCTGCGCGCCGAAGGAATTTTGTGCGCTACCGGGCAAATGGTGGCGGCCCGGCTACCCGAAGACGTCATGAACGCGCCGGGTCATTAATAACCGCAAGAGGACATGTCGGGCGGCCTTGGTCCTACTTGGGGCCGCATGCTATGGTGCGTCGCCCGAAAACCGACAGTGCGGAAATCGTTTCTTGCTTCAAGACAAGATCATCACCCCAGACCCTTCGTCCCGGGCGGCAGCCCGGTATTCGCTTCCAGGCGCGACTCGTTCGCCGTTTCGCGGCGTACCCGCCTGTGCCAGAGCTGAACGATGATCTCCTTGAAAAAACTGATGGCGAACGAAAAGGTGCGTAGCGGCGTGGCCCGCCTGGCGGCGTTTTATATCTGGTTTGTCTATGCGTCGGGGTCCTGGAAGGTCGTGGGGGGTGAGAATCCAGCCCGGTTCTGGGATCGGAACGAACCCTTCATCCTGGGATTCTGGCATGGCCGGATTTTGATGACGGCGATGGCGTGGCGTCGCAATGTGCCCTTGCATATCCTGATTTCGCAGCACCGGGACGGTCTTTTCATCGCTGAAACAGTCGCCCATTTCGGGCTGAGCGCGGTGCCCGGATCGTCGCGCCGCGGCGGCACCGGCGGGTTCCGGAAACTGATCCGCATGCTGAAATCCGGCCTGTGCGTCGGGATAACGCCGGATGGCCCCCAAGGTCCGCGCATGCAGATCTCCGATGGTATTGCTTCTGCTTCCTGCCTGAGCGGGGTCCCGGTCATTCCTTATGCCTCTTCGGTGAAATGGGGCCGGCTAATGAAGAGCTGGGATCGGTTCTTGCTGGCTTGGCCGTTTTCGTCCGGCGTGTTCGTGTGGGGAGAACCGCTTTATCCGCCCGATCCGCTCACGCCTGAATCCCGCGCTGCGTTTCTGGCCCAGATCGAGTCGGAATTGAACCGGGTGACGTGGGAGGCCGACCGGCTGATGGGGCGCGTGCCCGTGGAGCCGGCTCCCTTATCCGATTCGGACGACCGGGTCGAATCGTGATGCTGCTGGGATTCTATCGTCTGCTGACCGTTTTGTGCGAACCGCTGATCGCCGCTTATCTGCGGCTGCGGCTGCGGCGCGGCAAGGAGGACGGAGCGCGTTTTGGCGAAAGACAGGGGCGGGCCAGCCTGCCCCGTCCCCAGGGGCGCGTGATCTGGATGCATGCGGCCAGCGTCGGCGAGGCGATTTCGTTTCTGCCTCTGGCTGAACGGCTTCAGGGGCAGAATGAGACGACGGTGCTGCTGACGTCGGGGACCGTGACATCGGCTGCCCTGATGGCGCGCCGATTGCCCAAAGGGGCCATGCACCAGTTCGTTCCGGTGGATTGTCTGGTTTGGGTGCGCCGCTTTCTGGACCATTGGCGGCCCGATCTGGCCTTGTGGGCCGAATCCGAATTCTGGCCTAATCTGTTGCTGGAAGCTCAGATGCGCGGCGTTCCGCTCATCCTGGTCAATGGCAGGGTTTCGGCGCGGTCTTTCCGGCGCTGGCGGCGTTTTCCGAGGACGATCGGGCGTCTTCTGTCCGCGTTTTCCCTCTGCTTGGGGCAGACGCCCGAGGATACGGAAAGGCTGCGGCGATTGGGCGCGGTGGCCGTCGATTACTGCGGCAATCTCAAATATGCGGCGCAAACCTTGCCGGTGGACGAAGCCGAGGATGCGCGCCTGTCCGGGCTGATCGGCGGACGACCGCGCTGGCTGGCGGCTAGCACCCATGCGGGGGAGGAACTCCTTGCCGGGGAAACGCATCGCGCCTTGCAAGACAGGCATCCCGGATTATTGACGATCATCGTGCCGCGCCATCCGGCGCGTGGCGCGGATATCGCCGGACAACTGACCGGCATGGGATTGCGTGTGGCGCGGCGTTCCGCCGGCGATCCCGTGACGGGCGATGTCGATATCCTGATCGCCGACACCATGGGGGAAATGGGTCTTTTCTACAAAGTGACGCCGATCGTTTTCATGGGCAAAAGCCTGGCCGGGCAGGGGGGGCAGAACCCGCTGGAACCGGCCCGATTCGGCGCGGCGGTTCTGTTCGGGCCTCATATGGACAATTTCGCTGTCATGGCGCAGGCCATGTTGGCGGCCGGGGCCGCGGCGGAGGTCGCCGATGGTGCGGCGCTGACCCGCGCCGTGGATGAACGGTTATCCGATCCCGATCGAGCCCAGCATGACGGCATGCTGGCGCGGCGTTTCGCTTTGAAGCAAGCTTCCGTTCTGGATTCGGTGATGAACCGGTTGCAACCCTGGTTGGCTGGTTTGGAGGCCAATGATGAAGGCGCCTGATTTCTGGACCAAGGGAGGGCTTCCCTCCTTGCTTCTCGCCCCTGCGGGTTGGTTGTGGGCGGCGGGGTCATCCTTGCGCGGGCGGGGCGCGCCCCCCCCTTTCAAGCCTGAAGTGCCGGTCATATGCGTGGGCAACGCCGTCGTCGGAGGGCAAGGGAAAACCCCGGTGGCTCTGGCCCTGGCCGCGCATCTCAAGGGAGCGCATTTTCTCTCCGCCGGCTATGGCGGAAGTGCCCAAGGGCCGTTGCGGGTGGATCCCTTGTTCCATGATTACAAGATCGTGGGCGACGAACCCTTGGAACTGGCCGCCGCAGCGCCTTGCTGGGTGGCCAAGGACCGGGTCGCGGGCGCTCGGGCGGCGGTCGAGGCCGGCGCGCGCTGCCTGATAATGGATGACGGGTTCCAGGATCCGTCCCTGGCCAAGACGCTTTCTTTTCTGGTGGTCGATGGCGCTTATGGATTCGGTTCGGGGCGCTGCATCCCTGCCGGACCGTTGCGGGAGCCGGTGGCGCGCGCGCTGGCGCGGACGGATGCGGTGGTTTTGATCGGTCCCGATCAGCACAACCTGATCCGGTGTTTCGGCAAGAAACCCGTTCTGAACGCGGCCCTCGAACCGGAAGCCGAGGCTCATGGATTGGCCGGACGCGCGGTGGTGGCGTTCGCCGGTATCGGCAGGCCGGACAAGTTCTTCCAGACTTTGGAAGATGTGGGTGCGCGGCTGGCGGCGGCTTTTGCCTTTCCCGACCATCATCCCTACCATCCCGCCGAGATCGGCGCTCTGGTGGCCGAGGCGGACCGTCTCGGCGCTTCCCTTATCACTACGGCCAAAGATTATGTCCGTATTCCGCCGCATCAACGCTACAAGGTGACGGTTCTGCCGGTAAGATTGATCTGGAAGGACGAGGCGGCCTTGCGTGCGGTTTTGTCCCGGAAGTTGAAGGGAGGCTCATGACGCTGCGTTCTGTCCGGCACGGTCTGGAAACGGTTTTAGCCTGGACGTTCTTCTGGATTCTCAAACGCCTGTCCATTGATCACGCTTCCGCTTTCGGGGGATGGGTGGGGCGCAGGATCGGCCGTTTGCTGCCGGTGACGAATGTTGCCCGGCGCAATCTTGATCGCGTCTTCCCGGATCTGCCGGTGCAGGAACGCGAGCGCATCATTACCGGCATGTGGGACAATCTGGGCCGTACCGCCGGCGAGTTTCCTCATCTCGGTGATTTGCAGCTGGGCGAGCATATCGAGCTTGAAGGGTACGAATATATCGAGCCTTTCCAGCAATCGGGTGAGCCCTGTCTTTTCGTGACCGCCCATTTCGGCAATTGGGAACTGACGGCCCTGACCGGGATTCTGCTCGGGTTCAAACCGTTGACGGTGATCTATCGTTCGGCCTCGAACACGGGCGTTGAAGGGATGTATCGCGCCGCGCGCGAGGCGATGGGCGTTTCCCTGATTCCCAAGGGGGCCGAAGGGGGGCGTTTGGCCGTAAAGGTGCTGAAGAGTGGCGGGCATCTTGGCATGCTGGTCGACCAGAAAATGAACGAAGGTATTTCGGTTCCGTTCCTGGGGATTCCCGCCATGACCGCGCCGGCTCTGGCTGTTTTTGCGCTCAAATTCAACCTTCGACCGATTCCGGTGCATGCGGTCCGCACCAAGGGCGCCCGGTTCAAGGTAGTTTTCCAGCCTCCGCTGGAACTTCCCCAAGAAGGCGACCGCGACGAGCGCATTTACGAAATCATGGCCCGGGTCAACGCCATCTATGGAGACTGGATCCGGGAAAAGCCGGAACAATGGTTTTGGCTGCATAACCGCTGGCCGGATGATTCGCGTACGAAACGAAGCTAAAACGGTCACATTTTGAAAAGAATCCGCCACGATATCGACATGACGACGGGTTAGAACGAATCCATCGTCTTTAACGTCATGAGGTATCGCGGATGGATAGGAGGCAGCAAACCGGCAATAAGGAACGCGGACGGATCACGGCTGCTCACTGCACGATTCCGCCGGCGGCCCTGATTCTGGTGCCGGCTTTTTTTTACGCGCTTTTATGCTTGTACGGGTTCGCCCGTCTTCTCGTGCTTTCGTGAATCAGCGTCGCGGCTTGGCTCGAGCGGTGGGTTCTGCCTGCATGGGGTCAGCCGGCCAGTAATGTTTCGGATAGTGTCCGGCTAGTTCCGACCGGACGGCGGCATAAGACCCGGCCCAGAAGCCGGCCAGATCCTGAGTGACCTGGACCGGCCGGCGCGCGGGCGACAGCAGATGTAAAAGCAGCGGCGCTTTGCCGCCCGCGATTTTGGGCGTTTCCGCCAATCCGAACATTTCCTGCAAGCGGACGGCCAGGACCGGTTTGTCGGGTTCGTAATCGATGGCGATGCGGCTGCCCGAAGGGACGGTCAGATGAGACGGGGCCAGCCGGTCCAGATCCGATGTTTGCCGCCAATCGAGGAGGCCGGCGATGAGTCGCGTCATATCCAGCCGGGCGAGATGGCTTTTGCGCGTACATCCTTGAAGCCAGGGGGCCAGCCATTGGTCGAGAGAGGCGGATAGGGCATCGTCCGACAGATCGGGCCATGCCGAACCGCCGTCGCCGTCCAATCGGCGCAGAAAACCGACCCGCATCCGCAACCGCAGTGAATCGGCTGTCCAGGGAAGGGCTGACAATCCCAGGATCCGGACACCCTCCAGCATCGCCTGGGTCATCGCATTGGGGTCGGGATCGTCCAAAGGAGTCTGGGACAAGACCAGTCGTCCCAGCCGGCGTTCCCGCACTGCCGAAATCTGTTCGCCGCGTTCGTCCCAAGCGATGGCCGCCGAGATTTCGATGGCGTCGGCGAAATGCTCTTCGATCTCGGTCCGGGATAAGGGCGCAGCCAGGAAGATACGGGAATCGCGCCGGTTCCCGTCCAGTGTGGCGATGGCCAGCATGTCCTCCCGACAAAGAGATTCCGGGTCCGTGAAAAAAGCGCCCTGACCGTTCGCCATGCGATAATGCAGAGAGGATGCGCCACGGCGCATGGCGATTCTTTCCGGATAGGCGAAGGCGATCAGCAGACCGGCTTGTCCGGCGGCATCGGTTTCATGCGCCGATGCGCCGAGTAAACGGCGCAAGCGCTTCGATGCTTCGCGCACCCGCCGCAGGACGGCGGAACCGTCCTTGCTTTTGAGCAAGGCGAGGCGCTGACGGAAATCGGCGTCGCGCTCTGCCATGGGAAGATCGCGCTCAGACAGCAAGGCGGCGATGTCGGCACCCAGCCCCCCCAGCCCTATCGCCGTTGCTTTCAACGCCATGTGCGCCAGACGGGGGTGCAGCCCCAGCCGGGCCATGGCGCGGCCATGGCTGGTGATGCGTCCATCCTGGTCCAGCGCGCCCAATTGCCGCAAAAGATCGCGGGCCTGAAGGAGGCTGGATTGCGGCGGATCGTCCAGCCAGGAGAGATGGTTGGGGTCGTCTATGCCCCAACAGCCCAGTTCCAGGGCCAGGGGTGCTAGGTCGGCTTCGGCGATCTCGGGGGCTGCGAAAGCGGGCAGCGCGCGATGCTCGGCTTCGGTCCAAAGCCGGTAGCACAAACCGGGAGCCAGCCGTCCGGCGCGGCCCCGGCGTTGTTCAGCCGAAGCTTTCGAGACCGGGACCGTGACCAGACGGCTCATCCCGGTGCGGAGGTCGAAACGAGATTGGCGCGACCGGCCGCCATCGACGACGATACGGACCCCTTCGATCGTCAGGCTGGTTTCGGCGATGGCGCTGGCAAGGACGATCCGGCGGCGTCCCGGAACGGGACGAAGCGCCCGCTCCTGTTCGGCCTGCGGCAGGTCGCCGAAAAGCGGTGTGATCTCGGCAAAAGGCACATAGGCGGCCAACGCGCGTTCGGCGCGGCGTATTTCCGCCTGTCCGGGCAGAAAGACGAGGATATCGCCGTCCGGATTTTCTTCGAGAGCCTGGATGGCGAGACGGACGACGCCGTCTTCGACCCGCCCGGTCCAGGGGCGGTCCAGCCATCGGATGGCGACCGGAAAGCTTCGCCCTTCGGCAGTGATTATAGGGGCGTCTCCCATCAGCCGCGATATCGGACCGCCATCGAGTGTCGCCGACATGACCAGAAGCCGCAGATCGTTGCGGAGCGCCGCCTGGATATCCAGGCACAAGGCCAAGCCGATATCCGCGTTCAAACTACGTTCGTGGAATTCGTCGAAAAGAACCAAGCCGACGCCGGACAATTCGGGGTCGTCTTGCAACATGCGGGTCAGAACGCCCTCAGTCACCACCTCGATACGGGTGGCGGGGCCGATGCGGTTGTCCTGGCGCATGCGGTATCCGACCCGACCGCCGATCGGTTCCCCCAGCAATTGGGCCATGCGCGACGCGGCGGCGCGTGCGGACAGGCGGCGGGGTTCCAGCATCACCAGCTTCCGGCCTTCAAGCCAGGGGGCATCTAACAGGTGAAGCGGCGCGGCGGTCGTTTTGCCCGCGCCGGGAGGCGCAAGGAGAACGGCGTTCGGCGACGAAGTTAAACTTTCTGCCAGGAGAGGCAGGATCGGCGTGATGGGAAGCAGCGGTAACATCATGAGAATGAAGGAAAGATTATGCCGGAGAAAGCGTCAACCGCAAAACATCAGATAAAGGATGCGCGTTTTGATGGAATCGTGTCATCCTTGATCTTTGCTCCTAGTAGGGGCACTATCCCTGCAATTCCGATAACAGCGCTGGTGGGGGTGATCCCGTGAACAAGCATTCGATGGCCGCAATCATGTTGTGCGGCGTCTTGTCGGTTCCCATGGTGGCCCAGGCCGGTCCTTCCTGCTTCACCGAATCCGAGGCTAGGGCTGCGCACTTCAGAATCCTACAGCAGGAATTCAATGTTGCCGCCCTGAATTGCCGCAGCATCGACCCGAAGGATTCGTCCATCGCATCGCGTTATAATGTCCTGGTGTCGCGGATCGATGCGCCGCTCCGGGCGAACGCCCAGACTTTGAAGGGACATTTCAGCCGGGCTGGACTGAATTTCGACCGCTGGATGACGCAGGTGGCGAATGACGCCGGTCAGCGCGTCATGAACGATCCCAGCTATTGCCAGCGTGCGTCGGATATCCTTGATCAGGCCTTGGTGTCGGACCCCTTTGCGGTCGAGGATCTGGCCGTACGCAATATTTCGCACCATCTGGACGTGTCGGTTTGCGCTACGCCCGAGATTCGTTCGGCTGAAGCAAAGCCGAAAGCCAAGACTGCCAAGCAGGAAAAGAAGGTCGCTTCGGCGGCGCCCGCCAACCAATAATCGATAGGCTGCGCCGCCCGGCTTTTTTAGATCGGGCTGGATAATAACGCCGGACGGCTCTAACAAAAAACCCCGCAAGGCATGTGCCTTGCGGGGTTTTCCTTGATATTGCCGATTACAGATTGATCTGCACGCGACGGTTCTGAGGCTCACGCACGCCATCGGCGGTCGGAACCAGCGGATCAGCCTTACCCTTGCCGACGACGGAGATTTCGTTGGCGGGGATGCCGAGCTTGACCAGTTCCGCCTTGACGGCGTTGGCGCGGCGCAGCGACAGAGCCATGTTGTAGGCGTCCGGACCGGCGGAGTCGGTGTGGCCGATCAGGTTGATGTGGGTCACGTCCGGGCCCTTGGCGCTGACGGCGGCCTGTTCGATGATGCGCTTGGCTTCAGGCGTGATGGTCGAACGGTCGAAGTCGAAGAACACCTGATAAGCCTTGGTCATCGGAGCCTGGGTCTGCTTCGCAGCAGGAGCGGGCTGCGGAGCGACGGCCGGAGCGACGGCCGGAGCCGGCTTGGCCGGAGCGCCGAAGGAGTAGGTGAAGCCGACGAAGAGGGCATGCGACTTGTAGTTCGCATCGGCCTTGTCGCCGGTCAGCTTGTCCTTGAAGCGGCCATCGGTGGTGCGCAGATAGTGATAGCTGCCTTTCACCGACCAATTATTGTCAATGGCGTAGGACACGCCGGCGATGCCCTGATAGGCGAAGACCCGATCGCCATCGTCATAACCCGTGGCCACGCCCTTGGGGCGGATCTTGTTGGCGTTCAGATAGGCCGCGCCGATACCGACGCCCAGGAAGGGGGTGAAGGCGCTGCTGTTATGGAAGTCGTAATAGACGTTGAACATCAAGGTCGTGGGATCCATCGAGCCCTTGGCCTTGTCGGAATTGACCTTGTTCACGCCATTGGAACGCCAGCCCAACTCAGCCTCGGCGCGCAGCGGGCCACGGAAGTCATAGCCGACCTGACCCAGGAAGCCGTATCCGGCGTCGAACTTGGCCTTGTCCGTGCTGTCGAACTTGGTGTCTTGAGCGAAGTTGGCACCGGCATCGGCGCCGACATACCAGCCTTCGGTGTCGGCCGCCATGGCTGCCGCGCCGGAGAAACCGACGAACGCGGCGCCGGTGAGAAGAGCTTTCAGTGTGCGCATATTATCCTCGTCCGTCCCTAGGGGTTCAATAATTAAGGATATCATATGTCTACCTTGGGTGGTTCCTGCTCACAATCTCTCTTATTGGTTGATGCGCCTTCTGTTGCATTTTGCCGCCAAACCGTGGCGCATATGCAACATATTCGTGTGTGTTGAAAGTCTAAATCCCTTATCGGTTTTGATCGGTAGAGCCGGGCCGGAGATGGTCCGTGATGTTTTTTGGACACGAAAAACCCCGCGAGGCTTGGCCTCGCGGGGTTCTTTGTGCAGTAACTGTGGCCGGGATATTACGGCAGAACGATCTGCACGCGACGGTTCTGGGGCTCACGCACGCCATCGGCGGTCGGAACCAGCGGATCAGCCTTACCCTTGCCGACGACGGAGATTTCGTTGGCGGGGATGCCGAGCTTGACCAGTTCCGCCTTGACGGCGTTGGCGCGGCGCAGCGACAGGGCCATGTTGTAGGCGTCAGGACCGGCGGAGTCGGTGTGACCAGTCAGATTGATCGC
Organism: Rhodospirillaceae bacterium; assembly: GCA_034926235.1. Taxonomy (GTDB): domain Bacteria; phylum Pseudomonadota; class Alphaproteobacteria; order Rhodospirillales; family Magnetospirillaceae; genus JAYFRE01. The sequence continues at coordinate 18,300 of JAYFRE010000091.1, forward strand.
GGTCGCCTTCTCGGCCTTGGCGTTGGCAGCGGCCTGTTCGATGGTGCGCTTGGCTTCAGGCGTGATGGTCGAACGGTCGAAGTCGAAGAACACCTGGTAGGACTTGGTCACCGGAGCCTGGGTCTGCTTCGCAACAGGCGCGGGCTGCGGAGCGGCGGCCGGGGTCACGACCGGAGCCGGCTTGGCCGGAGCGCCGAAGGCGTAGGTGAAGCCGACGAAGAGGGCATGCGACTTGTAGTCCGCATCGGCCTTGTCGCCGGTCAGCTTGTCCTTGAAGCGGCCATCGGTGGTGCGCAGATAGTGATAGCTGCCCTTCACCGACCAATTATTGTCGAGAGCGTAAGACACGCCGGCGATGCCCTGATAGGCGAAGACCCGATCGCCATCGTCATAACCCGTGGCCACGCCCTTGGGGCGGATCTTGTTGGCGTTCAGATAGGCCGCACCAACACCGACGCCCAGGAAGGGAGTGAAGGCGCTGCTGTTGTGGAAGTCGTAATAGACGTTGAACATCAAGGTCGTGGGATCCATCGAGCCCTTGGCCTTGTCGGAATTGACCTTGTTCACGCCGTTGGAGCGCCAGCCCAACTCGGCCTCGGCGCGCAGCGGGCCACGGAAGTCATAGCCGACCTGACCCAGGAAGCCATAGCCGGCGTCGAACTTGGCCTTGTCCGTGCTGTCGAACTTGGTGTCCTGAGCGAAGTTGGCGCCGGCATCGGCGCCGACATACCAGCCTTCGGTGTCGGCTGCCATGGCTGCCGCGCCGGAGAAACCGACGAACACGGCGCCGGTGAGAAGAGCTTTCAGTGTGCGCATGATTTCTATCCCGTCCCTGGAATGGAATTCCACAATTAAATTGTTGCCCCTACATCTACGCTGAACACGCAGAGGGCACAATGGCCAGGGCTCCCTTCCGCCGCAAGTTTCGTGTTTTCTCATCACACTGTGTCCGATATACAACAGGACTGATCGGGCAAGGTGGGTGGAGGAGCGGCACGGCTGGAGCCGTTTTTCCAACAAAAGAACGAAGCCCCCGCTGTATCAAATGGACCGTGAATCTTCAGTTCTTGTCCACAGGGGGGACATCGAGGCTGTCGCGGGGCGATTGCGGGTGGAGGGCTTCCGCTCCCGCGGCTTTGGTCCTGGCATCCTGTTCCGCCTCACGCGTCAGCCGGGTGAAGGAGCGTACCGCCAGAGGGATGCTGACGGCGTAGGCGATACCGATCAGGGAAATCGTCAGCCAAGGTTCGCTGGCCAGGAAGGCGGCAAGCAGTCCGACGCCCAGCATGACCGGGACGACATAGGTATGCGGAACGCGCAGTTTCTTGCCGGAATAGGTCGGGATCTTGCTGACCATCAGGAAGGAGACGGCAATCAGCACGACTGAACTGACCGCCGGGCTCTCGAAGAGATTGCCCGGGGCGAACTGAAAGCTGATGATCATCGGCATCAAAGCCAGACCGGCCGCCGCCGGCGCGGGCACGCCGGTGAAGAAATGAGCGGCGAAGGCCGGCTGATCGGCCTTGTCCAGAGCGGTATTGAAGCGCGCCAGTCTGAGCGCCATGCAGACCGAGAAGAGAAGGACGAGGGCCCAGCCCACGCCGCCGCCATCTTTCATCGTCCAGAAATAAAGCAACATCGCGGGCGCGACGCCGAAACAGACGAAATCGGACAGCGAATCGAGCTCCGCGCCGAATTTGCTGGTGCCGTGGAGTAGCCGGGCAACGCGTCCGTCCAAGCCATCGAATATTCCGGCCAACAGAATCGAGAACACGGCGGCTTTCCATTCGGCGTGAAGGCCGAACCGGACCGAGGTCAGGCCCGCGCATAGGGCCAGCAGGGTCAGGATATTGGGAATCAGCGTATTGATCGACAAGCCGTGCATGCGCGGCCTGGGCCCGCGAGGCAATTTCACGTCGGCTCTCCCGGCATGCTGGATTGGCCTCGGGAATCGGCGATCACGCTTTCGCCCGCGATCATGGTCTGGCCGACCGCGACCAGGGGGACGACGCCTTCGGGGAGATAGACATCGACGCGGCTGCCGAATCGGATCAGGCCGAAACGTTCGCCGGTGGAAACCCGCTGCCCGTCTTCGACATCGCAGCGGATACGGCGCGCCACCAGACCGGCAATCTGGACGAAAGCCAGCTCCCGGCCATCTTCCATCTCCAGACGGAAGGCCATCCGTTCATTATAGATGCTGGCCTTGTCGAGAGAGGCGTTGAAGAACTTGCCGGGGCTGTAGATCCGCCGGAGGATGCGGCCCGAGATCGGAATCCGGTTTATATGGACGTTGAAGACATTCATGAACACGCTGACGCGGGTGAGCGGTTCTTTCCCCATTTCAAGTTCCGGCGGCGGCACGACAGGGCCGATCGTCTGCACGATTCCGTCTGCGGGGCTGATGATCAGTCCAGGGCGGGCCGGAGTCACGCGTTCGGGGTTGCGGAAGAAATAGGCGCACCACAAGGTCAGCACGACGCCGATCCAACCCAGGGGCGTCCATAGTGCGAACAGAATCGCGGTGACGACGGCGAAGATGGCGACGAATCGCCAGCCCTCGGGATGGATCGGGACCAGAACCTGATCCAGTAACGGGAATCCCTCGTTCTTCAACCTCGTTCTCCTCGCAGGGCGCGTTCGTTCAGGGCATCTTATCCATTCCTGCCCCGCCGCATACAAGAAAGATGTTTTGGTTAAAGACATGTCTTGCTTCCGTGAGACCGTGACAGGCGGTTCGATCCGGGATAGTCTCGAATTCCTAAAACCGACGGCCTTTTCGCAGCATTCCCCAATGACCGACATCCCGCCCTCTCCCTTGCTGTCCGACGACCCCAAGCTCCCCATCGACCTTCGGGTCCTGGCCGCCGAAGGTGACGGCTCCGGTCCGCCGCCCATGGGGCTGTATTTCTCTTTCATCCATTTGTCGGTGCCTTTCCAGTGCCGCTATGAAGAGGATGGCGAGGCGGGAATCCTGACCATGACCGGGACGTTGGGCCGCATGCCCTTTTCAGCGGAATCGCCGGCGGCGCGCACGGCGTTGCTGACCATCCTGGATGCTGCCGGGCGGCATCTAGGCCCGATTTTCGGGGTCGAGGATGGTGAGGTCAGATTGAAGCGGTCGGTTTCTCTGCAACGACCGATCTCCGCCGCCAAACTGGTGGCCGCGCTCGTTACCCTGCTGGCGTCGCCGAAGCCTTATATCGAACTGATCGGCACCTATCTCGCCCCACCCGCCGAAACAAGCGGCGATAAAGCCGGCAAGGTCCGCTCCCTCTGGCGTTCCCGCGTGGCGACGACCCGGGCATCCCGTTTCAAGCGTTAAGCCGGTTTGTTCTGTCTTTCCGGGTTGCGCCCGGTCCAAAGACGGTTTTATAAATGGCATATGCTATTTATAGCGGATGCCGGTACGGATCATTTCGTTCCTCGATCCTGAAAGCCGGCGGTGTCCGCAAGACGATCATCGGTCGGGCGTTTCCACGCTGTCGGCCGCTTTCAAGGAAACGAACATCATGATCATGGCGATACCGATGACTGATGGCCGGATGGCCAACCATTTCGTCAAGGCGGAGCAATTGCTGTTCATCGACGAACAGGGGAACGAGATCGCCCGGCAGGCAAATCCCGCCCGGGAAAGCGATTGTTCGGGCAAGGAAACGCTGATCGATCTGCTGAATGCCCGCGGGGTGGGGCGTGTCTTGGTGCGCAATATCGGCCACAGGATGTTGGCGCGGCTTTTGGCCTCTCGGTTTCAGGTCTATCAGGTCACGAATCAGGTGCAGGGGCCGGACGGAAAGCCGAGATTGGATCTCGCAGCGGCGACGCCGCTGCTTTCGCCCGAACAGGGCGGCAGCTCGCCTACTCATGAGAGCAAGGCCAAGGATGGGGGCTGCGGCTGTCATCATCACGATGAGGATGACGCCGAAGGCGAATCGCACGGATGCTGTGGCGGACATGGTCATGGTCATGGGCATGAGCATGAGCATGGAGAAGACGGTCATGCGCATGGCGAAGGTCATGGAGAGAAGCAGGGCGGTTGCGGTGGGCACGGTCATCGGTCCCGCTGCTGCGGACGCTGACGGTCGCCGCGGAACGCGGCGGGACGTTTTCCATCACCCTTTCTTTGTCCGGTGCTTGTCATGGCGATAACCTGTCCTGTGAATCGGGGGGCGGCTGAGCCGCTCTGCCTCTGCCATTTCCCCATATCTTTTTTTGCCGTCGTCATGGGGCTGTGCGGTCTCGCGATCGCTTGGCAGCAGATGGGGACATTTCTAGGGCTATCACCCTTGCTTGGAACCGGACTGGCCCTGCTGGCGACGGTGGTGTTCATCCTGGCGGCGGCGGCCTATGGCGTGAAGCTGGCCTTCTTTCCCGGATCGGTGCGGGAGGAATGGGCAAACCCGATCAGAATCAGTTTCTTTCCCACCGTGTCGATCAGCCTGTTGCTGCTGTCCTATGTCTGGATCGCGGTGCCGGAATTGTCGCTCTGGATCTGGGCCATCGGCGCCGTGCTTCAGATCGTGCTGACCCTGGCCGTGCTGAACAGCTGGATCCATCAGGCGCATTACCAGCCCGGCCACGCCAATCCAAGCTGGTTCATTCCCGTCGTCGGTACCATCATCGCGCCGATTTCCGGTGTCCATCACGGTTTCATCGAGATCAGTTGGTTTTATTTCAGCGTCGGCATCCTGTTTTGGATGGTGATCCTGAACATCGTTATCTATCGGCTGTTTTTCCACGAACCGCTTCCCCAGCGTCTGACTCCGATGCTGTTCATCCTATTGGCCCCGCCGTCGGTGGGTTTTATTTCCTACACGATGCTGGTGGGCGGGGTGGACGTCTTCGCACGCATTCTGTACGACACGGCCCTGTTCATGGCCGTCCTTCTGATCATGAACGGGATCCGGTTTTACCGGTGCGGTTTCTTCCTCTCGGCCTGGGCCTATTCCTTTCCCCTGGCGGCTTTCACCATCGCCACGATGCGAATGAGCCGTCTGACCGACAGCGCGTTTTTCAAGGGCATGGCTTTCGTGCTGATCGGGCTGTTATCGGTGCTGCTGCTCTGGCTTTTCGTGCGAACCCTTAAAATCGTGCTGTCGGGACAAGTCTTCCGGCCGGAATGACCTCCCGAAGCCCCTAAGTCCGCAAGGAAGCAGGATGCCCAGACCGAAAATTCCACGGACCATATGCGCACAGCCGGCGGAACGCTGCTTCAAGCCCAACGGGCGGCCGATGCAGCTTTGCGAGAAGATTTGGCTGGAAGCCGACGAGTTCGAGGCGTTGCGCCTGGTCGATCTGGTCGGGCTTCAGCAACAGGAAGCGGCGCGCGCGATGGGGGTGTCCCGCCAAACCCTGGCTAACATGCTGAAGCGGGCGCGCCACAAGGTGGCCGATTGCCTGATGCGCGGCAAGGCGTTGATGATGGGCGCGGCGGGAACCGGGGAGGAGGCGGACGCCCCCTCGGCGTGACGCCGCTTTTCCCGGCTCGGGTTAGACGTTGAAGAGGAAGTGGAAGACGTCGCCGTCCTGGACGACGTACTCTTTGCCTTCCAGACGCAGCCGGCCTGCGTCCCGCGCCCCGGTTTCCCCGTTGAAAGCGACGAAATCGTCGTAGGAAATGGTTTCGGCGCGGATGAAGCCCCGTTCGAAATCGGTATGGATGACGCCGGCTGCCGCCGGAGCCTTCAACCCCACCGACAGAGTCCAGGCATGAGCTTCCTTCGGACCGACGGTGAAGAAGGTCAGGAGGTGAAGCAGCCGGTAGCCGGCGGTGATTACCCGCGCCAGTCCGGTTTCAGCCAAGCCCAGCGATTCCAGGAATTCCTGCTTGTCGGCGGGATCGGAAAGCTGCGCCACCTCGGCCTCGATCGCGGCGGAGACGACCACGTGGGCCGCGCCCTCGGCTTCGGCCTTGGCCGCTACCTGGGCGGAAAAGGCGTTGCCGGTGGCGGCGGATCCTTCATCGACATTGCAGGCGTAAAGAACAGGCTTGGAGGTGAGCAGGCCCAACGAGCGCAGCAACGGTTTTTGCGTCGCGTCGAAGGTGACCGAGCGCACGGGGCGGCCCGAACGCAGCGCCTCCAGGGCGGGTTCCATGACCTCAAGCTGGGTTTTCGCGTCCTTGTCGCCGACCTTGGCGCGTTTCTGGGCGTTGACGACGCGCCGTTCCAGGCTGTCGAGATCAGCCAGCATCAGTTCGGTTTCGACCGTTTCGGCATCGCGCACCGGATCGACCGATCCTTCGACATGGGTGATGTCCCCATCTTCGAAGCAGCGCAGCACATGCACGATGGCGTCGACTTCGCGGATATTGGCCAGGAACTGGTTGCCCAGTCCCTCGCCCTTGCTAGCACCCCGGACCAGCCCGGCGATATCGACGAATTCAAGCTGTGTGGGGATGATCTTGCCGGATTTCGCCACCCGCGCCAGTTCATCCAGCCGCGCGTCGGGCACGGCGACCCGGCCCGTATTGGGTTCGATGGTGCAGAACGGATAATTGGCCGCCTCGGCCGCGGCGGTGGCGGTCAGGGCGTTGAACAGGGTGGATTTGCCGACATTGGGTAAGCCGACGATGCCACAATTGAATCCCATCAGGACGCTCCGCCCGTTTCGGGCTTTCCAGGTTGAATGCGGGGCTGCGGTCGCGGCAGCCGTGCGAGAAAGGCCGCGCCGTCCGTCTCGAACAAAAGCGCGGCGTCAGCCGCCATGGCGTCGAACAGGGAAGAAAGCCAATCCTGTTCCGCCTTGGCGAAATTGCCCAAAACATAGGGCGTGACAAGGGTCTTGTCGCCGGGGTGGCCGATGCCGATCCGGACGCGGCGGTAGTCCTTGCCGATATGCGCATCAAGGCTTTTCAAGCCGTTATGGCCGCCCGTTCCGCCGCCGGTCTTGATCCGTACAGCGCCCGGCGCGAGGTCGAGATCGTCATGGAAGACGATGACATCGCCGGGGGTCAGCTTGAAGAAGCGCAAAGCGGCTGCCGCCGACTGGCCGGACAGGTTCATGAAGGTTTCCGGTTTTAAGGCCAGAACCTTTTCTCCGCCGATGACGCCTTCGGCGCATTGTCCTTGGAAGCGTGTCCGCCAGGGCGAAAAGCCATGGCGGCGGACGATAGCGTCCACCGCCATGAACCCGATATTGTGCCGGTTGCGGGCATATTCGGCGCCGGGATTGCCCAGTCCGATCAGCAGTCGCATCCGACCGACCAAATTTTAGGCGTCGGTCGCGGGAGCGGCCGCAGCCTCGTCGCTCGGGGCGGCGGCTTCGGCTTCTTCCGCTCCGCCGACGGTGGGCGCCAGGATCGCGGCGATGGTCATTTCCGGATCGTGCGAAACCAGGGAGACGCCTTCCGGCAGAGCGAGGATGCCGGCATGGATCGATGCGCCGATTTCGAGACCGGCGAGATCCACGACCAGGGCGGCAGGAATGTTGCCGGCCGGCGCGATCAGTTCGAGCTCGTGCTCGACGACGTTCAGGACGCCGCCCTGCTTCAGGCCGGGGGCGCTTTCCTGATTGATGAAATGCACCGCCACCTTGACATGAACCTTGGAATCGACGCTGACGCGCAGGAAATCGACATGCAGGGGCTGGTCGGAAACCGGATGGCGCTGCACGTCGCGGACCAAGCACAGCTCGGCCTTGCCGCCGGCCTGAACCTTGAACAGGCGGCTGAAGAAGCCGGGCTTGTTCATTTCCGCCAGCAGACGGCGGGGTTCGAGGGCGATGGACAGGGGGGACTGCTTGTTGCCATAGATCACGCCGGGGACCAGGCCCTTGCGGCGGGTGTCACGGGCGGCCCCCTTTCCGCTCCGCTCGCGCGCCTCGACGTCGAGAACAGTAACTTCACTCATGGATCGATCTCCAATACAAGCAAGGCGTCGCCTCCAGGGGTGCCGACGCCTTAGGAACGGCCAGGGTTTACACTGCCCGGCGGGGTTTTTCAACCCTTGGACTGCGGGCAGGGCGAAATGCCCGCCGGTGGAACCGGAACCTCAATCGAACAGGCTGGAAACCGAGCGTTCCTCGCTGATGCGCAGGATCGATTCAGCCATCAAGGGGGCAATGGTGATCTGGCGGATGTTGCGTGCCAATTGAGCGGGTTCGGTCGACTGGATCGAGTCGGTCGTAACCAGGCTTTCCAGCGGTGACGTCGCCACCCGCGCGATGGCTCCGCCCGACAACACGCCATGGGTGACATAGGCCGCCACCGAGGTGGCCCCGGCCTTGATCAGCGCTTCGGCGGCGTTGCACAGCGTGCCGGCGGAATCGACGATGTCGTCGATCAGAATACAGCGCTGGCCGGCGACGTCGCCGATGATGTTCATGACTTCGGACACGCCGGCGCGTTCACGGCGCTTGTCGATGATTGCCAGCGGCACGTCCAGCCGGCGCGCGATCGCGCGGGCGCGCACTACGCCGCCGACATCGGGCGAAACGATGGTCAGGTTGGACGGGCTGTAGCGGTTGCGGATGTCGTGAGTGAAGACCGGCGCGGCGTAAAGATTGTCGAGCGGAATATCGAAAAAGCCCTGGATCTGACCCGAATGCAGATCCAACGTGACCACGCGGTTGGCGCCGGCGGTGGTGATCAGATTGGCGACCAGCTTGGCCGAAATCGGCGTGCGCGGACCCGATTTGCGGTCCTGGCGGGCATAGCCGAAATAGGGGATGACGGCGGTGATGCGCCGGGCCGATCCGCGGCGGAGCGCATCGATGGTGACCAGCAGCTCCATCAGATTGTCGTTCGCAGGGAAACTGGTGGACTGCACCAGAAAGACGTCTTCGCCCCGCACATTCTCCTGAATTTCGACGAAGACCTCCATGTCGGAGAATCGCCGGATGCTGGCCGAGGTCAGGGCGATATTAAGATAGCTCGCGATGGATTCCGCGAGCGGACGATTGCTGTTGCAGGCAAGGATTTTCATAGCCGTATCCGTCGGACAGGGGCCTAGCCGGATGGGAAAGCGATATCGCTCTTCCGGCAGCGCGCGGGACTGTACCAGTCAGGTTCCGTCCTGTAAATGCTCTTGGACTTTCCGCTTCCGGCAGTTTTTTGACGTCCTACCCCGTTCAGGCCCGCGACAAATGCCTGCCGGAATGTTATGTGAAGGCCGCCTGATCCGTGCGGACGTGGCGAAACCGGTAGACGCAGCAGACTTAAAATCTGTTTTTCGTAAGAAAGTGCGGGTTCGAGTCCCGCCGTCCGCACCACGTCATCCGGAATGGTTTTTTATAAAAGGCCCATGGGCTGAAAACGAAAGGCCGGCCTGAAACAGGCCGGCCTTTCGTCTGAATTGGTGGGCGCGCACAGGATCGAACTGTGGACCCGCTGATTAAGAGTCAGCTGCTCTACCATCTGAGCTACGCGCCCTCATCGGGAGGCCGGTTATGTAGCAAAGCGGGGCTGGCTTGTCGATGGTTTTTTCCATCTTTGCCGTCAGAATTCGTCCGAAGCGCTGCGCCGGCCGATCTGCACATCCCGGTGGATGTGAACGCTCATGATCAGGCCGAGGCCGAACAGCAGCGTCAACATGGCCGTGCCGCCATAGGAAATCAGCGGCAGCGGCACGCCGACCACCGGCACGAGTCCCATGACCATGGCGATGTTGATGAAGATGTAGAGGAAGAAAGTGCTGGTCAGGCCCAGCCCGACCAATCGGCCGAACTGGCTGCGTGCGCGAAGCGATATGGCGTAGCCATAGATCAGGATCAGGCTGTAGAGCCCGAGCAGGGCTATGCCGCCGACCATGCCCCATTCCTCGGCCAGCATGGTGAAAATGAAGTCGGTTTGTTTTTCGGGTAGAAAGTTCAGATGGCTTTGCGTGCCCAGCATGAAGCCCTTGCCGAAGGTTCCGCCCGAACCCAGGGCGATCTTGGACTGCATGATGTGATAGCCGGCCCCTAAAGGGTCGCTTTCGGGATCGAGGAAGGTAATGATCCGCTTGCGCTGATAGTCGCGCAGGAATTGCCAGGCCAACGGGACCAGGGCGACGGCCCCGGCGATGGCGATGGCGAATTTCCATATCCGGACGCCGGCAAGGAAGAACAGAGCGCCGCTGGCCATCAGAAGCATCATCGCGGTGCCGAGATCGGGCTGCTTCATGACCAGAACGAAGGGAGCGGCGACCATAAGAAGCGGCGGTATCAGCACCAAGGGACGGCCGATTTCCTGATAGCCGATGCCGTGGAAATAGCGGGCCAGCGCCAGAACCAGCGTGATCTTCATGATTTCGGAGGGCTGAATCTGGATGATTCCGAAATCGATCCAGCGTTGCGCGCCCATGCCGATTGATCCGCGCACCTCTACGGCCACCAGCAGGACCAGGGCGACGGCGTACAAGATGTAGGCCCAGCGCATCCAGAGGCGGATGTCGGTCACGGCCACGGCCAGAAGCACGGCAAGTCCCAGGGCGAAACGGATGATCTGGCGGGACGCCCAGGGTTCGAACGAACCGTTGGCGGCGGAATAGAGCGTAAGGAAGCCCACGCCGCAGATCAGGCCGATCAGGATCAGGAAGGACCAGCTGATGCGCCATAGTTTTTCGCCCAGGCTCATCTCCGCGCCGTTGGAATGGAATCGCGCGCCCGATCCGCTCATGTCGCGTTGTCCTTTTCATTGCGCCGAACCATCTGCTGAGGATAGCGCTTTTGCACCTCGGTCAGGATGTCGCGGCAGATCGGCGCGGCGACCGCCGAGCCGCCGCCGCCATGCTCAATGATCACGCTGCAGGCGAAACGGGGATTGTGTTCCGGAGCATAAGCGACGAACAGCGCGTGGTCGCGTTCGCGCCAAGGCAGTTCCTCGTTCTTTTTAACCCCGGTTTCGCGTTCGCGCATGGTGATGCGCCGCACCTGAGCCGATCCGGTCTTGCCCGACATGGCCATGCTTTCGTCGCGGATGCGCGCGCCATAGGCGGTGCCGCCCGGCTCGTTGACGACCGCGTTCATGCCGCGCCGGACCATGTCGATCGATTGGCGGGACAGTCCCATATCCGGCCAATCGGCGGATTTGCGGGGCAGAGCCTGAGCGCCGCGGATATCGTCCTTGGCCAGATGCGGGGTCACGGCCATGCCGCCATTGGCGACACGTGCGCACATTACCGCAAGCTGCAAGGGCGTGGTCAGGACATAGCCCTGGCCGATGGCGTTGATCAGGGTTTCGCCCGGATACCAGGATTGCCCCATGGCGGCGCGTTTCCAGGCGCGGTTGGGAATCGTACCGCCCCGTTCGCCGGGCAGGTCCAACCCCATGGGCGCGCCCAGGCCGAAACGCTTGGCCATCTCGGCGATGCGCTCGAACCCCATGCGCCGGGCCACTTCGTAGAAATAGATGTCGCAGGAATGTTTGAGACCGTCATGCAGATCGACCGAACCGTGCCCGCCCTTCTTCCAGCAATGGAAGTGGAGATTGCCGAGACTCATCTGGCCGGTGCAGGTGACGCGCTGATCGGGGCTGATGACGCCCGATTCCAGCGCCGCCATGGCGGTGATCAGCTTGAAGGTTGATCCCGGCGGATATTGGCCGGTAACGGCTTTGTTGGTCAAAGGCGCGCGTGGATTTTCGGTCAGGTTTTTCCATTCGCCCGAGGACAGGCCGCGATTGAAGGCGTTGGGGTCGTAGGATGGCGTCGAGGCCATCACCAGCACGTCGCCGTTATGGATATCCATCACCACGACCGAGCCGCTTTCCTCGCCCAGGCGCTGGGCGGCGAATTGCTGAAGGTCGGTGTCGATGGTCAGTCCGATATCCAGCCCGGGCTCGCCTTCCTGCCGGGCCAGCTCGCGGATGGTGCGGCCGACGGCGTTGACTTCGAGCTGGCTGGTGCCACCGCGTCCACGCAGGGCCATGTCGTAGACGCGCTCGATTCCCGCCTTGCCGATGCGGAAGCCCGGCAGTTCCAGCAGCGGATCGGAGGACGCCTGAAGATCGGCCTCGCTCACCGCCGAGACATAGCCCAGAAGATGCGCGCCCAGTTCGCCCAGCGGATAGTCGCGGCTTTGCCCGACATCGATCATCACGCCCGGCAGGTCGGGGGCGTTGAGTTCGATGCGCGCGACATCCTGCCAGGTCAGATTTTCGCGCACGGTGACCGGAACGAAACTGCGATGGCGTTTGACTTCGCGGGCGATGCGCGCCCGGTCATGGTCGTTGACCGGGATCAGGTTGGCCAGCATGTCCAGCGTGCCGTCGAGATCGTTGTTGGTCTGTTCCGAAATAACCAGGACCCGGTAGTTCTGGCGGTTGACGGCCATCGGCACGCCGTTGCGGTCGAGGATATGGCCGCGGGGCGGCGGCAGCAGACGGATGTTGATCCGGTTCTCATCCGCCAGGACGGCGTATTTGTCGCCCTGCATGACCTGAAGATAATACATCCGTCCGGCCAGAACGGACAAAAGCGCGACCTTGATCCCCCCCAGGAAGAAGGCGCGTCGTCCGATGGCTTTGGCGCGGTCGTTGTCGTGCGACATATGCGGTGCGGCTTTCAGGCGTTTTGCATCAGCCCAAGCTGGATGCGCGCGAATGCCCAACTGACCAGCGGATAGCAGCAGATCGTGATGATGATTTCAACGACGACCACCAGCGGGTCAACGGCTTTGCCGAAAATGACCGAGACGAGCATCCACCGCAAGACCTGAGAGCCGAGAGCGATCACGGAAAAACCCCACCAGGCCAGCAGGAAGGGTTTGCCGAGGAAAAAACGCCGCTGCGAGGCCGTCAGCCAATGGACAAGCAGATAGACGAGAGGAGTCACGCCCAGCGGGAGACCGGCGATGATGTCGTTGGCGAGACCAAGCAGGAAGGCGGGGACGGGGCCGAGAAGATCGGGGCGGAAGATCGCCCAGTAATAGATGCCGATCAAGGGGAACAGGGGAGATACGACGGCGAAGTCGGGCAGCCTCGTCGGTATGGCGTCCAACAGGATCAGGAGCAAGGTCAGAAGGATGGGCAGCTGGCGGCGGAATTTTTGATCCAGCCGCTGCGGGAAAGTTCCCTTCACCGTGTGCGGTCCCGGGTCGTCTCGGCCGGCAGGATACCGGCCAAGCCGTAATCGACGATGGTGACATATTCCAGCCGGTGACGCTGCACGAAAGGCTCGATGCGGATTACCCCGTCATGGACCGAGGCGACGACGCCGATGGGAAGTCCGGGCGGAAAGGCCCCGCCATCGCCCGAGGTGATGACCCGGTCACCGGGATCGGCGACCAGGTTGGGCGAGAAATGGTCGAGCCGGGGTCGCGATGAATTGTCGCCGGCCAGAATCGCCTTGGCGCGCGAGCCTTCCAAGATGACCGGGATGCGGGCGTTGATGTCGGTCATAAGCAGGATTCGGGCCGACCGCGTCCCGACCTCGGCGATGCGTCCGACCAGCACGCCCTCCGAAAGCACGGCCTGACCTTTGCGCACGCCGTCGTCTTCGCCGGCATTGATCAGCATCGAATGCACGAATGCGCCGCCGGTGTCGCCGATGACGCGTCCGGTAATGAAAGCGGGGTCGGGATCGGGAACGAAATTGAGCTGGGTGCGCAGGGCGCGATTTTCATTGTCGAGGTGATGGGCCACGGTCTGCCAATGCATCAAGGCGCGGTTTTCCGCCTTAAGGCGCGCGTTCTCGGCGTGCAGATTGGTCAGATCCTGAACGAATTCCACCCCCCTGGCGATGGTGGAGGCGGGCTGTGACAAGACGTCGAGCATCGGCATGACCATGTCGTCCACGGTCGTGCGTGTTCTTTCCATCAGGGCGGTGTCCGCCTTGCCCAGCAACATCAGCCCCAGCGAGGCCATGATCATGGCCAGAATGGCGAAGCGTTGCAGCAGCAGCTTCAACGTCGCCAGACGGCCCGAGGCTCCGGAATGCTGTTTCACCAAGGCCCTCCTAAAGGCCTGCGGGTTTTAAACGTCAGTACATGCTGGACAGGACGTTTTTGAGCTTGGGCATTTCCTCCAACGTCCGTCCGGTGCCAAGCGCTACGCAGGACAGAGGATCGTCGGCGATCGATACCGGCAACCCGGTGGCGTGGCGCAGCACCAGATCGAGATTGGACAAAAGCGCGCCGCCGCCGGTCAGCACGATGCCCTTGTCGACGATATCGGCGGCCAGTTCGGGCGCGGTGTGTTCCAGCGCCACCTTGACCGCTTCGATGATCGCGCCGACCGGTTCGGCCAGGCTTTCGGCGATCTGGCGTTCGGAAATGATCAGTTCCTTGGGCACACCGTTCATCAGGTCGCGGCCCTTGATCTCGACCGTGCGGCCTTCGCCATCTTCCGGCGGGCAGGCCGAGCCGACTTCCTTCTTGATCCGTTCGGCCGAGCTTTCGCCGATCAGAAGGTTATGGTTGCGGCGGATATAGGCGATGATGGCTTCGTCCATCTTGTCGCCACCGACCCGCACCGAACGCGAATAGACGATGCCGCCCAGGCTCAGGACCGCGACCTCGGTGGTGCCGCCACCGATATCGACCACCATCGAACCGGTCGGTTCGGTGACCGGCAGACCGGCGCCGATCGCGGCAGCCATCGGTTCTTCGATCAGGAAGACGCGGCGCGCGCCCGCGCTTTCCGCCGATTCCTGAATCGCGCGCCGTTCCACGGCGGTCGAGCCCGACGGCACGCAAACGATCACCAGCGGGCTGGCGAAGGAGCGGCGGTTATGCACCTTGCGGATGAAATGCTTGATCATTTCTTCCGCCACTTCAAAGTCGGCGATGACGCCGTCGCGCATGGGACGGATCGCCTGAATATAGCCGGGGGTTCGGCCCAGCATCATCTTCGCCTCGTCTCCGACCGCCAGGACCTTTTTCTTACCCTTTTCCTCGGCGATCGCCACCACCGACGGTTCGTTGAGAACGATTCCGCGACCCTTGACATAGACCAGCGTATTGGCCGTGCCGAGATCGATCGCCATGTCTGCGGAAAACATCCCCATCATTTTGGAAAACATAAAACCTCACTCGCGCAGGTACGTTTAAGCACAAACAATGCCGGAAAGGCCGGGTCAGGCATGATGGCCCGGAAAAGCGAAGGACCGATAGACCCGAGAGTCCTTTTATATCAGCCCGGCAGTTTCGGGGGAGCGGTTTTTTTTTGTTTCGACAACAATCCGCGCCGGGTGTGGACAATACGGGAACGGCTCAAGGCGGCGGACGGGTCCGGCGTGCGTTTCCCCGCCGGGCGCAAGCTTAAGGATGGAACGCGGGCACTTGTCAATGCCGTCATGGTGTTGTTCCGCAGATCGGATGCGATCGGGCGGTTCGGGGACGGAAAAAAGGGGCGCATAAAGCGCCCCCTTCATCCTCAATCGTGACCGAGATCAGTTCTTGGTCTTGTCCACCAGTTTGTTTTTGGCGATCCAGGGCATCATGCCGCGCAGGCGTTCGCCCACTTCTTCGATCTGATGTTCGGCCTGGCGACGGCGGGTGGCTTTGAAGGAAGGCTGACCGGCCTTGCATTCCAGCATCCAGTCGCGGGTGAAACGGCCCGATTGGATATCGTCCAGAACACGCTTCATCTCGGCCTTGGTCTGATCGGTGATGATGCGCGGCCCGGTCGTGTAATCGCCATATTCGGCCGTGTTCGAGATCGAGTAACGCATGTTGGCGATGCCGCCTTCATAGATCAGATCGACGATCAGCTTGACCTCGTGCAGGCACTCGAAATAGGCCATTTCAGGTGCGTATCCGGCTTCGACCAGGGTTTCGAATCCGGTCTGGATCAGCTTGGTCAGGCCGCCGCACAGGACCGCTTGCTCGCCGAACAGGTCGGTTTCGCATTCCTCGCGGAAGGTGGTTTCGATGATGCCCGAGCGCCCGCCGCCGATGGCCGAAGCGTAGGACAAGGCGAGATCGAGCGCGGTGCCCGAAGCGTTCTGAGCCACGGCGACCAGGCAGGGCACGCCGCCGCCCTTCAGATATTCGCTGCGCACGGTGTGGCCGGGACCCTTGGGCGCGATCATGAAGACGTCGAGATCGGGGCGGGGCTCAATCAAGTTGAAATGGACGCTCAGGCCATGGGCAAAGGCGATCGCGGCGCCGGGGCGCAGATTGTCGCGCAGATCATGGGTGTAAAGCTCGGCCTGAAGTTCGTCCGGGGTCAGGATCATCACAACATCGGCCCAGGCGGCCGCTTCGGCGGGGGTCATGACCTGAAGCTTTTAGGCCTTGGCTTTGGCGGCGCTCGGCGAGTTCGGACGCAAGCCCACGGCCACGTTGGCGACGCCGGAATCGCGAAGATTGAGGCTGTGGGCATGTCCCTGGCTGCCATAACCGATCACGGCGACCTTCTTGCCCTTGACCAGATTAACATCGGCGTCCCGATCGTAGTAAACGCGCATCGCAGTTCCTTTCTAACGTCCTGATTAAACACAAAAAACCCCGGCGTCTGCGCTGACGTCGGGGTGGTCGGAAAATAAACCTGTGTAGGTTTTAGATGGTCTGTCCGGGCCCCCGCGTCATGGCTACGATGCCAATAAGCGATACGCTAATAAGCCCAAGGGAGATAATAATGAGGCCAAGGGAGGACGCGCCGGCAAGGCCGAACGCGAGCAACGCGATCAGCGCGGGCGCGATGACCGGAAGGAAGCTGAAGGAATGATCGGCGACGCCATGGCGGAGCATCGTGCCCGTTTGCACGACAACGCCTCCATAACTCTTTCCGTTTCCACTCAGCACAATACCGTCCTTACCCCGAAACCTGTCGAATCTTTGACCCGCCTGTAGGTCAAGGAGCACATCCAAGCGCGCCGGACCATGAGCGGAGAAGGCACGCTAGACGTTCAAAATATTCGGGTCAACAGAAATTGGCGAACGATCGAAAATATTTCATCGTTCAATCTTTCCGAAAATTGTTCACAGGCGATATGGCGGGCGGGTAGGCGGTGGCGGAACCAGGTGCGCTGGCGTTTCGCATAACGCCGGGTCGCCCCCTGGGCCATCATGATCGCTTGGTCCAGATCCAGCCTGCCTTCGTCATGAGCGATCAGTTCGGCCAGGCCCAATGTTTTCATCACGGGAAGGGCAGGGTCGAGATGCTTGCTTTGGAACGCGCGGGCTTCTTCCTGCGCGCCTTCGGCGGTCATGGCGAGAAAGCGCTCATCGCAGGCGGCATAAAGGATTGCGGGGGCGGGCAGCAGCAGGATGGGCAGAATATCCCCGTTCAGGCGGCCTTGCGCCGGTTCCTGCTGCCAGTCCGCGAGCGAGCGCCCGCTGGCTTCGATGACTTCCCAGGCACGGGCTAGCCTTTGGCTGTTTGAGGGGTGCAGTCTTGCGCCCATGACCGGATCGCGCGCTGCGAGCATCGCGTGAAAGCGTTCATTGCCTATTTCGGCCAGCATCCGGCGGGTTTCGGCGCGCACCGGGGCGGGGATGTCGGGGACCGGGGCCAGTCCTTCCTGAAGGGCCTGCAGATAAAGGCCGGTGCCGCCCGTCACCACGGGCAGCCGGTCTTGATCCCAGGCCGTGCGGGCTTCCGCTGCGGCCATGTCCAGCCATCGCCCGACCGAGCAGGGATCGTCGGGTGCGAGTGCGCCGTAAAGGCGGTGTGGCGCGCGCGCCTGCTGGGCGGCGTCGGGCTGGGCGCTCAGGATGGGCAAACCGTCATAGATCTGCATCGAATCGGCATTGATGACGACGCCGCCGAATTCCTCGGCAATGCGGACGGCCAGGGCCGATTTTCCCGATGCCGTCGGGCCGGCGACGATGACGGTTTTGCGGTGCCTTCCGGCCATGCTTGCCAAACCTCCCGCTTGCCCGTTAGAAGGTGTCGCCATGGATCATGTTCTCACTCTTATTGCTCCCGAAGCCGGCGCGCTCGACGATAGCATGCTCGGCCGGGTGCGGTCCGCTCTTCTGGAACTGGGCGCGGACCTGTTGTCGCCGTCCTGGCTGTCTCCGGCCCGCGCCGTCGATCTGCCCTTCACGCTTTTGTCTGCGGACCAGGCGGTGGCGGCGGCGAAACGGGAACTGGCGCCGCACCCCGTCGATGTGATCGCCCAACCGGTCCGGGACCGGCGCAAGGCGTTGCTGCTGGCAGACATGGATTCGACCATGGTGACCGGCGAGACGCTGGACGAATTGGCCGATTTCGCAGGACTGAAGGAGCGGATCGCCGCCATCACCGCCCGGTCGATGAATGGCGAGATCGATTTCAAGGACGCCTTGCGGGAGAGGGTCGGTCTGCTGCGCGGGTTGTCCGCCGATATGCTGGAGGCAACCTGGCGCCGGGTTGTGTTTACGCAAGGCGGCCGGTCGCTGATCGCCACGATGAAGGCCAATGGCGCTTACACGGTCCTGGTGTCGGGTGGGTTCGACTTCTTCACCGGACGGGTCCGCGTCCATTGCGGGTTCGATGCCGACTTTTCCAATCGGTTTGAAATTGAAGAGGGGCGGCTGACGGGACGGGTGATTGATCCGATCCTGGACCGGGACGCCAAGCTGAAGACTCTGATCGAGACGGCGGCGGCGCGGGCCATTCCCTTGTCGCGAACGATGACGGTGGGGGACGGGGCCAACGATCTCGATATGATTCGCGCCGCCGGGGTGGGTGTCGCTTTCCATGCCAAACCGGTGGTGGCGGGCAAGGCGTCGGCGCGGATCGATCACGGCGATCTGCGCAGCCTGCTTTACATCCAAGGCTATGATGATTCGGAGATTATCGGGGACTGAACGTCCGCCGGACGGATTTCAGGGCCGATGCGATAAAAAAGCCCCCTTCCCAATCTTGGGAAGGGGGCTTTCGTTCGTTAGGGCTTGGCCGGTGCGGCGTCGACTTTGAGCGGCACCCATTTCTGCAATCCCTCGCTTTGGACCAGCAAAAGGACGCTCTTGCGTTTGGCGGCGCGGGCGGCTTCGACCCGTTTGGCGAAGTCCGCCGGCGAAGCGACCGCTTCGCGCGAGACCTCGATCACCACATCGCCCGGACGCAAGCCCTTTTCAGCGGCTGCGCCACCCGAGGTGACGTCGGTCACGACCACACCCTTGAGATCGGCAGGGATGTCGTAGCGGTCGCGCAAGGAGGGCGAGATCGGCGACAAGGCGAGCCCAAGCCCCGGGATCGAAACCTGTCCGGCCTCGGGTTTCGGCGTTTCGGGTTCCGGCGTGCTGGCGGTGGCCTCCTCATCGCTTTCGGGCAGGACGCCGACGACGACCTTGGTCGATACGGTTTTACCGTTGCGCCAGATCTGGATTTCAGCGGTCTTGTTGATTGCGGTGGTGGCGACGATGCGCGGCAGACGCCGCATTTCACCGACATCCTGGCCGTCGAAGCGCGTGATTACGTCGCCCGGCTTGATCCCGGCCTTGTCGGCGGGGCCGCCCGGATTGACGCTGGCGACCAGCGCGCCATGCATATTCTTGGGCAGGCCCAGGCTTTCGGCGATGTCGTCGGTGACGGTCTGTATGCGCACGCCCAGCCAGCCGCGCTGGGTCTTGCCATATTTGCGCAGATCGTCCAGCACGGGTTTGACGAGGTTGGACGGAATCGAGAAGCCGATGCCGACCGATCCGCCCGAAGGCGAGAAGATGGCGGTGTTGATGCCGATGACTTCACCATTGAGGTTGATCAGCGGTCCGCCGGAATTGCCTTTGTTGATGGCTGCGTCGGTCTGGAAGAAATCGTCATAGGGTCCGGCCTGGATGTCGCGGGCGCGGGCCGAGATGATGCCGGCGGAAACCGATCCGCCCAGTCCGAAGCGGTTGCCGATAGCGATGACCCAATCGCCGACGCGCATCTTGTCCGAATCGCCGAAGGCGATCGCGGGCAGGTTCTTGGGCGCGTCCACGAGTTTCAGGAGTGCTAGGTCGAGCTTGCTGTCGCGCCCGACCAGCTTGGCCTTGTAGGCGCTCTCGTCATGGAGGATGACGGAAATCTCATCGGCGTCGGCGACGACGTGGTTGTTGGTCACCACCAATCCGGACGGATCGATGAGAAAGCCGGAACCCAACGCCGTGGCCCGGCGCGGCACGGGGCCTTCCATCCGGCCCTGACGGTCGAAGAAATCCCGGAACAGTTCATCGAAAGGCGATCCCGGCGGGAATTGCGGCATGTCGGGCATGCGCTCGGGATTTTTGACCGTCTGTGTGGTGGCAATATTGACGACCGTCGGCAGCAGCTTTTCGGCCAGATCGGCGAAGCTGTCCGGTGCGGGGCCGGCCTGAGCGGGTGTGGCCAGGGCGATGCCGGCCGCCAGGGCCGCTCCGCCGATCCATCGTGTCGCGCACGCCGTTACGGCGGCTATTCCGGTCTGTTGGGATCCTGATCCGATCACCGAAAACCTCCATCGCGTGTAAGAGGGCGGCGCCGATTCATTGCCTAACAAGGCTCCTGCCCAGGGTTGGTCTTTTAGCTCGGTAAGTTTTTTCTGAAATCAAGGCGGAATTTTGGGGTAATTCGGTTAAGGACAGCCCCCGAAACGCCATGAAGCGTTTCGGGGGGCGCCGTTTAAGAGAAGCAACCGTTCCGTTCTGGTTCAGCGCGTCTTGGGCGCATGCGAGAAGAACCGGAAGAAGTCGGAATCGGGGGTCAGCACATAGGTGGTGTTGTCGCTGGACAAGGACTGCCGATAGGCGTCGAGCGAACGGTAGAAGGCGAAAAAGTTCGGGTCCTTACCGAAAGCATCGGCATAAATCCGGTTGGCCTCGCCGTCGCCTTGACCGCGCAGCACCTGGGACTGACGCTGCGCTTCGGCCAGCAGCACGGTGCGTTCGCGGTCGGCCCGGGCCCGGATCTGCTGGGAGCGTTCGATACCCTGGGCGCGGGCCTCGGCGGCTTCACGCTGGCGTTCCGATTCCATGCGGCGGTAAATCGCCTGGCTGGCCTCGGGGGGCAGATCGGCGCGGCGGATGCGCACGTCGATGACGTCGATGCCGAGATTCTTCGCCGCCTCGTTCACCTGGTTGCGCATGTCCTGCATCATCTGCTCGCGTTCGGCGGACAGAAGGCTGAGCAGCATGGCATTGCCCAGCACCCGGCGGGTGACGTTGTTGACGATCTCGCGCAGACGGGTGCGTGCGGCTTCTTCGGTCCGGACCGCCTGGAAGAATTGCAGCGGGTTGTTGATGCGGAACCGCGTATAGGTGTCGACGTCGATGCGCTTCTGGTCGGCCAGGATGACCTGTTCGGGTGGCGGATCGAGATCGAGGATGCGCGCATCATAGCGCACGACATCTTCGATGAAGGGGATCTTGACGTGTAATCCCGGTTCGGTGATGACGTCGCGCACGCGGCCCAGCCGCAGTACCAGGGCCGTTTGCGTCTGGTTGACGGTGAACAGGGCCGACAGCGCCCCAATCACCAGCGCCGCCAGCAAGATGCCGATTATGCCCACGGAAACCCGGTTCATCACTTGCCTCCCTGGCTGGTGGTGCGCGGCGGCGTCGGCAGCGCGCCCGGCTGTCCCAGAGAGGACAGGGGCAGATAAGGCACGACATTGCGGGCCTGCGGATCGAGGACGATCTTGTTCGCGTTCTTCAGCACATCTTCGACCACGTCGATGTAAAGGCGCTGCGCGATGACCTCGGGGGCGCTCTTATAGACGTTATAGACCGACAGGAAGCGCTGCGCGTCACCCTCGGCGATGTCCGTCACCTGTTCCTTATAGGCTTCGGCTTCCTGGACCATGCGCTGGGCTTCGCCGCGCGCCTTGGGGATGATGTCGTTGCGATAGCTTTCCGCTTCGTTGCCCAGACGCTCCTGGTCGGCCTTGGCGCGCTGGACGTCGATGAAGGCATCGACCACTTCGGACGGCACGTCGGCCTTCAGGAACTGGACCTGAGTGATTTGGACGCCGGTCTTATAAGAGTCCAAAATCTCCTGGGCGCGGGCGCGCATGCGCTCGGCGATCAGTTCCCGGTTCTCGAACAGCGGTGCGCGGATCGGCATCTGGCCGATGATCTCGCGCATGGTCGATTCGGACACGACCTTGACCGTCGCTTCGGGGTCGCGGACGCTGAACAGATAATGCTCGGGGTTGTTGATGCGCCAGAACACCGAGAAATTGAGGTCGACGATGTTTTCGTCGCCGGTCAGCATCAACCCTTCATTGGCCGCGTCGCGCGCCGAAATCCGTCCCGATTCAGGGTTGCGGAAGCCGATTTCGGTCTTGTTGATCCGCGTATAGGGCGGCGTAATCACGCTTTCGATGGGGCTGGGCAGATGGTAATTGAGGCCGGGCTGGGTGATGCCGACGAAACGGCCGAAGCGCAGAACCACGCCGACCTCGTCCGGATTGACCTTGTAGAAGCCGGTCGCACCCCACATGACCAGCGCGGCAACGATGACGAGGATGATGCCCCGTGCGCCGCCGAATCCCTTGGGCATGGATTGGCGGAACCGTTCCTGGCTTTTGCGGATCAGCTCCTCGAGATCGGGAGGCGTGACGTTGGGGCCGCCCCCTCCGCTTCCTCTTCCCCACGGTCCTTGACCGCCGCCCCATGGGCCGCCGCCCCGGCCGCCTTGTGAATTCCACGGCATGGTTTTCATCCCTCGCGGTTCAAAACGCTATAAAACGGCATGTCGCCAATGACCGCCGCCGCTCGGTTCTTTGCAACGGGGACACTTGAGTCTTATAAGGGACTCGTCGCGTGAGCGCAATGCGGGTCTCCCCACAAAATCACCCGGGGGCCAATAGAATCAACGATCAGAGGGCCGAGGAAACGATGACGGGATTAACGGAGAAGAACATCGTGTCCGCGTTGGGATCGATCATCGATCCCACCCGCGGGAAAGACATCGTCAGCCTGGGGATGGTTTCGGGCGTGTCGATCCGGGACGGTCATGTCTCTTTCGCGATTGAGATCGCCCCCGGCTTGGGTGAGACGATGGAGCCGGTGCGCCTTGCCGCAGAGAAGGCCGTGGCGGCGCTGCCGGGGGTTGCGGGCGTTTCCGCCGTTCTGTTCGCCGAAAAACCCGATCCGCGCCAGGCGCATGCCCATTCGCAACAGGAACAGCCCGAACGCCTGCTCGAGAGTGTCAAGGTGATCATCGCCGTGGCGTCGGGCAAGGGCGGCGTCGGCAAATCGACCACGGCCACCAATCTGGCGCTGGCCTTCAGGGAGATGGGGCTTTCCGTCGGCATGTTCGACGCCGACATCTACGGTCCGTCCCAGCCGCGTTTGCTGGGTGTGTCCACCGTCCAGCCCCGGGCGATCGGCGATGGCACCCAGCTCCTGCCGGTCGAGGCTTACGGTCTTAAAGTGATGTCGATCGGGTTCCTGATCCCCGAGGATGATCCCGTGGTCTGGCGCGGCCCGATGGTGATGGGCGCGCTGGAGCAATTGATGCGCGACGTGCTGTGGGGGCCGCTTGACGTGATGATCGTCGATATGCCGCCCGGCACCGGCGACACCCAGCTTACCATGACTCAGCGCGTGCCGCTGTCCGGGGCGGTGATCGTCTCGACACCGCAGGACATCGCCTTGATCGACGCCCGCAAGGGGCTGAACATGTTCCGGGCGGTCCATGTGCCGGTCTTGGGGATCATTGAGAATATGAGCATTTTCCACTGTCCTCAATGCGGGCATGAAACGCCGATTTTCGGTCATGGCGGCGCCGAAGCCGAGGCGGCCCGGCTGGGGGTCGATTTCCTGGGCGCTTTGCCGCTCGATATCGCCATCCGCACCACGTCCGACGACGGCCTGCCGATCGTGTTGTCCAAACCCGACAGTCCGGCGGCGCGGATTTACAAGGATATCGCCGCCAGGCTGTGGGCCAAGACCGGATCGGGCGATGAGTCGCCCCAGGGACCGAAGATCGTGATGTCATGACGGTTCAGCCGCTTGCCGGATTGTCTCTGATCGTCGCTGTCGCGGCCAATGGCGTGATTGGCCGCGACAACCGCATGCCCTGGTCGGTCGCCGCCGATCTCCGCCATTTCAAGGCGATGACGATGGGCAAGCCCTTGCTCATGGGCCGCAAGACCTTTCAATCCCTGAAAGGGCCGCTGCCCGGCCGTCCGCATGTGGTGGTCAGCCGCGATCCAGCTCTGGTCCTGCCCGACGGCGTGCATCTGGTCTCGACCTTGGAAGACGGGCTGGCGCGCGCCTTCGCTTTGTCTGGTGAGGCCGGCGAGGTCATGGTCATCGGTGGGGCGCAGCTTTACGCTGCGACCCTTCCCCTGGCCGCGCGTCTTTATCTGACCGAAATCCATGGCGTTTTCGAGGGCGACACCGTCTTTCCTGCCTTCGACCGGGCGGCGTGGCGCGAAACCGCGCGCGAGGAGCATGACGGCGATCCCGCTTTCGCCTTCACGACCCTGGAACGCCGCTGACCGGATTCGCAAGAATTGGGCATAATGTATGCCCGAGCTGTTTTTATGCTCGGACGGTCTGTGGAAATGCTGCCTCGTCACCGGCATTATGCTAGCTTCTGCGTCCAATTCGCCGTTCGGGGGACACAGGTAAAGGCATGGATGATCTCGATCGCCGTCTGATCGCGCTGTTGCGCGACAATGCCCGGTTGCCTGTCGCGACCCTGGCGCAAGATTTGGGCGTGTCGCGGGGCACGGTTCAGAATCGCATCGACCGTTTGGTTGCGGATGGGCGGATTCTAGGATTTACACTGCGCCTGGGCGGGGATGAGGATCCGGGACTGGTCCGGGCCATCACCATGGTGCAGGAGCAGACCAAGAATGCCGCCTCGGTGATCGAGGCGTTGCGCCAGATTCCCGAGGCGCGGGCGATTCACACCACCAATGGCCGCTGGGATATCGCCGTCGATATGGTTGCCGACAGCCTTGCGGATCTGGATGAGGCGCTGACCTTGATCCGGCGTATCGATGGAGTGGTTTCGACCGAAACCATCATTTTGCTGACCACGCACAAGATTTGACGGGAGCATCCGGGGACGGGGCCAAACTCTGGGCACGTTTTTTGGGGTGATGAAAAAATCGGCGGCAGGGCCCGCGATTTTTCGGTTAAGACCGTTTTTTGACGATAAAAAATCTTGACTTATCAAGAAAGGAATCGATCACCCCTTCCTTGCCGGGGCATTGTCGATCTCAAAGAAGCAGCAGTCTCCGCGCAACTCTTTGTATCCAAGGATTTTTTATCTTAAGACCCGCTGTTTCGGGCCAGATTTGCATTCTCTTCACGAAACGCAATACGTTCATATTGCATAAGCGCGGGGCTTTTAATATAACTTTGAGGAAGATGGGGCAACCGATGTCCGTTTCACGGGGCTGATGATGGAAACGCGAAAATCGGTGGCGAATATCCGCGGCGTGGCCCTCTTAGGAGGGGCGTCGTAGATAGCTGGTGATACCTTCTCGTGACGTTTGATGATTGACGAAGGGCGGTGTGGGGGCACCTGAATGAGCCAACTGTCGAAGGCTGAACATTTCTTCAACGGCATGATCGAGCCAGAGCTGGTTTTGCAGAACCGGCCTCACTCCCGTATCGCCAACCCCGATCGGACGGATTCCGTTCAGGCCCTGGGCCGGACGGACCAACCCCTTTGCGGCGACTTTTTTCCGATATCCCTCAATAAGACCAAAAACGGGATGGCGCGTCCGAGTGGCGCGCCGTCATGGAAAAGGGTGTCGCTTGCCGTGCTTTCCGGCCCCGTTCAGGGACGGGAAAGAGAATGGAAACTATCCGAAAAGAAAAGGGAGAGAAAGATCTCCGCCTGACGGTGGACGGTCGCCAGGCGGACTACCCACTGTCTAGCGGCTTTATAAAAATAAAATCTCCTGAGCACAAAAGAATTAAAGCTGGAGTAAAAGGAGCAATATAATGAGTTTTATCATATGCCTAGCATCATTGTGCTTCCTGATGTTCGTGGCTTACCGAGGATTCAGCGTTATTATGTTCGCGCCCATCGCGGCGCTGGGTGCTGTCCTCTTGACCAACCCTGTGGATGTGCTGCCGACCTACAGCCATATCTTCCAGGACAAGATGGTCGTTTTCGCTAAGCTGTACTTCCCGGCCTTCCTGCTCGGCGCCATCTTCGGCAAGCTGATCGAAATGTCGGGCTTCGCCCGCTCGATCGTGGGCGCGGTGATCTCGGTCGTCGGCCGCGAGCGCGCGGTCCTGTCGATCGTGGTGGTCTGCTGCCTCCTGACCTATGGCGGCGTCTCGCTGTTCGTCGTGGTGTTCGCGGTCTATCCCTTCGCCGCCGAAATGTTCCGTCAGGTCGATATTCCGAAGCGTCTGATTCCGGGCACCATCGCTCTGGGCGCTTTCACCATCACCATGGACGCTCTGCCGGGCACCCCGCAGATCCAGAACATCATCCCGACCACCTTCTTCAACACCGATGCTTATGCCGCCCCGATTCTGGGCGTCATCGGCGCGGTCTTCATCATGGTCATCGGCATGATGTATCTGCAGTGGCGTGTGCATAGCGCGGCCAAGGCCGGCGAGGGCTACGGCACGGGCCATATCAACGAACCCGACGCGCCGTCCCATGACCTGCAGGTCAATCCCTGGCTGGCGATCAGCCCGCTGGACGTCGTCGGTGTCGGTAACTTGATCTTCACCCGCGGCATCCTGCCGGATGTCTATGGCACGTCCTACGTCCTCGAACTGAGCGAGATGAACAAGCCGATCACCATCGCGGTGAAGTCGATCCTGGGCATCTGGGCGGTCGAGGCCGCGCTGTTGCTGGGCATCCTGCTGGTCATCGTTGCGTCCTTCAAGACCATCTCGGCCAAGTTCTCCGAAGGCAGCAAGACCGCCATCGCCGGTGCTTTGCTGGCGACGATGAACACAGCGTCGGAATACGGCTTCGGCGCCGTCATCTCGGCTCTGCCGGGCTTCATCGTGGTCCGCGATGCGCTGACCGCGATCCCCAACCCGCTGGTCAACGAAGCCATCACCGTCAACATCCTGGCCGGCATCACCGGTTCGGCGTCGGGCGGTATGAGCATCGCGCTGGCCGCGATGTCGGAACAGTTCATCGCTGCTGCCCATGCGGCCAACATTCCGCTGGAAGTGATGCACCGTGTCGCGTCGATGGCGTCGGGCGGCATGGACACCCTGCCGCACAACGGCGCGGTGATCACGCTGCTGGCGGTGACGGGCTTGACCCACATCCAGTCCTATAAGGACATCTTTGCGATCACGGTGACCAAGACCTGCGCGGTCTTCTTCGTCATCGGGGTCTACTACCTGACCGGCTTGGTCTGATCGGTTCAAACGACGGCAGGAAGGCGTTCGGGAAGACGCCTTTTTGCCGGTTCAATAGCGGGGTCCGGAGACATCTCCGGACCCCGTTTCGTTTTCTTACGGCAAGAAAAAGGCAGTTCGGCAGGCTGTAACCAATTGTTACGAGATTGCCGAAAGTGGGAAACACATTGGAAAAACCGCTTCCTCATACTAAATCCCGTCATTGTCCCCCATAGGATGAGGGATAAAAGGGGCCTGGATCATGAAAACGAAAGCGGGCGTTTTTCTCTGCCTTTTCCTGGCGGGAATGCTGGCAGTTCCCTCGGCGTTTGCCGACGGTCCGCCACCTCATGGCGGTCCCGGAGGAGGACCGGGTGGGTTCGCACCCGTAGGTCCCGGCCATTACCATGGCTGGGGCCCGGGCTATTATCATGGCTGGGGCCCAGACTATTATCATGGCTGGGGCCCAGGCCATTATCATGGCGGTGGCCCCGGCTGGTGGTGGACCGCGCCCGGCCCCTGGTATATCGGAGTGTCGCCGTTCTTCTTCTATCCGCCTTTCCCTGCGGTCACACCGATCGCGCCGCCGCCGCAGGTTGGGGCCGGCCCGATATGGGTTTTGCGTGAAGGCGTGGACAGGAATGGCAATCTCTGCCGCGAATTCCAGCAGACGGTCAATGCCGGCGGCGGACCTGGGGAAATCCACGGCATAGCTTGCCGCCGGCCGGATGGGACATGGCAGATCGTCGGCGGATAGGTGGTGGAGGTGAGGCGGATGGTGGAAACATCTTGCCCGGCCGCCGCCCACCGTGCGGGGAAATCCAGTGATGATGGCTTCGGGCGTTATGCATCCTGCACCACCATTCCGGAACAAACCCCGCTGTTAGATCATCCTTTGGGACAAGCCCGGAATCACGACCGCGAAGCATCCTTGACCGGAATGTCCGACTGAGCGGCGGTGCGGCGCGGATGGATGAACGTGCCGACTTGCCGCATCACGGCTTCATCCTTCTGATTGAAGACCGTCGTTCGTACCTTCACGAGGCCGATATCGGTGCGGGCCCGAGGCGTCTTCGTTTCCATGACCTCGGTCTCCATCGAGAGCGTATCGCCAGGATAGACGGGCTTGAGCCAGCTCAACTCCTCCAACCCCGGCGAACCAAGCCTGCCGCCATCGCACGCCGCATCGTGATCGACCAATAACCGCATGGCGATCGCAGCCGTGTGCCATCCCGAAGCCGCGAGCCGTCCGAAAATCGGGTTGTTCTTCGCGGCTTTGTCATCAAGGTGAAAAGGCTGGGGGTCATATCGCGATGCGAATTCGAGAACTTCTTCCCTCGAGACGGCATAGTGACCGAATCGCTCTTTTGTACCGACGACAAAATCTTCGAAGAACTTCATTTTCGTTTTCTCCCTTTCCTGTTTCGTTGTTCGCTTGATGCCCAACAATGCCTTTACATCCGTATTTCTACAATGCCGATCTCCACATTCGTCCCACCATTGGAATAAGGTGGCTCGTGCTAGATGTTCAGTCTCGGCATTTGATGGAGCGGGTTGAGCGTGAATCGTGACGGTTCAGTTGTCCAGGCCCGGCAGATGAACTCGTGGGGAGTGAGGCCCCTCAGGCTCTCTTGACTATGGTGTATCGCTCGACGGACTGCTTCCGTCGTGGTGGCGCACCCGTGTAGAACCTGGCCCATAGTGCTTCCTTCCATTCCTGTGAGAGGTCTGCACCATCAAAACTCGGAACCAAACAGGGGCGATCAAACCATTTCCGTGGAACCGATGATTTGGGTCCCGGTCCCGTCTTTAAGCGCGGAATCGAGAAGGGCCATCGCTATCTTGGTCGCGGGATTGATGCGCCAGGCTTTGGGCAGGATCGGACCGAGCCATTTCAATATGAGCAATGCGGCGTGTTCGCCGGCGCGCCGTTCAACCCTGTCGCCGCCGATCAGCGCTGGCCGCACGATTGTCAGAGATGGAAAGGCCAGCGCCTTGAGATCGGCTTCCAAATCGCCCTTTACCTGCGAATAGAAAAAGGGCGATTTGCGGTTCGCGCCCATGGCGGAAACGACGGCAAAGCGCGGTGTTCCATGCGTTCTGGCGAGTCGCGCGACGGCAAGGGGATAGTCGTGATCGACTTTACGGAACGCCTCTCGCGACCCTGCCTTTCGGATCGTCGTTCCAAGCGTGCAGATGGCGGCGTCGGCTTGCCACCAGCCGGAATCTTCCGGCAGATCGTCGAAACGGACGATTGGTGTGATGAGTTTGCGGTGGCTGATCGCCGAAGGACGGCGCATGGGGGCAATGATCGTCTCGACCCTTGGATCTTCAAGGGCGTGGGTCAAAACCTGATGGCCGACGAGGCCGGTTGCGCCTATCAGCAAAAGTTTCATAGCGCACCTCTCAAGTCTGTCATGCCCGGATGTCGATCCATTCCTTGCGGGCCTCCGTTTCCGCGCCGGTTATAAGGATTGCCCTTCCCATGGCGCGTCTCCCCTTATTCACGGCGTCAAGCCGGGATCTCGCCGCTGCGGATCGCCACTCGGATCGCCTGAGCCGTCGTTGTGACGCCAAGACGCTTGCGGATTCGCCGCAGGTGATTTTCCACGGTGCGTTCGGAAAGACCCAGTGTTGCCGCTATCGCGGTCTGCCGCCGGCCGGCGGCTGTCCAGGCCAGCACCTCCCGTTCTCGATCCGACAAGGGGCCGACCGTTTCGGCCGTGCTTTCCAGCAGTCTGTGCGCGGAGAAGAACGCCGCCGTTGCAATCAGTCCGAGAGCCAATCGCGCTTGGCGCGATGCATCGATCTGTTTGCCGCCGAGGCTCATCGCGCCCTCCAATCCCAAAGGGCCGAATATCGGGATTTGAAGGCCGTGAATGCCCTGCCCGCGTGGATGGCGGACGATTTTGTAAAGCGCGCCGTTTTCCGCGACCGTTTTGGTCCAGAAGAACGGTTCGCGGGCTTCGAGAATATGGTGGGTCACCGGACAGCGCCGGACATAGGTATCGGCATCGACGTTTCCGCCATTGCCGAACCAGTCACCCTCGACCCAATAAATACGCTCGACTTCTTCGTCTGGCGTGGTAGATGCCGAGAACAGCAAGAAGCGGTCGTAACCCAGCGGCTTGGCGAACACGCGAATCTCGGCCTCGATCTCCGCAAGGGTTTCGGCGTCCTCGATGGCAAGGGCGCATCGGAAAGCCTGTTCCGCAGCCGGGAGGCCGTTCATGCGGAGGCGACGTCCTTGAGCAGCGTCCGGGCGGCGAGTTTGCCGAGATCGTTTCCGGCCAGCGGGCTGTCGCCGGTCAGGAGTTTGCGGTCCTGATGCACCGCGCCGGAAATGCCCTCATTCACGATTTCGAAGCCAAGCGCCTTCAGCTTCTCACCAAACTTCCATGTCAGATGGCCCGGCATATAGCCGATGTCGGGGGTTTGGGCATCGAGCGCATCCGGGAAGGCGCAGATTTTGTAGCCGCGATAAATGTCGCTGTTGCCCACCGCCAGAAAGGCTGCCGGGCCGTGACAGAGCGAAATGACGAATCGGTCTTTTGCCGCCGCCCATTCAAGCGCCGCTGCAACGTCTTTGCTTTCAGGCAAGCCGATCAAAGCGCCATGGCCGCCGGGGATGAAGATCCCGATATAATCGTTGAGGCCGGTTGCGACAATATCGGCAAGCTTTCGCGGCTGCCTGAAACTGGAATGGTATTTCTGGAAGAGGCCCTTTATCTCTTCGTCTTCGGAGGGCATCGCCCAATATTCGAATTTGACCGGGTTGCCTGACACGGTCGCCACGTCAAAGGCGAACCCCGCTTTGTCGAGATGATACATCGGCAACAGCGTTTCCACGGGATGATTGCCGGTCGAAAAGAAGGTGCCATTACCCATAAGCAGGTAGCGTTCATCGGCGCCGATCATCAGCACCTTTTTCCCGCCTTTCTAGGGATTGGGGTAATCCGCACCGCTCAAGCCGGATTTCGGCGATGTGAACTGGCTCAGCGAATAGGGCGAGGGGAAAAAAGCATTCTCCTCTGCCGGATCGGGTTGCGGGTTTTTGTCGGAATCGTTCTGGCCGGACATGACAACCTCGCTAAGTTTTGTCTTGTGTGATGAAAAACTAGCGCAGAGCTCAGTCTAGCAAAATGAGGGATTTCCCTCAACGAAAGGGGCGACCCTGTCGGTCCGGGCAGATCGACGGCTAAGGGAGGGTATCCTCACGCGCCAAAGAACGACGGCACGACAAAAAAATTCGCGTGGAATTCAATGTGTCGGGGGATCAGGCCGCCGCGCCACGTGTAGAAAAGGCGGCATTCGGCGTTCATTATTTTGTAGTGAAGTGGTGCGCCCGGCGAGATTCGAACTCACGGCCCCAGGATTAGGAATCCTGTGCTCTATCC
>JAYFRE010000124.1:0-79806 GCA_034926235.1 Rhodospirillaceae bacterium
ATCTTCCGGCTTTCGGCGATCCAGTAGCCGAGATAGACATAATCAAGCCGTTGCCGGCGCGCTTCACCGATCAACCACAGGATGATATGCGTGCCCAGACTGGCATTGGGCATGTCGGGATCGAAGAAACTGTAGACTGCAGACAGGCCGTCGCTCATACGGTCGGTCAGGACAGCGCCTCTAAGCTCGCCGTCCTCGTCACGGAATTCCGCCAGCAGTGTGTCGATCGGGCTGTCCTCGATCATCGAGCGATAGTCGTAAAGCCCCATCAAAGCCATATCGCCGCCGTCATGGCGGGCATTCTGATAGCGAGAGAATAGGCGGAACTGTTCTAACGTCGCACGCGGCGGAATCCAGCGGGCCTGGATCGCGCTGTTGCGCACGGCGATCTTGCGCATGGAACGATCAGGGGCAAAGCGTCCGGCTACGATGCGCACGGGGATGCAGGCCGAGCATCCGGGGCAGGCGGGCGTATAGGCGATGGAATGGCTGCGGCGGAATCCGGCCCGCGACAGGGATTCATGCAGGCTTTCCGCGTCGGGGCCGGCCAATTCGGTCACGATCTTGCGTTCCAGCCGGTCCGGGATATAGGGACAGGGCAGGGGCGCTGTGGTGAAGAAAAAATGCGGCCGCTTCAGCGCGATATGGTCCATGCCGACGCTTTTTTGCTTTCCGTAGCGGGGCTGGTCCGATCCGGCCGCCTCGTCGCGTTTTTCAGAATAGCTCAAATGAAACCGGCATGCCATGCCGCCCGCCGCGCTGCAAAGACGCAGCCGCGTATCAAAGCTCGTCGCGCAGGATAAGCGTGCCGGCGAGATAGTCGTGCAAGGTGCGCCGCCGGGGATTGAAAAGGGCGACCAGGAGCAGAATACCGCCGGAAAAGCCGGTGGTGAGGTAAAAGCAAACCGTCTGTACGAAAGCCTGCAACAGGCTGGGACGGCCGCCCAGCATGGTATGGACGCGGATGCCTACGATGCGCATGCCGATGGTTGCGGCTCCGGGGCCGCCGATCAACAGGGAATGATAGGCCAGGGCGACGACGATCGGCAGGAAAAGGGCGTGAAGCGGCCAGAGCAGGCCGAAAGACATGACGGTGAGGACGGCCAGCAGGGCATGCCCGCCGATCAGCAGCAATCCCAGGATCACAGCGTCGATCAGATAGGCCAGGATCCGGCGCAGCGTGACTCCCCGATAGCGTTCGGCGTTCAGAATCGGGTCCGGCGGCCAATCGGGGATTTGAAGAACGAGTTCGGGCAGC
This sequence comes from Rhodospirillaceae bacterium, assembly GCA_034926235.1. Taxonomy (GTDB): domain Bacteria; phylum Pseudomonadota; class Alphaproteobacteria; order Rhodospirillales; family Magnetospirillaceae; genus JAYFRE01. The sequence goes on from JAYFRE010000124.1 coordinate 1,259, forward strand.
GCCATGCTCTCTTGCCTCTCTTGCAAAGACCGGCCCTGTCTATCAGCGCGGCTTGGGCGGCGGCGGCAGGGTCTGTGCCGGACCTTTGAGGGAATCGGGGATCTGTCCGCTTCGTGCCGCTTCCGGGGTTACCTCGACCGTTGACGGCGGCGGTATTTGACGCAGAAGCACGATCGAAATGCGCCGGTTACGGGCGTTGGTGGGATCGTTTTGCATAAGAGGATCGGTGTCCGAACGTCCGACGACCCGTTCGATCCGATCCGCCGGAACACCTGCAAGCTGCAAAGCGCGCCGTGTGGCCTGGGCCCGGTCGGTGGACAATTCCCAGTTGCCGTAATTGCTTTTGCCGGAAAAGGGCGTGGAGTCGGTGTGGCCCGAAATGGCGATTTTTTCGGGCAATTGCTTGATCACGCGCGAGACCAGATCGATCAGGGCGCGCGTATGGCCGAACATCTCGGACGATCCCAGCGGGAACATGGTCAACCCGTCCTGATCGACAATCTGGATTCGCAATCCTTCGGGCGTATTGTCGACCATCAGGCTGTCAGCCATCTTCCGCAGTTCGGGGATCGAGTTGATCGCCTGCTTCAGCATCTCCTGGGCGCGCTCAAACTGCTTTTGTTCGCGCTCGGCATTGGCCTTCACGATCTGCTCTTCCGTCATCGGCTTGGCGCGGTCTTCCGGCTGTTCCTTTTGCTGCTGCGCCGCGTCCTTCTGGTCCTGGTTGCTGCGCCCGTCCTTGTCTTCCTGGGATGCCCCCTCGGCCGGGTCCGTCTTCTCGTCGCCGCCTTCGCCCAGGGTGGGCGGGGGCAGGGACAGGGTGAAGCTGGGCGTCGATGCCGTGGATGACATGGCGCCTTTTCCGACCGCCGTACCACCCAACATGCCGCCGGCGCCGCCGCTGGAAAGCGATACGCTGCTGGGGGCGAAATAATCGGCAATTCCCTGAAGCTGTTCCTCGGTCACGGCGTTCAGCAACCAAAGCAGCAGAAAGAACGCCATCATCGCGGTCACGAAATCGGCATAGGCGACTTTCCAGGCGCCGCCATGATGGCCGCCATGCCCGCTTTTCTTGATCCGCTTGATGATGATCGGTTGTTCAGCCATGAACCGTTTCCATCCGCCTTGTCACAGGGAAAAACCTCAATCCGGCGGCAGGTTGGTGACGGCCTCTTCGACCTCCTGGAAGCTGGGACGCACGCTGGGAGGCAGGGTTTTGCGTCCGAACTCGATCGACACCTGCGGCGCATAGCCCATCATATGAGCCAGGAGGCAGGATTTGATGCAGGTGAGATAGTCGGTCTCGGTCTTGTAGATGATTTCGAGGATGCGGCCGAAAGGGGCGAAGAAGCCATAGGCCAGCAGCACGCCCATAAAGGTGCCGCACAACGCCGCGCCGATCAGATGGCCCAATACCTCGGGCGGTTCGGTAATCGATCCCATCGTATGGATGACGCCCAGCACGGCTGCGACGATACCCAAGGCCGGCATTGCGTCCGACATGGTGGTGAACCCTGAAGAGGTCATCGCCATTTCACTGTGGTGCGCCTCGATTTCCGCATCGATGACCGCCTCGACCTCATGGGCGTTGTTGGTGCCCAGGGTCAGAAGCCGCAAATAATCGCACAGGAATTCGACGCTGTGATGATCGGATGAAAAACGCGGAAATTTCTGGAACAGCGAACTTTCCTCGGGCCGCTCCACATGACTTTCCAGGGCGAGATCACCCTTGGTCTTGGCCAGTTTGAACAGCGAGTAGAGCAGGCTGAAGGTTTCGATGTAGGTCGATTTGTTGTGCCGCGACCCCCTGAACATCACCATCACGGCCTTACCGGTGCCGAGCAGGACGAATTTGGGGTTGCCGATGATGTAACTGCCGATGGCGGCGCCGAGAATGATAAGCCATTCAAAGGGCTGGATCAGGACCCCGAGATGGCCGCCATTGCCGGCATAGCCGCCGATGACGGAAATGATCACCACCACCGAGCCAATGATTACGAACATGTTTTACCCCTGCTGTGGCCGTAACCGGCACGCCTTGCGGCAGAGCGGTTTCCACCCTCGATCGGCAAAGATGCTATAAAAAAACGCCGCTCTTGTCGCCATGCAACACTATAAAGATCAAAAAAACGTGAAGATGTGATCGGCGGAAGGGGGGGAAAGAAAATGGTGGGGCGACCGCCTTTCGGCGTGTGACGCCGCCACGCGATTGGAAAATTGAAACGCTATTCGCTTGTCCGGTGAACAAGCCAGTTCTATTCCTCCATCCAGGAATACCCTGGTATGCGGATCGTGATGTTTCAATGACGCCTCGGAAAGCCCTGAATGGGGCCGGGGGCATTATCCGGATTTTAAAAGGCGCGCCGCTTCGACGGCGAAATAGGTCAGAATGCCGTTCGCACCCGCGCGTTTGAACGCCATCAGGCTTTCGAGCATGACCTTCTCGCCATCGAGCCATCCGCGATCGGCAGCGCCTTTCAGCATCGCGTATTCGCCGCTGACCTGATAGACGAAGGTGGGGACGGCGAAGGTTTCGCGCACCCGGCGTACGATGTCGAGATAGGGCATGCCGGGTTTGACCATGATCATGTCCGCGCCTTCGCCCAGATCGAGTGCGACTTCGCGCAAGGCTTCGTCGCTATTGGCGGGGTCCATCTGATAGGTTTTTTTATCGCCGCCTTTCAGTGCCGTGTTCGAGCCGATCGCGTCGCGGAACGGCCCGTAGAAAGCCGACGCGTATTTGGCAGCATAAGACATCAGCCGGACATGACCGAACCCGTTCAAATCCAGGGCGTCCCGGATCGCGCCTATACGTCCGTCCATCATATCCGAAGGAGCGATGACGTCGCATCCGGCGGCGGCCTGGACCAGGGCTTGGCGGACCAGCGCTTCAACCGAGCGGTCATTGTCGATCTCGCCATCGATGACCAGCCCGTCATGCCCGTCGGCATTGAACGGGTCGAGGGCGACATCGCAAACGATCCCGATATCGGGGAAGTGTTTTTTTACGGCGGCAGTGGCCCGGCACATGAGATTGTCGGGATTGTAGGCCTCGGCCGCGTCGGAGGTTTTTAACGCCGAATCGACTTCGGGGAACAAGGCGATGGCGGGAACGCCGAGATCCTGTGCTTCGCCCACGGCGTCGATCATCCGATCCAGCGAATAGCGGACTACGCCCGGCATCGACGCGATTGGGTCCATCTTGCCAGAGCCTTCGGTGACGAAGAGCGGCCAGATGAGATCGCCGGTCGAGAGGACGTTTTCGGCGACAAGCCGCCGCGACCAGGGGTCGCGGCGGTTGCGGCGCATGCGGGTGCGGGGGAATTCCCCGGGGAAAACGGTGTTGGACACTTTGCCTTACACGGCCTCCAGAGCCTGGTTCAGATCGGCGAGGATGTCGTCGATATGTTCGATTCCGATGGAAAGCCGAACATACCCTTCGGATACCCCCGTCGCCAACTGCTCTTCCGCCGAAAGCTGCGAATGGGTCGTGCTGCCGGGGTGGATGGCAAGACTGCGGGCGTCACCGATATTCGCCACATGATAGAATAATTTCAAAGCGTTGATGAAGCGTTTGCCGGCTTCGCCGCCGCCTTTAAGTTCAAATCCGACCAGCGCGCCATAACCGCCCTTGAGCGCGGCGTCGGCGCGGCGCTTTTGCTCGCCGGTCTGAACCGAAGGATGGATGACCTTGGCGACCTTGGGATGCACGGTCAGGTAATCGACCACGGCCCGGGCGTTGCGATTGTGTTCGCGGATGCGCAGGGGCAGGGTCTCCAATCCCTGGATGAGCTGGAAGGCGCTCAAGGGGCTGAGGGCGGCGCCGATGTCGCGCAACAAAGTGACGCGGGCGCGCAGGATATAGGCGATCGGCCCCAGCGGCTTGACGGCCTGGGTCCAGACCGCGCCGTGATAGCTGGGGTCGGGCTGGTTGAGAAGCGGGAAGCGCTCGGCGTGCTTCTCCCAATCGAATGTGCCCGAATCGATGATCGCGCCGCCGATCGTGGTCCCATGGCCGCCGATATATTTCGTCGTCGAGTAAACCACCACATGTGCGCCCAGATCGAAGGGGCGCGCAATGATCGGCGCGGCGGTGTTGTCCACGATCAAAGGAACGCCCAATTCGTTGCCGATGGCCGCGACCTCGGCGATCGGGAAAACCTGGAGCTTCGGATTGGGCAGGGTCTCGGCGTAATAGGCGCGGGTCATGGCATCGGTGGCGCGGCGGAAATTCTCAGGGTCCGAGGGATCGACGAAACGCACTTCGATACCCAATTGTTTGAAGGTGTTGGCGAACAGATTCCAGGTGCCGCCATAAAGGTCGGTCGAAGAGACGAAGTTATCGCCGGCCTGGGCGACGTTCAGGATCGAAAAGGTGCTGGCCGCCTGGCCTGAGGAAACCACCAAAGCGCCGACGCCGCCTTCCAGCGCCGCCAGGCGCTTTTCCAGGACGTCGTTGGTGGGGTTCATGATACGGGTATAGATGTTGCCCAGTTCTTTCAGCCCGAACAGATTCGCCGCATGATCCGTGTCGTTGAACTGGTAAGAGGTGGTTTGATAGATCGGCACGGCAACCGCGGTCGTCGCCGGATCGGAGCGATAGCCGGCATGTAGAACCAGGGTTTCGGGGTGAGTGCTGTTAACGGTCATTGCTCGAAGTCCTCGTCGTCTCGTGTGGAAACCTGAATATTAGGGCCCACGAGGGCTGATTCGAGCCGCCGTGGCGCTTTAGCTTTTGGTGCGCGGTGCAAGCTGCCCCTCAAATGACCGCGTCGAACAGGCGTCATCGTCTGTTTGATGGGAATGAGCAAACACCGATCAGGAAAGACTGTCAAGGAATAGAACAAAAATTTTTATGTACATGATTCTTTTTACACTAAAATAAAGTGTGTTTTATGGATGCGAAACCGAGCGCAAAACAATAGGGAGGTCCGGCATGGCGTTGGACGAGGTCTTGTTTGAATTCTATCGGATCGGCAATGCGGTCAAGGTCTCGGCGATCGACGCCAAGACAGGTACCGAGATAGCGATCGTGGGCGCAGCGTCGATGCCGGAATCGGCTTTGCGCGCGCTTGCCGTGCGCAAACTACGTTATGTGCTGGAAAAGAACGCCCGAAGAGAAGGCGCATAAAAAACAAGCCGCTGCCCAATTGAGGGCGCGGCTTGTTTCCGGATCCCTTTCGATAAAGGGATTACTTGGCCCGCGGACGGCGGGAACGCTTTTCTTCGACGACTTCTTCGTTGGTCTTACGGCCAAGGCCGATTTTCTTGGCGAAATCCGACCTCTGAGCGGCGTAATTGGGAGCCACCATCGGATAATCGGCGGGCAGGGACCATTTCGCACGGTATTCATCGGGCGTCATATTGTAGGTCGTGCGAAGATGCCGCTTCAGCATCTTCAGTTTCTTTCCATCTTCAAGGCAGACGATGTAATCGGGAGTAACCGATTTCTTTACCGGAACAGCCGGGCGGGGCGCCTCGGGCTTCACATCCGGCGTCTGGGGATCGAGCTGGGTCAGCGACGCGTAAACCGTTTGAAGAACCTCGGGAATCTGGCCTGCGGGCAAAGGGTTTTTGCTGACATAGGCGGCCACCACATCGACGGCCATGCGCAGAATGTCATCATGCGAAATCTTATCGGTGGCGTTCTCGCTCATGTTATTTGTCATCCGATTGTGGGGTTTCCAGTGAAACCTACTCACTAGTTTTCCTACTGTCAATTCAAATATCCGAACGGATACTATTGAGTTCTTGGGTTTGGATGCAGTGCAATAAAAATCGACGTCGCTTGTCCCCCTCTCTAGCTGAATGGGAAATAGTTCGCCTGGGAATTGCATGCGGAATACTTGGGGACCGAGTCCCGCTTGAGTTTTCGCCTCGCTGGCATTAAGACAGGCGCGCGCGCACGTCCTAAGAGAATCTGAATCGCGTTTCTCTTGGCCAAAGCTTGTGTGGCGCATTGGCATTTTGATTCAACATATGGTATCAGAAGCCATCGCCCCTTATGACGACGGCATATTTCGCAGCCCATGCCCATCAAGCCCTTAGCGATGGCCGCCGACCATGGCGGCTACGATTTGAAATCCATCCTGAAAACCGCGGCCGAAGACGCCGGATGGCCCGTGCTGGATTTGGGCACCTATGGCCCTGAATCGGTTGATTATCCTGATTTCGCCGCCGCTCTCGCGCGATGCCTGGCGGGCGGGAAAGCCGATATCGGCGTGCTGGTCTGCGGGACCGGCATCGGCATCAGCATTGCCGCCAACCGGTTTCCTCACATTCGCGCGGCCCTGGTCAGCGACCCGTTGTCGGCGCGTCTGGCCCGGCAACATAACGATGCCAATGTCATCGTTTTCGGCGGTCGAATTATTGGCCCTGAACTGGCCAAAGATTGCCTGAAGGTTTTCCTCGAAACCGGATTCGAGGGCGGTCGCCATGCGCGGCGTGTGAATAAACTTGCCGATCTGGCGAAGACAAAAGGATCAGACGAATGACGGTGGACAAGGCCTTCTATCAGCACTTCTTCGGCGCGTCGCTTGCCGACAGCGATCCGGATATCTTTGCCGCCGTCGGTAAGGAACTCGTGCGCCAGCAAAGCCAGATCGAATTGATTGCCTCGGAAAACATCGTCTCAGCCGCCGTCCTGGCAGCGCAGGGAACGATTCTGACCAACAAATACGCAGAAGGTTATCCGGGCAAGCGTTATTACGGCGGCTGCGAATTCGTCGATATCGTCGAGGATCTGGCGATCGCGCGGGCGAAAGAGCTGTTCGGTTGTTCATACGTCAATGTGCAGCCGAATTCTGGCTCCCAGGCCAATCAGGCCGTGTTCATGGCGCTTCTCCAGCCCGGCGACACCATTATGGGGCTTTCCCTGGCCGCGGGCGGACATCTGACTCATGGCTCGCCGCCCAATCAATCCGGAAAATGGTTCAAGGCCGTCAATTACGGCGTCCGCCGCGAAGACGCGCGGATCGATTATGACGAGGTCGAGCGCCTGGCGCTGGAACATCGCCCGCGCCTGATCATCGCCGGGGGGTCCGCCTACCCCCGTGTCATCGATTTCGAGCGTTTCCGCGCCATCGCGGACAAGGTAGGCGATTATCTGCTGGTCGATATGGCCCATTTCGCCGGACTGGTCGCAGGCGGGGTGCATCCCAGCCCGGTGCCGTTCGCGCATGTCACCACAACCACCACGCATAAGACGCTGCGGGGACCGCGCGGCGGCATGGTGCTGTCCAACGATGCCGACATCGGCAAGAAGATCAACTCGGCGATCTTCCCAGGCATCCAGGGCGGCCCCTTGATGCATGTCATCGCCGCCAAGGCGGTGGCCCTGCGCGAAGCGTTGCAGCCTGAATTCAAGACCTACGCCAAAGCGGTTAAAGACAATGCGGCGGTTCTGGCCGAAACCCTAGTCTCGCGCGGGCTGGATATCGTATCGGGCGGCACTGACACGCATCTGATGCTGGTCGATCTCAGGCCCAAGAAGCTGACCGGCAAGGTGGCCGAGGAATCGCTGGAGCGGGCCGGGATCACCTGCAACAAGAACGGCATTCCCTTCGACCCGGAGAAGCCGACCGTGACCTCGGGCGTGCGTCTGGGCTCGCCGGCCGCGACTACGCGCGGATTCGGAATCGAGGAGTTCCGTGACGTCGGCAATCTGATCGGCGATGTGCTCGACGGCTTGGCGACCAACCCGGCCGACAATTCGGTCGTCGAGACCAAGGTTCGTGGTAAAGTGGCCGAACTCTGCCGGAGATTCCCGATCTATAAGAGCTGATCCGGAATCCCGTGAAGCGAGGGGGAGCAGGGAATGCGTTGTCCGTTCTGCAGCCATGACGACACCCAGGTCAAGGACTCGCGCCCGACCGAGGACAATGCGGCTATCCGCAGGCGGCGCTTCTGCCCCGCTTGCGGATCCCGGTTCACCACCTTTGAACGGGTGCAATTGCGCGATTTGATCGTCGTCAAGAAAAACGGCGCGCGGGTGGCGTTCGACCGCGACAAGCTCGCACGGTCGATTTCGATCGCCGTACGCAAGCGGCCCGTCGATCCGGAACGGGTGGAACGGATCATCAATTCCATTCAGCGCCGATTGGAAAGCAGCGGCGAAAGCGAAATCGCCTCGGAAAGCATCGGCGAGATGGTCATGGACGCGTTGGCCAGCCTGGATCAGGTGGCTTATGTGCGTTTTGCCTCGGTCTATCGCAATTTCCGCGAGGCCAAGGATTTTGAAGCCTTCATCGGGAAATTCGGTGGCACAGCTCCCCTCGACGACGACGATTGATCGCGCCCATATGATCGCGGCTCTCGCCCTGGCCCGGCGCGGGTTGGGCGAGACATGGCCTAACCCGACCGTGGGCTGCGTCCTGGTCAAGGATGGCCGGGTCGTGGGCCGGGGACGGACCAGTCCCGGCGGTCGTCCCCATGCCGAGATCGGGGCTCTGTCTCAGGCCGGCGTGGACGCAAGAGGGGCTACGGCCTATGTCACGCTGGAGCCCTGCAGCCATTACGGCAAGACGCCGCCTTGCGCCGACGCGCTGATCCAGGCCGGAATCGCCCGTGCGGTCGTGGCCAATCCCGATCCGGATCCCCGCGTGAACGGGGCGGGCGTGGGCAAGCTCCGAACTGCCGGCATTTCGGTCGAACTCGGACTGTGCGGCGAGGAAGCCGCCGTCATCAACGCAGGATTCTTCAAAAGGGTGCGCGAAGGGAGCCCGCTCGTCACCCTGAAAATCGCCAGTTCGCTTGATGGCCGGATCGCGACCAATGACGGAAAGAGCCGTTGGATCACCGGCGCCCCGGCGCGTACGTTGGTGCATCTGCTCCGCGCCGAAAACGACGCTGTGCTGATCGGCAGTGGCACGGCCACCGCCGATAACCCCGAATTGACTTGCCGGCTGCCGGGATTGGAAGGGCGCTCGCCGCTACGGATCGTGCTCGACAGCTATTTGCGCCTGCCGCTGACGGCGAAGCTGGTGGCGACGGCAGAGGAGATTCCGACCTGGATTCTTACCCGTCCCGATGCTGATGCCGACAGGATGGACGCCTTTCGCCAGTGCGGGGTCAATATCATCCCGATTCCACCGGGACGGGATGGGCGGATCGATCTCACGGCGGCGTTTTCGGTCCTGGGCGAACGGGGGTTGACCAGCATTCTGGTGGAAGGGGGCGGCCGGATGTCGGCGGCTCTGTTCCGTGAAAGGCTGGTCGATCGGCTGGCGTGGTTTCATGCCCCGATGGTTCTGGGCGGTGACGGGTTGCCGGCTTCGGTGCCGTTCGGGGTTGCCAAACTGTCCGATGCGCCGCGGTTCACCCTGCTTGAAAGCCGGGTTATCGGGAACGACATTTTGACATTGATGACGAGAGAATAAGAATGTTTACGGGTATTGTCACAGACTTAGGGACGGTTCTTGATATTTCAGGCAAGGGGGACGTCACTTTCCGGATCGCTACGGTTTTCGACATGGATCAGGTGCCCCTGGGGGCGTCTATTGCCAATAACGGCGTCTGTCTGACCGTCGTCGCCCGCCAGCCGGGTTGGTTCGAGGTCCAGGCGTCGGCGGAAACCCTGTCGAAGACCACGCTGGGGCATTGGACGCCTGGGACGCGCGTCAATCTGGAACGGGCGATGTGCATCGGCGATGAGCTGGGCGGTCACATCGTTTCCGGCCATGTGGACGGGGTCGCCAAGGTGGTCGAGATCCGGCCCGAGAACGATTCCCTGCGTTATGTGTTCGAAGCGCCCGAATCCTTGAAGAAATTCGTCGCCCCCAAGGGGTCGGTCGCGCTGGACGGCGTTTCGCTCACCGTCAACGAGGTCGATGGGGCGCGTTTCGGGGTCAACATCATTCCCCATACCCGGTCGGTCACCACCTTCGGATTCTATGAGGTCGGTTCCGCCGTGAATATGGAAATCGACATGCTGGCGCGCTATGTTGCCCGGCTGCTCGAAAAGGAGTGAAACCGTTGTCCGAATTCCGTGAGTATATGTCGTCCATCGAGGAGATCCTCGAGGAGGCGCGCAATGGGCGCATGTTCATCCTCATTGACGATGAAGACCGTGAAAACGAAGGGGATCTGGTCATCCCCGCCCAGATGGCGACTCCCGACGCGATCAATTTCATGGCCAAGTTCGGGCGCGGTCTGATCTGTCTGGCCATGACCGGGGAGCGGGTGGCGCAGCTTGGCCTGCCGCTGATGACTCAGGACAACCGTTCGCACCATCAGACCGCTTTCACCTTGAGCATCGAGGCTAAGGAAGGCGTGACCACGGGTATTTCCGCTTCGGACCGCGCCCATACCATCGCGGTCGCCGTCGATCCGACCAAAGGGCGCGACGATATCGTCGTTCCCGGCCACGTCTTTCCGCTGGTCGCGCGGGAAGGCGGCGTCCTGGTTCGCGCCGGCCATACCGAAGCGACGGTGGATGTCGCCCGCATGGCCGGGCTTAATCCCGCCGGCGTTCTGTGCGAGATCATGAACGAAGACGGCAGCATGGCGCGGACGCCGGATCTGGTGAAGTTCGCCCAGTTCCACGGGCTGAAGATCGCCACCATCGCCGATCTGATCGCCTATCGCCGCCGTAACGACAAGCTGGTGAAAAAGACCGCCGAATCGGTGCTGCATTCGGCGTTCGGCGGCGATTGGCGTTTGTTCCTCTATGTGGACGCAATCACCAAGACCGAGCATGTCGCGCTGGTGAAGGGCAAGATTTCTGCGGACGAGCCGATGCTGGTTCGGGCCCATGCGCTGAACGTTTTCGACGATGTTCTCGGCGATCTCGACCGAGGCAAGGCAGGCCAGTTGCACAGTTCGATGCGGCTGATCGCCGAAGCCGGGCGGGGCGTGGTGCTGCTTATCCGCGCTCCGGCGGGCGTCAGCCTGGCCGAACGCGTCACCGCCGCCGCCGCCGAAGGGCGGGGCGATGACGGCGATCTGCGCGATTACGGCGTCGGCGCACAGATCCTGCTTGATCTCGGTGTCGCCAAAATGATCCTTTTATCCAACAGCAAACGAACCATCATCGGCCTTGAAGGGTATCGGCTGACCGTCGTCGAACAGCGTGCCATCCCGGTGTTGGAGGAGAAATAATGAGCGCGGCCAAAATTCTGATCGTCGAATCCCGTTTCTACGAGGAAATCACCGACAACCTGTTGAAGGGGGCCCTAAAGGAGCTCGAGGCCGCGGGCGTCGAGTACCGGCGGATGGTTGTTCCCGGCATCCTGGAAATTCCGGCCGGAATCCGCTACGCGATCAAGGCGATGGAATTCAAAACCACCGACGAGCGTTATGCTGGCTATATCACGCTGGGCTGCGCCATCCTTGGGGAAACCGACCATTACCACCATGTCTCGCGCGAGGCGATGGGCGGCATCCAGTCCCTGGTTCTGCAACATGCGCTGGCGCTGGGCAACGGCATCCTGACCGTGCATAACCGCGAACAGGCGATGGAACGGTGCCGGGTGGAAAAGCGCAATTTCGGCGGTCAGGCCGCGCGGGCTTGCCTGCGCATGATGGAGCTGAAGCGCGAGATCAGTCTGCTGCCGAAATGACATCGAAACCCCAGGCCAGCACCCCGGCGGCGACCCCGCGTTCAGCGGCCCGTCTGGCGGCGGTCCAGGCCTTGTATAGCTGGGAATTGGGCGGAGCCGGCGCGGATGCTCTGATCGAGGATTTTCTGAATCACGGGCTGGGACGAAAGGCGTTCGTCCCGGCTTCGGACGACCCGGAATCCGAGATCGAAACCGTGCTGGCCAGTCCTAACGCTCCTCTCTTGACGGCAATTCTGCGGGGTGTCATCAGCCAGCGCGACTCGCTCGATGCGATGGTGGAAGGCTCTTTGAGCACGGATTGGCCCGCCGAACGGCTGGAGGCTGTCTTGCGTGCGATCTTACGCGCTGGCGCTTTCGAGTTATCGGCGATGCCCAATACGCCGGTTCGCGTGGTCATCTCGGAATATGTCGATATCGCCCACGCTTTCTACGCTGGACCGGAACCGAAACTGGTGAATGCGGTCCTCGACCGTATCGCCCGTGTCATTAGGACTGAAGAACTGGGCTGATCATGTTGCCCGTCGATGAATTCGGTCTGATCGAACGCCTTTTCGCACCGCTTGCGAAAGGGTTCCCCGGTGCGCTCGATCTCAAGGACGACGCGGCTTTGGTCGCGCCGTCGCCGGGATGCTCGATCGTCGTGACCGCCGACGCCCTGGTCGCGGGTGAACATTTTCTGCCTACCGATCCGCCGGACGCTATTGCGCGCAAGGCGGTCCGGACCAATATTTCGGATCTGGCGGCAATGGGCGCGAAACCGCTTGCCCTGATGTTGACGATCGCCATACCGCGGGACATCACCATGGCATGGCTGGACGGTTTCGCCGCCGGTCTGAAAATGGATATCGAGGAATTCGGCGTTGCGCTGATCGGTGGCGACACCGTGGCCACGGCGGGCCCAATGGCTTTGTCGATCACGGCGATGGGCGAGGCGGAACCGGCCAGAACCTTACGGCGGTCGAACGCTCGTTCGGGTGATGTTATCTGGGTGTCGGGCAGCATCGGCGACGGCGCGCTCGGTCTGTTCGTGGAGCTGGGGCAGGGAGCGGGAATCGATCCGGCTTTGTCCGCTTTTCTGCTCGACCGTTACCGTCTGCCCAGGCCGCGCGTCGCGCTGGGCCGCGCTTTGCCCGGACTTGCGCATGCGGCGATGGACATTTCGGACGGGCTGGTCGGCGATCTGGGCCATATTTGCGATGTCTCGGGCGTCGGTGCGGTGATCGAGGCGAATGATGTGCCTTTGTCCGCAGCAGCCCGCGCCGCAATCTCGGCGGGATGGGGCAAGGGGTTGGAAACGGCGCTGACCGGCGGCGACGATTATGAGCTGCTTTTTACCGCGCCTGAAAGCGCGACCGAAGCGCTTCGCGTCCTTTCGGGCCGTTTGGCCTTGCCGCTGACGCCGATCGGTCGGATCGTCGCCGGAAAGGGTGTTTGTGTCATGCATGAGGGCCAGCGGTTGACTATCGACCGGGGCGGGCATCGTCATTTCTAAGAGAGGGCGCCTGCCGTCATGAAAAAGCTGATCCTGCTGCTTGTCGTGGTGATTGCAGGGGGCGTGGGCGTCACGGCTGTGACGGGGATCGGTCCCTTGGCCGATCTGATGCCTGGCGCGGCGCAAGGAAAGGCAGAGGATTCCAAGGAAGCGCCGGCTCCTCCTCCTCGATCGCGCGATCATTATTATGAATTGGGTGGGTTTCTGGTGCCGATTCTGGATCAAGGCGGCATTGCGCGTCAGATCGGCGTGGATCTGACCTTGAAGGTGGCGCCCGATTCAGGCAGCCGGGTCAGCGCCGATCTGCCCCGTCTTCAGAATGCGATCACCCTTGATCTTTACGAATTCCTGCCCCGCTATGCGCGCGGGCCTTCCGAAGAGACGCGCAAGCTCGTGCATGACCGGATGCTGAATCTGGCCCGCAATATGTACGGAACTGACGCAATCCGGGACATTATCGTTAAATCGATCTATGAACGTTAGGATAGCCGGATAGCGAAAAGCCCTGGTGGGCCGCATCCCTATTAACCAAAAGCGGCAAGAAGCGTGCCGCCTTTTCATGAATTAAGCTAAATTGGGGCAAGGAACCGAACAGTTCGGTTGCGTACCGTAGTTGATTCTGGCAGGTTACCGCCGCTGCTGCCATTTTTAATCCATTTCCGGCCGGATGTCTTACGCCGGTTGGCACGGGCGGCACACAGAAATACCTTCTCAAGGGGATAGGAAGACCGAGTATGGCCCAAACTATTGTGTTGGCTTGCGGTGTCTTGGCGCTGATTTACGGCGCCCTCGCAATCCGTTCAGTCCTCGCATCCGCGGCCGGGACGCCGCGCATGCAGGAAATCGCCGCCGCCGTTCAGGAAGGCGCGCGGGCTTATCTTAACCGTCAGTACACCACGATCGCCATCGTCGGCGTCGTGGTCGGGGTGATCCTCGGATTCCGCCTGGGGCTGCACGTCGCCATCGGGTACTTCATCGGGGCCATCCTGTCGGGTGTGGCGGGCTATATCGGCATGAACGTTTCCGTCCGCGCCAATGTCCGCACCGCCGAAGCCGCGCGGACCGGCGGGCTGAAGCCTGCTCTGTCGGTCGCCTTCACCTCTGGCGCCATCACCGGCATGCTGGTGGTCGGATTGGGGCTGCTTGGCGTTGCCGGCTATTACTTCACCCTGTCCAACATGGGCTTCGAGCTGCGTCCGGCGGTCGAAGGATTGGTCGCGCTGTCGTTCGGCGCGTCGCTGATTTCGATCTTCGCCCGTCTGGGCGGCGGCATCTTCACCAAGGGCGCTGACGTCGGCGCCGATCTGGTCGGCAAGGTCGAAGCGGGCATTCCTGAGGATGATCCGCGCAACCCGGCCGTGATCGCCGACAATGTCGGCGACAATGTTGGCGACTGCGCCGGCATGGCTGCCGATCTGTTCGAGACCTCCGCCGTGACCACGGTCGCTACCATGTTGCTGGCGTCGATCTTCTTCGCTGGGGAAACCCAGAGCAATCTGATGATGTTGCCGCTTCTGATCGCGGCCGTGTGCATCGTGGCTTCGGTCGTGGGCACCTTCTTCGTGCGCCTCGACGCCTCGAACAACATCATGCGGGCTCTCTATAAGGGCTTGATCGCCACCGGCATCCTGTCGCTGGCGGCCATCGCCGTGATCTTCCATGTGATGTTCGGCTTCGGCGGTTCTTTCACCGCCGTCAGCGGCACCGTCATCACGGTGAAGTCGCTGTTCATCTGCTCGATCATCGGCCTGGTCATCACCGGCCTCCTGGTCTGGATCACCGAATATTATACCGGCACGGATTACCGCCCGGTGCGTAGCGTGGCCCAGGCTTCGACCACCGGCCACGGCACCAACGTCATTCAGGGTCTGGCCGTGTCGATGGAAGCGACCGCGCTGCCGGTTCTGGTGATTTCCGCCGGCATCATCGCCACCTATATGCTGGCCGGCCTGTTCGGCATCGCCATCGCTGCCACCACCATGTTGGCGCTGGCGGGCATCATCGTCGCTCTGGACGCCTATGGCCCCGTGACCGACAATGCCGGCGGCATCGCCGAAATGGCGGATCTGCCTCCGGAAGTCCGCAAGACCACCGACGCTCTGGATGCGGTCGGCAACACCACCAAGGCGGTGACCAAGGGTTACGCGATCGGTTCCGCCGGTCTGGCCGCCCTGGTTCTGTTCGCTGCCTATACCGAGGATCTGCACCACTATTTCCCCAACGTCAAAGTGGTGTTCGGTCTGGAAGATCCCTTCGTGGTGATCGGCCTGTTCATCGGCGGTCTGCTTCCTTATCTGTTCGGCGCCATGGGCATGATGGCGGTCGGCCGTGCGGCCGGCGCGGTCGTCGTCGAAGTGCGCCGCCAGTTCAAGGAAATCGCCGGCATCATGGAAGGCAAGGCCAAGCCCGACTACGGTCGTGCCGTCGATATGCTGACCCGCGCCGCGATCAAGGAAATGATCCTGCCGTCGCTGCTGCCGATCGTCGCGCCGATCCTGCTGTTCGTCGTGATCTGGGGCATTTCCGATATCGGCCACGCCTTCTCGGCGCTGGGCGCGATGCTGATGGGCACCATCGTCACCGGCCTGTTCGTGGCTTTGTCCATGACCTCGGGCGGCGGCGCGTGGGATAACGCCAAGAAGTATATCGAGGACGGCCATCACGGCGGCAAGGGCTCGGATGCCCACAAGGCCGCAGTGACCGGCGACACCGTCGGCGATCCCTACAAGGATACCGCTGGTCCCGCCGTCAACCCGATGATCAAGATCATCAACATTGTGGCGATCCTGCTTTTGGCCATGGTCGCGGGTTAAGACCGGCAACCATCGTCACCGAAAAGGAAACGCCCCCGGAGAATTCTCCGGGGGCGTTTTCGTTTGTCAGGCCGATTTAAGGAACAAGACCAGCGGGAAGGGGCGTCAATCGCCGCCGGATGTCCCGCCGGGGCCGCTCTTGCGGGAGGTGTTGAACCGTCCGACATTGCCCAGAAGCTGTTCCAAAAGGCCAAGATCATGCCCTTCGGTCGGGGTTTCGCGAGCGACCATGAAAACCTGCTTGCCGGCGTCGAGGGACAATTTACGAATGTCGCTGACATAACCGCGGCGATCGAAATCGATCGCGACGATTTCGCGCTCGATTTCCTTCGGTGCGAAAAAGGCCCAGGTTTCAAACCGGCTGCTGATGTAATACCAGCTGTCGTCGCCAAAAGGCTCTGTGCTGGACGGTGTGCCCAGCAGCCCTGCGACGTCGTCCCGGGTGAAATGGCCGATCTTGACCATTTCCAGCCGTTCGGGCGGCGGCGCGTTGCCGTGGACGTCGATCGTGGATTCGCAGGCCGAGGTGGTTCCCACCAATGCCGTCACCAGCAGACTCTTCATAAAGGATCGCATCTTGAGCCGACGCACCTTTCAGGAATTGACGATTGACGGACGCACCCGTTGACGCCATAGGTCTCTCGGGCCGATAGTGTGGGAAAACTCACAGGTTATGCCTGTATTGTCAATGTTCCGATGCTTCGGAAACGGACTTCGGGGCGAACGGGCGATCCGGCCGGCCTGGAATCATGGGATGGAAAGAGCGTATCCGGATATGACCCCGATCACCATGGAATTTTCCCGTCCTATACGCGCCGATCGGCTGGGCGTCGCGGGCAAAATCATCGCCATCGAAGCGACGGCCGATGAACGTCTCGCCCTGGCGGAACGTTTCGGCATTCTGGCGGTTGATCGGCTGGTCGCCTCGGTCCAGCTCGATTCGCGCCGGGGCGGAACGCTGGTGCTGGTCAAGGGCCATTTCGACGCTGATGTGGTGCAGGCCTGCGTGCTGTCTTTGGTTCCCGTTCCCGCCCATGTCGAGGGCGATTTCTCGCTGGCCTATTCCAGCGACGATTCGGATGACGAGATGGATGTGCTGATCGATGTCTCGATGCCGGACCCGCCGGATCCGATGCCGGACGGCGTCATCGATATCGGTGAGGCGGTGGCCGAGCAGCTGGCTCTGTCGCTGGATCCGTTCCCAAAGGCTCCGGGCGCGCAGTTCGATGGATTTTCCGATCAGGAACCTGAGCCGGAACCCGAGCCGGGCAAAGGGCGGATGTTCGATGCGCTTGCCGCCTTGAAAAAGAAATAGCGGGGTACCCTGCCTATTCGGCTTGCCCCGCCGTCTGTTTTTCGTTAAGTAAACGACCTCTTCCGTGCTTGTCACTGGTAATGGTATTTGTCAAATGGCTGTTCCTAAGAAAAAAACGTCGAAGTCCCGGCGGAATATGCGCCGCTCCCATCATGCTCTGCCGAGCGTGGGACATACCGAATGCCCGAACTGCGGCGAACCCAAGCTTCAGCATCATGTGTGCAAAGCCTGCGGTTTCTATGACGGACGCGAGGTCGTGACCACGGCCGAAGCGACCGCCTAGGAATGACTACCGAGTATTCTCTTCTAGTCTGAGGGTTCCGTGGTTTCCAGCGCGAGACTGACGATTGCTCTTGATGCCATGGGGGGGGATCATGCCCCCCAAATGGTTATCGAGGGTATCGAAATCGCCCGCACGCGCCTGCCGCATGTCGATTACCTGTTGTTCGGAGACGAAACCAGGCTCGAACCCTTGCTGGAAAAGTTTCCCTCGGTACGCCAGGTCTGTCGCGTCTGTCACACCGCAGAGATTGTCTCGGGCGAGTCCAAGCCGTCGGCTGTGCTGCGCCAGGGGCGCAAGACCAGTATGTGGCTTGCCGTCGAGGCCGTCGCCAAAGGCGAGGCTGCGGGCGTGGTGTCGGCTGGAAATACCGGCGCGCTGATGGCGGTGTCGAAATTCGTCCTGCGCATGCTGCCGGGCATTTCGCGTCCGGCCATCGCCGGCTTTTTCCCGACCGCGCATGGCGAGACGGTGATGCTGGATCTGGGCGCCAACGTCGATTGCGACGCCGATAATCTGGTGGATTTCGCGGTGATGGGTGATGTTTTCGCCCGCATCGTCTTTGGGATCGAACGCCCCAGTGTCGGCATCCTTAATGTCGGGTCCGAGGAGCTTAAGGGCAACAATGCCGTGCGTGGGGCCGCAGCCCTGTTGCGCAACGGTACGATGCCGATTCGCTTTCACGGTTTCGTCGAGGGCAACGACATCAGCAGCGGTACGGTCGATGTGGTCGTCACCGACGGCTTTTCAGGCAATATCGCGCTAAAAAGCGCCGAAGGTCTGGCCAAGCTTTACACGGCATTCCTGCGTGAAGCTTTTTCAAGCTCGTGGCTGGCGCGCGTCGGCTATCTCCTTGCACGGCCGGCCCTGCTCAAGGTCAAGATGAGGACGGATCCCCGCCGTTATAACGGTGCGATGTTCCTGGGACTGAACGGCATCGCCGTGAAAAGTCATGGTGGAACCGACGCGGTCGGGTTCGCCAACGCCATCGGAGTCGCCGTGGACCTGATCACCAACGATTTCAATCAGC
Source organism: Rhodospirillaceae bacterium (assembly GCA_034926235.1). Lineage (GTDB taxonomy): Bacteria > Pseudomonadota > Alphaproteobacteria > Rhodospirillales > Magnetospirillaceae > JAYFRE01. Next base: position 19,747 of record JAYFRE010000124.1, read on the forward strand.
GCATCAAGAACGAATTGGAAAAGATTAAGTCCATGGATCTTTCCGCCGCACAGACGGTAACCGTCTGATGACCATCCGTTCCGTTATCGCCGGCGTCGGCTCTTACCTTCCCGAACGGGTTGTCACCAATGACGAGATGGCTACGTTCGTCGAAACCTCGGACGAATGGATTACCGATCTCTCCGGCATCCGCCAGCGTCATTACGCGGCGGACGGACAGCTGACATCGGATCTGGCCCTGGCCGCGGCGCGGCGCGCGCTGGAAGCGGCGTCCATGAGCGCAGATGATCTGGATTTGATCGTGGTCGGCACCACCAGCCCCGACAACACCCTGCCTGCGACCGCAACCAAGATTCAAGCCAGCCTGGGAATGACCCGGGGCTTCGCTTTCGACCTGCAGGCGGTTTGCTCCGGTTTCCTTTATGCGCTGTCGATGGCCGATAGCTTCATCGTCACCGGCAAGGTCCGCACCGCGCTGGTGATCGGCGCTGAAACCCTGTCCCGCCTGTTGGATGGGAACGACCGCGGCACCTGCGTGCTGTTCGGCGATGGCGCCGGCGCGGTGGTTCTGAAGGCGGAAGAAGGAACGGGAACGTCGGCTGACCGGGGTATTCTGTCCACGCATCTGCATTCCGACGGACGGCATTATCATCACCTTTACGTCAGAGGTGGTGTTTCCAGCAGCGATCTGGTCGGCAAGGTGACGATGGACGGGCGCGAAGTGTTCCGTAACGCTGTCAGCAACCTGTCGTCGGTGGTCGAGGAAGCGCTGGCTGCGAATAATCTGACGATTGATGATGTCGATTGGTTGGTGCCGCATCAGGCGAACAAGCGCATTCTCGACAGCACGGCAAAGAAGCTGGGGATTCCCCCGGAAAAGGTGATCGTCACCGTGGACCGCCATGCCAACACCTCTTCGGCCTCGGTGCCGCTGGCGCTGGCCGACGCTGTGTCCACGGGCAAGATTCGTCCGGGACAGCTTCTGGTTTTGGAAGCCATGGGGGGCGGTTTCACCTGGGGGGCGGCGGTCGTTCGTTTCTAGGAGCGCAAACGGCTTCTACCGGCTTTCAACGAAGCCATACATCCCTCTGATATTGACGGATTTCCAGCAACGCGCTAGGGTCATGCACTCTAGCATCTGGGATGCCGCCATGACAGAGAACACCATTACCCGTGCGCAATTGAGCGAAGCCGTCTATCAAGAAGTCGGATTGTCGCGCAATGAGTCCGCCGATTTGCTCGAATCGGTTCTGGAAGAGGTCGCGAACGCCCTGGGCCGTGGGGAATCGGTCAAAATTTCATCCTTCGGCAGTTTTTCGGTCCGTTCAAAGGGCCAGCGCGTCGGCCGCAACCCGAAAACCGGGGAAGAGGTGCCAATTCTGCCGCGCCGCGTCCTGGTTTTCCGTCCGTCGCAGCTTTTGAAAAACAGCATCAACGCGGGAATGAAAGGCGCCGGGGATAAGTCGTGATTCCCCCGGACGACGCCGAAACAGCGCCGCAGCGGCGTTCTGCGAAATCGGAAGCCGCGTTCCGCACCATCAGCGAGGTATCCGAGGATCTCGGCGTGCCGCAGCATGTGCTGCGTTTCTGGGAGAGTAAGTTCACCCAGATCAAGCCGCTGAAGCGGGGCGGCGGACGGCGTTATTACCGGCCTGAGGATCTCGCTCTTTTGGAGCAGATTCGCGATCTGCTTTACAAGGATGGCTATACGATCCGGGGGGCGCAGAAATTCCTGCGCGGGGCTGGGCGTAGAACCGCTGCTCCCCGGATGCCGGAGCAAGGCGAGCCGACAGCCGAACAATCCGTGGCCGCTGAAACCGATGATGAGATTCTGGACCTGGCCGTTCAGGAAGAAGAAGAATTCTGCCGCGACGATGCCCCTGACGAATGGCGACTCGAACTGGAATCGCTGCTGGATGAACTCAAGGATATCCGTTCCTTGTTGACCGGCTGGGGAAAAACCTCGCCATGATGATTTTTCCAGTGCCTGGACGTTGCGTTTGCCAAAGGTCATGGGTATAGTGCGCTCCTCCTCGGCAACGGGGTGAACGGCCTGACGGGCAGTAGCGCAGTCTGGTAGCGCATCAGTCTGGGGGACTGGGGGTCGTCGGTTCGAATCCGGCCTGCCCGACCATTGAAAAAGACCGTTCGGATAAGGGGTTAGCTGATAACACGTCAGCTGACCCCTTTTTCTTTGTCATGAAACCTTCTTATGTAGTTGAAAACCCCGAAAATCGTTTCTAACCTGGATTGAATCGGATGATCGGCGCTTCGCGATTCCCGTGAACTAGGCGTTTTTGTTGAGAAAAAGGGGAGGGATCATGGGTCACTGCCTGCTTTACATCACCGCCGCCGACCGGTCCCAGGCCTTGGCGATCGGGCGCACCTTGGTCCAGGAAAGATTGGTGGCCTGCGCCAATCTGTTCGATGACGTCACGTCGATTTACCGCTGGGACGGAGCGATCCAGGAAGAGCAGGAAGTTGTCCTGATCGCCAAGACGACATCAGAAAAAGTCGATTCGGTGACCGCCCGGGTTTTGGAACTGCACGACTATGACTGCCCCTGTCTCGTTGCGATCGACATCAAGGCGGGGAATCCGTCTTTCTTGCGCTGGATCGAGGACGAAACCGCGCCGCACTGACGTGAAAGGGGCGAGAGCAAGCATGGTTTCCGCTTGCCCGAAGCGGAAGGGACAATGATTCTCGTCGCCGGGACGAACCCGCTAAGGAAACCTCAGCCGGGGGGCAGGGCGATGGTTGCCGCGGCCTGAGCCGCGATCCCTTCGCGGCGTCCGGTGAACCCCAACCCTTCTGTCGTCGTGGCTTTGACGCTGACCCGGCCTTCGCCGATTTTCAGAATCTCCGACAAGCGGCGGCGCAGGACGGGGCGGTGAGGGCCTATTTTGGGTCCCTCGCAGATGATCGTCACATCGGCATTCAGGATACGCCCCCCCAGTGCCGCGACCAGCCGGACCGCATGTTCGAGGAATTGCGCCGAATCGGCTCCCTTCCAGCGCGGATCTGATGGCGGAAAATGATGGCCGATGTCGCCGGCGGCGATCGCGCCTAACACGGCGTCGGTCAGCGCGTGCAGGGCCACGTCGGCATCCGAATGACCGGCCAGACCCATTATGTGCGGAATCGGGACGTTGCACAGCGTGACGTGATCGCCGGGGCAGAAGCGATGGACGTCGAAACCGGTGCCGAAGCGGGTTTCTTCCGGTCTGTCCAGCCGGTTCCGGGCGCGATCTAAATCTTCCTGCGTGGTGATTTTGACATTGTCTTCGCAGCCTTCGACCAGGGCGACATCGATGCCGGCCATCTCGGCCACGGCGGCGTCGTCGGTCAAAGCGAGGTCCTGGGCGGCCCGGTGCGCGGCGAGAATGGGCTGGAAATGGAAACCTTGCGGCGTTTGCGCCCGCCATAGCCCATCGCGCGACACGGACGCGGCGACGAAGCCCTGCCGTCCTTGCTTGAGGCTGTCATGCACTGCCAGAGCGGGCAGGGCGGCCGCATGGGAATCGAGCGCCTCAATCACTCGCGACACCAAGCTTGAGTCAAGAAAGGGGCGGGCGCCGTCATGGATCAAGACGATATCCGGCGCGCCTTCGGCCAGGGCCTCCAGCCCTAGACGCACCGATTCCTGACGGGTTCCGCCTCCCATGACCGGCGGCGGCAGCGATAAGCCTTCCGCCGCCTGTTCGTAGAAAGACAGATCGTCGGGGTGGATCACTGCGCGGACGGAATGCACCGACGGATGCGCGGCGAGAATGGCCAGGCTGTGACGCAGCAATGGCCGGCCGGCCAGATCGCGCCATTGCTTGGGCAGATCGCTCCCTAATCGCGTGCCGCGTCCGGCCGCGACCACCAAGGCAACACAATGTTTCATCGGCATGTTATCCCCTGACGATCCGCCCTGCATGACGTGCAAGGTCCTATGCTCCGGCTGGACGAATGGTTGTCATGGCGTATGATCGCCGCGCCGGACCATCCACGATAGGAGCAAGGTATTTTCCATGAGTCTTCACTCCGTCAAGGCCTTCCTAGCCGAAAAAGCCCCGGAAATCGAGATTGTCGAAACCGATCTTAGCAGCGCCACGGTTGAACTTGCCGCCAAGGCTCATGGAGTGGCGACCGGACAGATCGCCAAGACATTGTCGCTTCAGGTCGGGGACAGGATTCTGCTTCTGGTCACGGGCGGAGACGCCAGGCTGGACAACCGCAAGGCCAAGGCGGCGTTCGGCGGCAAGGCCAAGATGCTGCCGCTGGAGGATGTCGAGCGCATCACCGGCCATCCTGTCGGCGGCGTGTGTCCCTTTGGTCTGTCCAACCCGATTCCGGTTTATTGCGACGTCAGCTTAAAGCTGTTCGCCGTCGTGATGCCTGCCGCCGGTGCGACCAACAGCGCGCTCAAGATCAGCCCCGACAGGCTGGCCGAGATTACCCAAGCCGAATGGGTCGATGCTTGCCATTGATCACATCTGGTGCAAAACAGATCCGGGAATGATGATACCATAGGCAGATGGCGAAAGCGCTCTGATGGGTGAGCGTGCTTTTTTGCCTTGCCCTTGTGCTTGGTGCCCAATTACTATGCAAAATCATGAAAGATTTTGATGGTTTCAAACCGCTTCACATCGGTTCTGTGAGGCTTGCTTCTCCTGTTATCCTGGCGCCGATGGCCGGGGTCACCGATCTGCCGTTCCGGCGGTTGGTCAAACGGCTGGGCGCGCCGATGGTGATGTCCGAGATGATCGCCAGTCAGGCGATGATCCGCGCCCATGATCAGACCCTGCGCATGTCCGCCACTACCCATGACGATTATCCCATGTCGGTACAGATTTTCGGTTGCGATCCATCCGTGATGGCTGACGCCGCTCGGATGAACGCCGACCGGGGTGCTGCGGTCATCGACATCAATATGGGCTGCCCGGTCAAAAAGGTGGTCAAGGGCGATGCCGGCGCTGCGCTGATGCGCGACGAGGCGTTGGCCGGTGCGGTCATGGAGGCAGTCGTCAAGGCGGTTTCCGTGCCGGTGACGGTGAAGATGCGGACAGGATGGGACCATTCCTGCCGCAATGCCCCCCAATTGGCGCGGATTGCCGAACAGGCCGGCGTGGCGATGGTCACGGTGCATGGGCGCACCCGCAGCCAGTTCTATTCGGGCGATGCTGACTGGCGTTTCATCGGCGAGGTCAAGCGGGCGGTCCGAATTCCTGTGATCGGCAATGGCGACATCACCTCGATCGATGACGCTCTAGCCATGCTGGAACAGTCCGGGGCGGATGGCGCCATGATCGGACGCGGCGCCTATGGCCGTCCCTGGCTTCTTGGCCAGATATCCCATTTCCTGGCAACCGGCGAACGCCGCCCGGACCCGTCTCTGCCGGAACGGTTCGAACTGATGCTGGAACATTTCGACGCGATTATCGCGCATTACGGACCCGTGACCGGCAACCGCATCGCCCGCAAGCATTTGGGCTGGTACAGCAAGGGGCTGCCGGGTTCCGCCGAATTCAGGTCGAGCCTGAACGCATCGGAAGACGCCGCCAAGACCAGGGACGTCATTCTAGGTTTTTACCGCCCATTGATCGAACGGATGGCGGCATGAGTAAGAAATTGGCTTTTTTACGCAAAAAGCCGCCGGTTGGGGTGGACGCGGCAACGGTCCTGAATGCCTTGATGACGGTGGTTCTGGTGATTGACGAGGAGACGGTGATCCGCTTTGCCAACGCGGCTGCCGAAGCCTTTTTTGAATCGAGCGCTCACAATCTGTGCGGAACCTCGCTTAAAGAGCTTCTGCCCGGCGACAGCCCGCTGTTCGCGTTGATGAACCAGGCTAGTTCAGGCCATTCCATCGTGTCGGAATATGCGGTCAATTTCGACAGCCCGCGCACCGGGAACCGGGTCATGAACATCCAGGTGACGCCTTTGGTCGAGACGGAAGGCTGGGTCACCTTGTCGATGCAGGAGCAATCCATCGCGCTCAAGATCGGGGCCCAGCTCACCCACCGCAGCTCCGCCCGCTCGGTCAGCGCCATGGCCGCCATCCTGGCTCATGAGGTGAAGAACCCCCTGTCCGGCATCCGGGGAGCGGCCCAGCTTCTGGAACAAAGCTGCCCGGTCGAGGACCGCACCTTAACCCAGCTCATCTGCGACGAGGCCGACCGTATCGTCGCCCTGGTGGACCGGATGGAGGTGTTTTCGGATAAACACCCGCTGGAATTCGGCCCGGTCAATATCCACCGGGTGCTGGAACATGTCCGGCGCGTGGCGGAGGCCGGGTTCGCTCGCAATATCCGTTTCCTGGAACATTACGATCCGTCTCTGCCCAATGTGCTGGGCAACCGCGACCAGTTGATCCAGGTCTTTCTCAATCTGGTCAAGAACGCCGCCGAGGCGGTTCCCGACGAGGGGGGCGAAATCGTGTTGAGCACCGCCTTCCAGCATGGCGTGCGGCTTGCCGTGCCGGGCAATGACAGCCGGATGCATCTGCCGCTGGTCGTCACGGTCCAGGATAATGGCGAGGGCATTCCTGAGGATCTGAGGCCGCATTTGTTCGATCCCTTCGTCACCACCAAATCCTCGGGCAGCGGGCTGGGGTTGGCCCTGGTGGCCAAGATCATCGGCGATCATGGCGGGATCGTCGAATTCGACAGCCAGCCGCGCAGAACCGTTTTCCGGGTAATGCTCCCGATCGTTCAGAACGAAAGCGGACCCAAATCATGACATCGACCATCCTTGTCGCCGACGACGACCGCAGCATCCGTACCGTCCTGAGCCAGGCCCTGGGCCGCGCCGGTTATGAAGTGCGCACCACCGGCAACGCTTCGACCTTGTGGCATTGGGTGTCGGACGGGGAGGGCGATCTGGTCATCACCGACGTCGTCATGCCCGATGAAAGCGGCCTGGATCTGTTGCCTCGGATCAAGAAAATCCGGCCCGATCTGCGCATCGTCGTCATGAGCGCCCAAAACACGCTGCTGACGGCGGTCAAGGCGACGCAGCGCGGCGCGTTTGAATATCTGCCCAAGCCGTTCGATTTGCGCGAACTGGTCAGCGTCGTGCAGCGGGCCTTGTCCGCTCCCCGCAGCCCGGTCGCGGAAACCGCCGAGGACGAGGACGAGAACCTGCCGCTGATTGGCCGCTCTTCGGCCATGCAGGAAATCTACCGTACCCTGGCGCGGCTGATGGGAACCGACCTGACCGTGATGATCGCGGGCGAATCGGGCACCGGCAAGGAACTGGTGGCGCGGGCGCTGCATGATTACGGCAAGCGGCGCAATGGTCCGTTCGTGGCCATCAACATGGCGGCGATCCCGCGCGAATTGATCGAAAGCGAGTTGTTCGGCCATGAAAAGGGCGCGTTTACCGGGGCGACCCAACGCACGCTTGGCCGGTTCGAGCAGGCCGAGGGCGGCACCTTGTTCCTGGACGAGATCGGCGACATGCCGCCCGAAGCGCAGACCCGGCTTCTGCGCGTGCTTCAGGAAGGCGAATACACCACGGTCGGCGGGCGCACGCCGATCCGCGCCAATGTCCGCATCGTCGCCGCCACCCACCGCGATCTGACCCAACTGATCCGTCAGGGCTTGTTCCGCGAAGATCTGTTTTATCGCCTTAATGTGGTCCCCATCCGCCTGCCTCCCCTGCGTGAGCGGACGGAAGACATTCCCGAACTGGTCCGCCATTTCCTGGCCCAGGCGGCGGCCGAGGGGTTGCCCACCAAGGTCATGGACGCGGCTGCGGTCGAGCGGATGAAGCGCTATCGCTGGCCGGGCAATGTCCGCGAGCTGGAAAATCTGGTCAAAAGGCTGGCGGCGCTCTATTCCCAGGAAGTCATCGGCGTCGATGTGGTCGAAACCGAACTGGCCGGGGCAACGGCGGCAATGGAAAGCGCCAGTTCGGGCGAAAATGGTGGCTTGTCGGCCACGGTCGAACGCCATTTGCGCGACTATTTCGCTGCCCATGCTGACGGATTGCCTGCCGCCGGAGTTTATGACCGCGTGCTGCGCGAGGTCGAACGCCCTCTGATCACCCTGTCGCTGGAGGCGACAAGGGGCAATCAGATCAAGGCCGCCCATGTGCTGGGGCTGAATCGCAACACGCTGCGTAAGAAGATCAAGGAACTGGATATTCAGGTGGTGCGAGGACTGAAATAATCTTGAGCGAGAGCAATGCCGGAATGGGCGACAGGCCTCACACTCTTGTCAGGCTGCGCCTTTGGGCCAAGCGGAAAGGCCTGACCGGGGGGCGTCTGACCATTCTCCTGGCGCTGGCGGTCATGGCCTCGGGCAGTGCGACCTATGCTGCGCTGATGGGCGCGCCGCCGATCGGCGTTCCCAATCCGCGCACCGTTTTCATCCTTCTTCTGCTCGACTGCATTTTCCTGCTGCTGCTGATCGGCTTGGTCGGATGGCGGCTGATGCGGGTGCTGATCGAGCGGCGTAAGGGCGTTGCCGGCTCCAAGCTGCACGTCCGCCTGGTGGTGATGTTCTCGCTCGTCGCCGTTACGCCCGCCATTCTGGTCGCGGTTTTTTCGGTGATGCTGATCAAGTTCGGCGTCGAGCAATGGTTCAACGAACGCGTGATTACCGCCGTGGACGAATCGCTGGCGGTGGCCAACGCCTATCTCGATGAACACACGCAGGTCATCGGCGGCGACGCCATGGCCATGGCGAATGATCTTAGCCGCGAAAGTTCCGGCCTTTACCGCAATCCGGCCCGTCTGGCGCAGATGGTGGCGACTCAGGCCGCCATCCGCGGTTTGAGCGAGGCGATCGTCTTCGGTCCGAACGGGCAGGTCCTGGCCAGCACCGGGCTGTCCTTTTCGATGGAATTGTCTATCGGCAATATTCCGCGCTGGGCCTATGACCGGGCCGATTCGGGCGAAGTTGCCATCCTGACCAATCCCGGCGATGAACGCGTGCGCGCCCTGGTTCAGCTCAAACAGGGACTGGACGATTACTATCTCTATGTTGGCCGTTTCGTCGATCCCAAGGTCGTTCAGCATATCGACAAGACCAATCGGGCGGTCGAGGAATATAAAAGGCTGGAAGGCACCCGATCCGGGTTGCAGATTACTTTTTCCGCCATTTTCGGCGTCGTCGCCCTTCTTCTTCTACTGGCCGCGATTTGGGTCGGGTTGTCACTCGCCACACAACTCGCCACCCCCATCATCCGCTTGATCGATGCGGCGGAACGCGTCCGTTCCGGCGATTTGTCCGCCCATGTCGATGAGGACGGGGCCAGCGACGAACTGGCTTCCTTGAGCCGCGCCTTCAATCGGATGACCATCCAGCTTGGCACCCAGCGCCAGGAATTGGTGGAAACCAACCGGCAGCTTGATGAACGCCGCCGGTTCTCGGAAGCCGTCCTGGCCGGCGTCACCGCCGGGGTCATCGGATTGGACCGGTTGGGTGTCGTGGAGCTGCCCAACCGTTCGGCAGCCGAGTTGCTTGGTTTGGCGCCGGAGGCGATGATTGGCCGTTCCCTGGCCGAGGTCGCGCCTGAGATGGCCGATCTGTTCGATCAGGTGCAGCGGCGTCCCGAACGATCGGTCCAAGAAGAGCTTCACATCAAGCGGGACGGGCGCAATCGCGTTCTTTTGCTGCGGATCGTCGCGGAATGCGACGAGGATCAGAACGTGACCGGCTTCGTCGCCACCTTTGACGACATCACCGAACTTCTGACCGCGCAACGAACCGCCGCCTGGGCCGATGTCGCGCGGCGCATCGCGCATGAAATCAAAAATCCGTTGACGCCGATCCAGCTTTCCGCCGAACGGCTGAAACGCAAATATCTGAAAGAGATTTCCTCGGACCCTGAAACCTTCCTGTCCTGCACCGACACCATCGTGCGTCAGGTCGGGGATATCGGGCGCATGGTCGATGAATTCTCGGCCTTTGCCCGCATGCCGGCCCCGGTGATGAAAGAGGGCAATCTGGTCGAGGTGGTCGATCAGGCGGTGTTTCTGGCCCATAACGGCTTCCGCGACATTACCTTCAAGGTCGAAAAAACCGAGCCCGTGATCATGGTTCCTTGTGATGTGCGCCAGATCGGCCGGGCCCTGACCAATCTTTTGAAAAACGCGGCCGAATCGATCGAAGGGCGCGAGGGTGAAAATTTACCGCAAGGCTTTGTGTCGATCCATATCGGACGAGAAGACCAGGAGCGCGTCATGGTCAAGGTCGAGGACAATGGCCGCGGATTTCCTCAGGAACAGCGCGACCGTCTGACCGAACCCTATGTGACGACCCGGGCCAAGGGCACCGGATTGGGCCTTGCCATCGTCAAGAAAATCATGGAAGACCATGGCGGGGATCTGATCCTGGAGGACCGAGATGAAGCCGGAGCACGCGCCATCCTCGTTTTCCATGGCGCCGATGATGGCCCGCGAACGGTCACGTCTTAGAACAGCCGCAGGTGCGACCCATGGCTTATGACATTCTCATCGTCGATGACGAAAGCGACATCCGCCTTCTGGTTGGCGGGCTGCTCGCGGATGAAGGCTATGCCACGCGCGAAGCCGCCGACGGGGATTCCGCGCTAGAGGCTATCCGCGCCCGGCGGCCTCATCTGGTCTTGCTGGATATCTGGCTTCAGGGAAGCCGGATCGACGGGCTTGAGGTCTTGGACGAGATTCGCCGCCATCATCCGCATGTTCCGGTGGTGATGATGAGCGGGCATGGCACCATCGAGACTGCCGTTTCGGCAATCAAGCAGGGTGCCTATGAATTCATCGAAAAGCCGTTCCAGGCCGACCGGATGCTGCTGGTGGTCGAACGCGCGATCGAATCCGCGCGGCTGCGCCGAGAAATCGCCGAACTGAAGGAGCGAGCGGGCGGCGAAGATGAACTTCTGGGTAATTCCAGCGCCATCAGCCAGCTTCGTCAGGCCATTGAACGAGTCGGTCCCACGGGGTCCCGCGTCTTGGTGACCGGCCCTGCCGGCGTCGGCAAGGAAGTTGCGGTCCGTCTCCTGCACCGCCTGTCCAAACGCGCAAACGGGCCGTTCGTGATCCTAAGCTGTGCGGCCATGCATCCGGAACGCATGGAAGCGGAACTGTTCGGCGTCGAATCTGGCCCTGACGGAGAGCGCAAGATCGGGACCTTCGAGCAGGCTCATGGCGGCACGCTGGTTCTGGACGAGGTGGCGGACATGCCGCTCGAAACCCAGGGCAAGATCGTGCGCGTCTTGCAGGAACAGACTTTCGAACGCGTCGGCGGTACGATCAAGGTCGAGGTCGATGTGCGGGTCATGGCAACCACGAACCGCGATCTTCAGGGTGAAATCGCCGCCGGACGCTTCCGCGAGGATTTGTTCTATCGGCTGAATGTCGTGCCGCTGCGCCTGCCGCCTTTGCATGAACGGCGCGAGGATATCCCGCCGATGGCGACCTACTTCATGAACCGGGCGGCCCATGCCGCCGGCCTGCCGACGCGGCCCATCGGCGAGGACGCCATGGTGGCGCTTCAGGCCTATGACTGGCCCGGCAATGTGCGCCAATTGCGCAATGTCATCGATTGGCTGCTGATCATGGCGCCTGGCGATCCTCGTCAGACTATCCGCGCCGACATGCTGCCCCCAGGAATCGGGGCAATCACGCCGAACGTGCTTCGATGGGAAAAGTCGAACGAGATCATGACACTGCCTTTGAGAGAGGCGCGCGAGTTGTTCGAGCGCGAATATCTTCAGGCCCAAGTGACCCGATTCGGCGGCAACATCTCGCGGACGGCCCAGTTCGTCGGCATGGAGCGTTCGGCCCTGCACCGCAAGCTGAAATCCTTGAATGTCGGTTCCGACGACAAGCAACGCTTCTAAGCGAACGGATTATTGCGCATGAAGGTCATCGTCTGCGGAGCCGGACAAGTCGGATTCAACATCGCCCATCATCTGGCGGGCGAGGATAACGACATCACCGTCATCGATCAGCGCCCCGAACTGATCCGTAAACTGAACGACAGTTTGGACGTGCGTTCCGTGCTGGGGCATGCCTCTTACCCTTCTGTTCTGGAACAGGCAGGGGCAGGGGATGCGGATTTGATCGTCGCGGTGACCGCCGTCGACGAGGTCAACATGGTCGCCTGCCAGGTGGCGCATTCCTTGTTCGACCTGCCGACCAAGATCGCCCGGATTCGCAGCCAAGCCTATCTTCAGCCTGCCTGGTCGCGGTTGTTCGCGCCCGAACGGCTGCCCATCGACGTCATCATTTCACCCGAGATCGAGGTCGCCCGCGCCATCCGCCGACGGATGGAAGTTCCTGGCACGACCGACATGATCCCGCTGGCGGGGGACAAGGTACGCCTGCTCGGGGTGCGCTGTCTGCCGGACTGTCCGCTGATCAACACGCCGTTGCGCCAGCTTACGGTTCTGTTTCCGGACCTTTCCATTGTCATCCTGGCGATCTTACGCGATGGCGTGCCGGTGATGCCCGGTCCCCAGGATCAGATGCGTCCCGGTGACGAGGTCATGTTCGTTGCCGATTCCAGCCACGTCGCCCGCGCCATGGCGGCTTTCGGTTATGACGAACCAAAGGCGCGGCGGGTGACGATCCTGGGGGGCGGCAATATCGGGCTGTTCCTGGCTCAGGAATTGGAAGCGAGTCCGTCCGGAATCTTCTCGCATCTGATCGAGATCGATCGCAAACGGGCCGAAATGGCTGCTGACGCCTTGTCGGACACGGTGGTGCTGAACGGCGACGCATTGGACGCCGCCTTGCTGGAAGAAGCGGGCGTGGACAGCGCCGAAACGGCGATCGCGGTCACGAACGATGACGAGACCAACATCTTAGCGGCGCTTCTGGCCAAGCATCGCGGCTGCAAGCGGGTCATGGCGCTGGTCAACAAGACCGATTACGGCTCGCTGACCGCGACGCTGGGCATCGATGTCCTGGTGTCGCCGCGCGCGATTACCGTGTCACGCATTCTTCAGCATGTCCGGCGCGGGCGCATCCACGCCATCCATTCGATCCTGGACGGATTCGGCGAATTGATCGAGGCCGATGCGCTGGAAACCTCCGGTCTTGTCGGCAAACCGCTCAAGGACATCAAACTGCCCGCCGGAGTCCGGATCGGGGCGGTGTTGCACGAAGGCCGGGTCGTCATGCCGCAAGGCAATAGCGTGATCCAGGCCGGAGACCGGGTCATCCTGTTCGCGATTCGGTCGGCGGTGAAAAAAGTAGAGAAAATGTTTTCCGTGCGTTTGGAGTATTTCTGAGATGCCGCCTAGCCTGACGACGACATCCGAGTCGGTGACCTCGCCTCGTGTCATCCTGTTCGATTGGGACAACACTCTGGTCGATAGCTGGGGCTGCATCCAGGCCGCAACCAACGCGACCTTGCGCGCCATGGGACACGAACCATGGGGTCTGGAGGAAACCAAGGACCGGGTGGCGCTGTCGCTTAGGGATTCCTTTCCGGTTTTGTTCGGCGAACGCTGGACCGAGGCGCGCGATATCTTCTATGCCGAATTCGCGGCCATTCATCTGGATTATCTGTGCCCCTTGCCGGGGGTCGAAGCCATGCTTGACGCCCTGATCGGGATGGGGCTGAGATTGGGCGTGGTCAGCAACAAGAATGGCGCTTTCCTGCGCCAGGAAATAGACCATCTGGGATGGGGCGGGCGTTTCGATAAGGCCGTGGGCGCGACCGACGCTTCGGCGGACAAGCCGGACCCGGCGGCGGTCGCCCTGGCCTTGACGCCGATGAAGTGCGCCCCTGGGCCGGCTGTTTGGCTGGCAGGCGACGCCGAGGTGGACATGCAGGGCGCGATCGCGGCGGGGTGCGTGCCGGTGCTGCTGCGCAAGGAACCACCCAGGAACGGGGAATTCGACCGGTTTCCGCCTAAGTTCCGTTTTTCTTCCTGTGATGATTTTGTACAGGAAATACGTGAACTAGTGATTCCCATGACATGATTTTGATGTTAAGCAAATAGGCTTGGTCATCCCCGTCCGATCTATTGCGGTCGGCCGGCAATAACAACGGGCTTCACCCATGTCATCCGAAAAATCTCAGAACGTCCAAGATGTATTCCTGAACTACATCCGCAAGAATAAAACGCCGGTAACGATCTTTTTGGTCAATGGCGTCAAACTTCAGGGAATCGTGACTTGGTTCGATAACTTCTCGGTTCTGTTGCGCCGTGACGGTCATACTCAGCTTGTCTACAAGCACGCTATTTCGACGGTCATGCCGGGCGCCCCGATCAGCCTGTTTGACCCATCCCCCAGCGATGAGGCGGGTGACGGACAATCGTGAACGGCGTGGGCGGCGCTGATACCGACCGGGTGTCTGCGCGCACGGTCGTCATCCATCCGGCGCCGCGCAATACGGATTTGCCTCGTCAGCCTCACGCTCGTCTTGACGAAGCGTGCGGGCTGGCCGAAGCCATCGCGCTCGACGTCGTTGCAGCCGAGATTGTCCCCTTGGCGTCTCCTCGTCCCGCGACCTTGTTCGGCAAAGGAACGGTGGACCGGCTGGGCGCGATCATCGCCGAAACGGATGCCGGTCTGGCAATCGTCGATACCCATCTGTCGCCGGTGCAGCAACGGAATCTGGAGCGGGCCTGGAAAACTAAGGTCATCGATCGGACCGGCCTGATTCTGGAGATTTTCGGCGAACGCGCCCGCACGCGGGAAGGGCGGATGCAGGTCGAACTGGCGGCGCTGTCTTATCAGCGGTCGCGGCTGGTCCGTTCTTGGACCCATCTGGAGCGGCAACGCGGCGGTTTCGGGTTTTTGGGCGGTCCCGGCGAAACCCAGATCGAATCCGACCGCCGTCAGATCGGCGAGCGTATCGTTCGGCTTAAAAAGGAATTGGACGAGGTCAAACGCACCCGCCAGCTTCATCGGCAGGCGCGCGGTCGCGTGCCTTATCCCATCATTGCTCTGGTGGGATATACCAATGCCGGCAAATCGACCTTGTTCAACCGTCTGACCCGAGCCGAAGTGCTGGTCAAAGATCAGCTTTTCGCGACGCTTGATCCGACCATGCGCGCGCTGTCTCTGCCGTCGGGGCGGATGGCGATCTTGTCCGACACCGTGGGTTTCGTCTCCGACCTTCCGCATGAACTGGTTGCGGCGTTCCGCGCCACTCTGGAAGAGGTGATGGAGGCCGATATCATCGTGCATGTCCGCGACATCGCCCACCCCGACAGCGCCGCCCAACGCGACGATGTCGAAGCGGTACTGCGCGATCTGGGGCTGGACGAAGCGGTGGACAAGGGATTGATCGAGGTCCTGAACAAGATCGATCTTCTGGACGAGGAGCGGCGAACCGAAATCGAGAACCAAGCCACGCGCCACGGAGCGCATCTGGCGCCGCTATCGGCGGTGACCGGGGAGGGCGCGCCCGCGCTGCTGGAATTATTCGATCGCCTGCTCGCCGCTGGCGGCCGGGTGTTGGACCTGGAATTGCCTTTGTCCGATGGAGCAGGGATCGCCTGGCTTTACCGCCATGGCGAGGTGTTGGCGCGTTCCGACGACGAGGAAAACGCCCACCTGACGGTGCGCCTCGATCCGGCCAATGAGGCGCGGTTCGCCCGCCGTACGAAGCAGGATATAGACGATATTTCCTGATTGATATCTGTTCGTTATATCCGTTCTTTAAAATAGGACACGAACTTTCCTGATCAGATCAGAAATCGCCCAGGACCAGATTGGTCGGCTCTCCCTTGGCGAAATTCTCGATATTGTCGATCAATTGATCGGCCAAGGTTTGCTGTGCCTCGTCACTGGCCCAGGCGATGTGTGGAGTCAGAATGAAATCGGGCCGTTCGGTCAGCGTCATCAGGATCGAATCCGCCGGCGGCGGTTCCGGGGTGGTGACATCGATCGCCGCCCCGCCGATCAATCCTTCTTTCAAGGCTTGGGCCAGATCCGCATCGACGATCAAGCCGCCCCGCGCGGTGTTGATGATCAATGGCCGCCGCTTCATCTGCCGGAACTCGGCCATGCCCAAAAGCCCTTTCGTCGAAGGCGTCAAAGGGCAATGCAAGGTGATGATGTCGCTGGTCTCCAACACCTCTTCGAACGGCGTATAGAGCGGCCCCAACCCCTGAACGCCCTTGTGGGCGGCGAACATCACCGTCATGCCGAAGGCGCGCGCCAGATTGGCCACGGCCTGTCCCAGAACGCCTTCGCCGATGATGCCCAGGCGCGATCCATGCATGTCCCGGATCGGGTGGTTGAAGAAACAGAACTGGCCGGATTTCTGCCATTCGCCCCGTTTGACATCGTCACGATAGGCGATGATGGAGCGCCGCAAGGCCAGCATCAGGGCGAAGGTGTGTTCGGGCAGCGTATGCAGGGCGTAGCCACGGATATTGGCGACGGCGATGCCCCGTTCGCGGCAGCAGGCCTTATCCACGGCATCCGATCCCGTCGCGGCCATGGCGATCAGCTTCAGATCCGGCAATTGTTCCAGAATGGCGCGGTTCAGCACGACCTTGTTGTTGATGCAGATCGTCGCTCCCTTCAGCCGTTCGACCACCTCTTCGGGCCGCGTCCGGTCATAATCGCGCCATTGATGCGGAAAATCCGGCCGGCGCAAAACGATCTGGGGCGCGATGGTGGCTCGGTCGAGAAAAACGATGGAATGCATGGGAGTCTCCGAAATCGGGCCGGAACGGAACGGGCAGGAGCCGCTGCTTGAATGATGGACCTTTGCCCGCGATCGGGAAAGAGCGCACTCTCGAGGGGAACTCCATATCCCGCAAGAAATCAGACCGATGGACGATCCCCGCATCATGCCCCTATCCCAGGACGATATCGACGCAGCCCAGCTTTCCTCGTCGCTTGCCGCTTTGTTCACCGACGCCGGCCTTTCCGCTGAAAGAGCTGCGATTCTGGCCGATATCCTGATTGATTCCGATCTGCGCGGCGTGCCGTCGCATGGCTGCATGCATGCGCCGATCTATTTGAAACGGCTCTATGACGGGACCTTGTCCTGTCTCGACCATCCTGAAACCGTCATTGATTTTGGGGCCATCGCCGTTCAGGACGGCCATGCGATGATGGGGCATCTGGCCGCCTTGGATGCGATGGAGATGGCGATCGCCAAGGCGCGCGCGCACGGAATCGGGTTGGTGGCGCTGCGCAATGCCGGTCATTTCGGTGCGGCGGCCAGCTATGCGCGCCGGGCGACGGGCAAGGATTGCGTCGGCATCGTCATGGGCAACGCCACGGCCTTGATTGCGGCTCCGGGCGGAACCGAACGCCTGACCGGAACCAATCCGCTGGCTATCGGTTTGCCCGGCGAAGGCACGGACCCGGTCGTCCTCGATATGGCGATGAGCGAGGCTGCCTTCGGCCGCATTCGCATGGCAAAGCGCAGGTGTGTCCCGATTCCGCCCGGCTGGGCGCTCGGTCCCGATGGTCAGCCCACCACAGACCCGGGTCAAGCCTTGATCGGTCTGCTTCAACCCATCGGCGGGCATAAGGGATTCGGATTGTCGGTCATGATCGATCTTTTGTGCGGTCTGCTTTCAGAAGGTCCCCACGGCCCTGACGTGCCCGGTCTTTATGACGCGCTGGACCGGCCTTTGACCTATTCCCTGATCTGCCTGGCCATCGATATTGCCGCCTTCCGTGCCATTGATGGGTTCAAAGCGGATGTCGCGGCCTATGCCGAGCGGGTCCGCCGTTCCAGAACCGTACCCGGCGCGCCGCCCATCGCCATGCCCGGCGACGGCAGCGCCGCCCGTTGCGCCAAAAGCAAAGGGCGGGTCCGTCTTGAACCCGCCCTTAAAGCGCAATTGACCGATCTAGCCCGCCAGCGCGGGCTGGACCTGGCTTTCTAAAGGTTCAGCCCTTGATGTCTCTGTGCACGCTCAGGCTGGCTGCAGCCTGCTGCGTCGGCATGACTTCCAGGATGTTGACATTGACATGGGCGGGTTGGGCGGCGACCCAGTGGATGCATTCGGCAACGTCTTCGGCGGTCAGGGGCTGCATGCCCTCATAAACCTTGGCCGCTTGTTCCTTGTCGCCTTTGAAGCGCACCAGCGAAAATTCGGTTTCGCACATGCCGGGCTTGATCACGGTCGCGCGGACATTGGTTCCCAAGAGGTCCGCCCTAAGATTCAAGGTGAACTGATCCACAAAAGCCTTTGTTCCACCATAGGCGTTTCCGCCAGCATAGGGGTAGGATCCCGCGATCGAACCGATATTGATGACATGGCCGCGCCGGCGTTCGACCATGCCGGGCAAGGCAGCGCGGGTGCAATAGAGCAATCCCTTGATATTGGTGTCGACCATCGTATCCCAATCGTCGAGATTGGCGGCCTGGGACGGCTCAAGACCCTGCGCCAGCCCGGCATTGTTGACCAGGACGTCGATCGCCGAAAAGGCCCCCGGCAGCCCGGCGAAGGCCTGGAAGACATCCGCGCGCTGGGTCACGTCCAGGGTGACGACATGCACCGGCACATCCGTCAGTTCGGCCTTCAAGGCCTCCAATCGATCAGTGCGGCGACCGCAAAGAACCAGCTTTGCGCCATCGGCGGCGAAACGGCGCGCGGCGGCGGCCCCGAAGCCGGAAGTGGCTCCGGTGATGAAAACGGTCATGGAAGAAAGGTCGGTCATGGTTGCGATTGTCCTTGGGAAGGGAAGGCGCCTTCACGGCGCATCTCGAAGAAAGGCGGTGGTGAAAAAGCGTTCTGAATTTTCCAGATATAAACCGGATAGCCGTTGATGGTTTGCACCATTGTCGCGTTGTGGCGCAATACCAAGGCTTTGGTGGTGACACGGAATTCACCCTGCACGTCCAACCCGACCGAGGTCGCCACCTGGGCGTCGCTGGGCTTGACGGTATTGGCGTTGACGGTGATGCGGCCGTCGGGGTGGGAACGGATCATCAGGATGATCGCGTTGCGCCGTACGAAAGTGACTTGCTCGCTCGCCTCCATATGGCCTTCGCGCTGATACTCGACCGCGAAGACCCCGTCGCCCCGGGATCGGATATATTTGAAATCTGGATCGCGGGCGAGATCGGCCTGGATATTGGCGATCCGCCCCTCGATCTCATCGGGTTGGAGCTTGCCTTGTTTGATGTCGCGGTAAAGCGGGGCCCAGGTCAGATCGCCCTTGTAATAAAGGGCGAAATCCCCGGTTTGCCCCAGCCGGATCTCGGCGACGAAATGGTTGGGCAGATAGCAGGCGGCAAGCAGACCGGCCAGCAGGCCGAACACCGCAAAGAACCTGAATTTAGGCCAGCTCACCCGCATGGGCCGTCACCCCCTTGATCGAGTTTCGCCGTTTTCGCCTCGGTCCACAAGGCGTCCATCGCGTCCAACCCGGCTTCCTTCGGCGTCAAACCGGACGCCGCCAGTTTCCGTTCGATGTAGTGGAAACGGCGTTCAAATTTTCGGTTGCATCGTCTGAGCGCACTTTCCGGATCGATTTTAAGTTTACGCGCCAGATTGATGCAGGCGAAGAGTAAATCGCCCATCTCGTCCTCAATCCGGTCCTGATCGGACCCGGCATCTATTTCCGTTTTAAGTTCAGTGAGTTCTTCGGTGATCTTCGCCAAAACAGGCGCGGTGTCCGGCCAATCGAAGCCAACCCGCGCGGCCCGCGCCTGAAGCTTGGCCGCGCGTGAAGCGGCGGGCAGGGACAGGGCCACCCCGTCAAGCGCACTGGCTGTCTTGTTTTCCTCCGCCGCCGCGCGCTCGGCTGCCTTGATGTTCTCCCAGGCGGTAAGCTGTTCGCTTGAATTGGCTACCGATATTTCACCAAAAACATGAGGATGACGCCGTATCATCTTATCTGATACAGATTTTACGACATCATTGAAAGCAAAGAGATTCTGCTCTTCGGCGATCCGGCTATGGAAAACCACCTGAAGAAGGAGGTCGCCAAGCTCGTCTCGTAACGCGCTGATATCCCCGGTTTCGATCGCTTCCGCGACCTCATAGGCTTCCTCGATGGTGTAAGGCGCAATGCTGGCGAAGCTTTGTTCGATATCCCAAGGACATCCGCCCGACGGATCGCGCAAGCGCGCCATGATGGCGAGAAGACGATCGATCTGGGCAGTCATGAAGGTTCTCCTGAGGGTCGGTGGAAATTCGGGTTATAGCAGCGAAAGAATCGCCTCGGCAAAGGCGTCCGGCGCTTCCTGGGGTACATTGTGGCCGATGCCGGGCAGCACCAGCCGCCGATAACGCCCTTTGAAATGCTTGGCGTCTCTGTCGTCCCGGGGCGGGAATGGCTCTACCCCGTCATCAGCGCCACGTAGCACTACGGTAGGGACCTGGATGTCGGGCTGGGCGCCAAGCTTGGCTTCAAGCCCATCCAGGGCCGGATCGCCGGGGACAAGGCCGAATCGGTGGCGGTAGGAATGGATTACGACCGCGACGAAGTCGGGATTGTCGAAGGATGGGGCGGTTCTCTCGAAGATTTCCTTATCGAACGCCCAGGTCGGAGACCATAGCCGCCAGAGAAGGCGGCAAAAAGCGGCGCGATTCGATTCGAGCCCGACGCGGCCGCGCTCGGAATGGAAATAATATTGATACCAATAGCGGAGTTCGCTTTCAGGTGAGGCGGGAATGCCGGCCAGGGCGATATTTTGGATGTTGTAGCCGGCGCCGCCGCTGACCAGACCAGCGACCCGTTCAGGCCAAAGAGCCGCGACGATGCAGGCGGCGCGGCCGCCCCAATCATAGCCGCCCAACAGGGCTCTTTCGATGTTCAAGCCGTCCATCAGCGCCAGCAGATCAGCACCCAAGGCGGCTTGCTGTCCGGAACGGAATCCATCCGGAGACCGGAAGCGGGTAGGGCCATAGCCCCGTAGAAAGGGAACGATGCAGCGCAATCCCCGATCCGTCAGCTTCGGAACGACCGCGTCATACCCGTGTATGTCATAGGGAAAGCCGTGCAGCAGAATGACCGGCAGGCCATGGGAAGGTCCGGCATCATGGTAGGCGATTGTCAGATCACCGGCTTCGATCGTTTTCATGATCGTCTCCCTTGTTTGATCAACCGCTATCACGATGCCGTGTATTGCCCTGATATAAAATTATTTTTTCGTTTATCTCGCTGGGGGTGGGCCGTTTTCTCAGCCATCCAATTGTCGCATAATATATATTATGTTGACTTACGGATCGGCGCACAGAAGCGTCTGGCCGTCATAGGCCGGCTCGATGCCCTTGGGCAAACTGGCGCACAGGCTCGCATAATCCATGCGCGGGCTCATATGGGTCAACAGCGTGCGTTTGGGCCGCAATCTCTCGACCCACTCGATGACTTTGCCGACATGGGCGTGCGTGGTGTGCGGCCGGTCCAGCAGACAGCCGACGATCCACACATCCAGCCCCTTGAGCTGGGCGAAGGAATTTTCCGGCATATCCCAGACATCGGTGCTGTAGGCAAAATCGCCGAAGCGAAAGCCTGTGCTGCGGCCATAGCCGTGATCCTGGTCGAAAGCCTTGATCGAAATCCCGCCGACCTCGAAGGCCGAACCATCGTCCTTGATGACATTGCGGATCAGCCAGGGCTTGTAGACCGGCATGGTGTCCAAATCCATGGAACCGAAAACATAGCCGAACCGGCTGGCGATATCGTCAAGCGTCGCCTGGGTTCCATAAGCC
Organism: Rhodospirillaceae bacterium; assembly: GCA_034926235.1. Classification (GTDB taxonomy): domain Bacteria; phylum Pseudomonadota; class Alphaproteobacteria; order Rhodospirillales; family Magnetospirillaceae; genus JAYFRE01. The sequence continues at coordinate 41,323 of JAYFRE010000124.1, forward strand.
TGAATCGGCGCCATCATCGCGCGGTTGATTTCGCGCAAATCATCGATGCCATGGGTATGATCGGCATGGCCATGGGTGAACAGAACGGCGTCCAGACGCTGTGTTCCGGTCATCAGCAACTGTTCGCGCAGGTCGGGTCCCGCATCGACCAGGATCGTCAGTCCCTTGGTTTCAACCAGGACCGAAGGACGACGGCGGCGATTCTTGGGGTTGTTCGGGTCGCAAGCGCCCCACCCGACACTGATCATCGGAACGCCGCCCGCCGCCCCGCAGCCCAGCACCGTGATTTTCATGATGGTTGCGCCTTGGTGAACAAAGTGAAGAAATTTTCGGTGGTCCGCCGTTCGATCTCGGCGACGGACACGCCCTTGATCTCGGCCAGTCGGGCGGCAGTCCGGGCCACGAAGGCCGGCTCGTTGCGTTTGCCGCGGAACGGCATTGGCGCCAGATAAGGCGAATCGGTTTCGACCAGCAGCCGTTCCAGCGGCACCTTGGCGACCACCTGGCGCAGATCCTCGGCTTTGTTGAAGGTGACGATTCCGGACACCGAAATATAAAATCCCAAAGACAAGGCCGCTTCGGCCAGCGCTCCGGTGCCGCTGAAGCAGTGAATCACGCCGGGGAAGGCCCCCTTCCCGCTTTCCTCGGTCAAGATGGCGATGGTGTCGTCCTCGGCGTCGCGGGTATGCACGATCAGCGGCAGGCCGCTTTGACGCGATGCTTCGATATGGGTGCGAAACTGCGCTCTTTGCACATCGCGCGGGCTATGATCGTAGAAATAATCAAGACCGGTTTCGCCGAATCCGACTACCTTGGGGTGCGTGGCCACGTCCAGCAGCGTAGCGGCTGTGACCGCCACTTCGGATTGGGCTTCGTGCGGGTGGATTCCAACGGTGCAGAAGACATTGTCGTAGCGTTCGGCCACCGCTAACACCTTGGGAAAGGTTGATAAGCGGGTACCGATGGTGACCATGGTGGCGACGCCGGCTTCGCCGGCGCGCGCCATCACGGCGTCGATGTCTTCTTCATACTGGTCGAAATCCAGGTGGCAATGGCTATCGACCAGGCTCACGATGCGGCCCCCTCCTCCGTCTCGACAAAGCGTGGGAACACGCCTTCGGGTTTGGGCAGGTCCACGCCGGCGACCAGCGGGGTTTCCAGATGGGCGAAATCACGAATCTCCAGGGCGAGCGCAAGCTGGTCAAGCAGCCGGGCCATGCTTCCCGGCATGAAGGGTTGCAGCAGGATACCGATCCGGCGCACCACGTCGGCCAGCACGTAAAGAACCGTGCCCATGCGCGCAAGATCGGTCTTGCGCAGGGTCCAGGGAGCCTGACGGTCAATATAGACATTAGCGGCGCGCACTACTTCCCAGACCGATTCCAGAGCCTCGTGGAAAAGCTGCTGATCCAGGGCGGTACGCAGCCGTTCCGTCAGCGCTTTGGCGCTGTCCAGAAGGATTTTGTCGTCTTCCGAAAAGGTCCCCGGTTCGGGCAGCCGCGCGCCGCAATTCTTGTTGATCATCGACAAGGAACGCTGCGCCAGATTGCCGAGATCATTGGCCAACTCGCCATTCATCCGGTTGATCATCGCCCGGTTGGAAAAATCGCCGTCATTGCCGAACGGCACTTCGCGCAGCAGGAAATAGCGAACCGGGTCCAGCCCGAAGCGATCAACCAGCGCCACAGGATCGATGACATTGCCGAGCGACTTTGAAATCTTCTGGCCTTCGTTGGTCCACCAGCCATGGGCGAAAACCCGCTTAGGCGGCTCCAGTCCGGCCGCCATCAGGAAAGCTGGCCAATAAACGGCATGGAACCGCACGATATCCTTGCCCACCATGTGCAGGTCAGCGGGCCAGCGATGGGCATAAGCGCCGCCCAGTTCGGGATAGCCGGCGGCGGTGATGTAGTTGGCCAACGCATCCAGCCACACATACATGATGTGCTTTTCGTCGCCGGGCACGGGAATGCCCCATTTGAAACTGGTGCGCGACACGGACAAATCCTGCAACCCGCCCTTGACGAAGCTGATCACCTCGTTGCGGCGCGAAACCGGGGCGATGAAATCCGGGTTGGCCTCATAGAAGGCGAGCAGCTTTTCGCCCCATTGCGACAGACGGAAGAAGTAGCTGGGCTCTTCGATCCATTCCACCGGTGCTCCGGTCGGGGCCAGCTTGGTTCCATTCGGTCCCGCCTGGAGTTCGTCTTCGCCCCAGAACGCCTCGTCGCGCACCGAATACCAGCCCGCATAGCTGCCGAGATAGATCGCGCCGCGTTCGACGAGCCTTGTCCACAAAGCCTGACAGGAACGGATATGGCGCTCCTCGGTGGTGCGGATGAAATCGTCGTTGGAATAGCCCATGATCCGGGCCAGTTCGCGGAAACGCTGCGATACCTCATCGGTGAAACTTTGCGGATCGACCCCGGCGGCAGCGGCGGATTTTTCCACCTTCTGGCCATGTTCGTCGGTGCCGGTCAGGAACATGACGTCGAACCCGTCCAGCCTTTTGAACCGGGCCAGCACGTCGCAGGCGAGCGAGGTGTAGGCATGGCCGATATGGGGGCTGTCATTGACGTAATAGATCGGCGTGGTGATGTAATAGCTGCGGGGAGCGGTCATCGGAAACGGAACTCCCGGACTGGCGGCCCAGGCCGTAAAGAAAGGTTCAAGGCCGGCATATCCGTTCAAGGGCAAGAAACGCGTTCAACACGGTCTGTTTGCGGTCCAGATTGACCGCTTCCGCCCGGGCGAACGACTGGATGATCTTGTCCCACAGCTCGCACCAGCGATCAAGGCCAGCCTCCCGGATCAAACGCCATCCCTGCCCTGCATCCCGGTCGTCGCGGGATCCTCGCGCATGATCGGTGGCGGCGCGTCCCAGCCACCAGCCCAGCATGTCGGCGACGGAATGGAAGGCGTCGTCGTCTGCGGCAACCTTGTCTGCGAAAGCGTGCAAAGCCGGTATGTCAAGCTGCGGTACGGTGGAGAGAAGCGCCGTCATCTCCTCATAAAGCGCCAGTCCCCCCTGGGCCCGCAGATTGAGCGCTCGGCCGATGCTGCCTTCGGCCATGCGGATCGCCAGAGCGGCGTCCGTCGGCGACAGATCGGGTTCCGCGCGGCGCAACAAGGATTCGACGGCGCCATCGGACAAGGGATGCAAATCGAGACGGCGGCAACGCGACCGGATCGTTGGCAACAAGCGGCCCGGATTATGGGACACCAGAAGCAGCAGTGAATTTCTGGGCGGTTCCTCAAGCACCTTTAAAAGAGCGTTGGCCGAGGAACGGTTCATGTCGTCGGCGGAATCGATGATGATGACGCGCCATCCGCCTTCGGCTGGCGTCAGCGACAAAAAACCGCCGATGCCCCGCACCTCTTCGACGGGAATGTCTCCGCGCCGTCTTGCACCCTTTTCATCCGTTCCGGTGCGTTCCAGAACCTTGAGATCGGCATGTCCTCCCGCCGTGATTCGGTGCTGGACCGGATCGTCCTCGGACACGGCCAGGCTGGCTGGAACATCGCCGAACAATCCGCCGCCCCGGTCCTGGGACAGGACAAAACGGGCGATACGCCAAGCCAGGGTCGCCTTGCCGATGCCTTTCAGCCCTGTAATCAGCCAGGCGTGAGGCATGCGCCCCGCGTTCCAGGCTTCCAGGAAGGCGGCTTCGGCCCTGTCATGGCCGATCAAATCGAAAGTGGTGCGGGGTAAGGCCGAGTCGATATCACTCATGAGGCGGCTATTCTAGCCAAGGACGAAACCGGCTGACAACCGGAGGACGGGCTTTTATCCGTTGATGACCTGTTTCAGCCCCGTCTGGGGCGCTGCATCATCAGTTCGCGCCGAATCCGTTGCAGCATTCCCTTCATGCCGATCATCCGTTCTTCCCGGGTTTCATAGGCGGCAAGCAAATCGCCATAAATCCGGGATGCCATCTGCACCAAAAGAATCGGCGGCAAAGCCGCTTTTTCATGATGGTAAATTTCGACGATTCCCTCGGCGATGCGACAAAGCAGCATTTCGTCGATCGCGCTGCCCAAGGCATTGGGAAAGGTGTTGGCATCCAGGGTGATCGGTCCTTGCCCTTTGAGCAGCCATTGCGGACTGATGTCGGGGAATTTTTCGCATATTTTTTGCAAAAACGAGGCATCGACCCGGTTTTCATCGCGTTCATAGCGTTGAACGGTCTTCAGCCCCACATCGAGCATCCGGGCGAACGCATCCTGGGACAGGTGAGCCCTGACTTTCCGGATTCGTCCGCCAAGTGTTTCGGCTCCGGTCATCCTATGCCCCTGGCTGTCGGTATCCACGCGTGGGACCGTTGTTTGAAGAATCGAAAAGTCAGAGATTTCTACCCGTTATCGTACACACGATATACGCGAGTTCCAAAGACAAGGACAATTTTGTCTTGTATTTAGGACTGAAATGCCTAGTCGCCCTTGACAAATGAGACTGTTTTGTCTTATCCAGGGTGTGGCAGAGGGCAGTGGGGGAACGCTTTGTCCAAGGGTTCCAGGACAAAACGGGTTGAGTTCTGGGCGACACATTTTCAGCCGGAACGAGACATTCTGTCTTTTGCTATCGATGAGGATGGCAAAAGACAGAAAATTCCCGTCACCCGTGTAAAGCAGACTCGGAAGAACATCTTATTTCCTTTTTCCCTGTTGCCATCTTTAGGTGGCTTTTCCTGTAAACGGGGCGTTTTTTCCTAGATTCCCTCACCCTCCGGGCGATCAAAGCCGGGGGATTCCTTATGGCTGCCGCGAAGATTATAAGCCGATAATATTTATCGACAATAATTTTTGCTGCCTATGTTCCGGCCTGGTTCCCAATAAATATTAGAAATACGCCTCAAGTATGGATGAATAATATTTATGTAATTTTAGAATTTATATTTGTTTTTCCTATATAAAATAGGAAGGAGGTGTAGATGATAAGCTATTTCTTTGGGCTAAGGTCCAAGATTAAATTATCAATTATATTTTCGTTTATATTGTCTGTGGTCCTCATTATGGGGGTCATCATTTCAGGTCGCGTAGACGCCATACGGACCACCACGGCGTCGAATGATTTCACGCAGGACGTCATTCGTGAGATCGAGACCATGAAAATGGGCATGATCGATCAGATATCAGGGCTTCGCGCCTATATGATCTCGTCGGACAGGGCGGATCTCGATTCCTACAAAACCGGATGGGACAATTTCACGGCCGCCCGGTCCAGAATAGAGACCATGGCTCGGCACAATCAGCGGCAAGCCCAGCTCGCAAAGGAAATCTGGGAACACGCCAATGATTGGAAACGCGATGTCGCGGACCCGGTCCTTGCCCTGATGCAATCGTCTGATGGGATCCGAGAAGCCTACAAGCTGGAATCCTCGGTCGTCGCCCAACGGTCCTGGAGCATGGTGATCGGCAAAATCGATGAAATGGCGCGCATCGAGGCTGAATTATTGACCAAGCGCAGCGCCATACAGCAGGCGGCCATGGACATGACCGATTATACGGTCCGGTCCGGAATCGGAGCTGCGATCGTTATTTCCATCCTTTCCGGTTTCCTGTTGTTGGCCTCTCTGGTCACGCCGATACGCCGCATGACGGAAATCATGGGACGGCTCTCGCACGGCGACACGTCGGTTTCCATTGCCTATCTGGATCGTCCGGACGAGGTCGGGGCCATGGCGTGCGCGATTGAAATCTTCAAGCAGAACGCCATCGACATGGAATCCTTGCGGCAAGAACGTGAAACGGCCCTCGCCCGCACTGCCGACGAACGGCATGCGATGATGGTGGTCTTGGCCGACCGTTTTGAAACCAGCGTGATGGGAATCGTCAAGACCGTTTCCTCTTCGGCGGTCCAGTTGCAAGCGACCGCGCAAAGCTTGTCGGACGGTGCGCATAAGAGCGGCAGCCGGGCCAGCAGCGTGTCAGCGGCATCCGAGCGGTCATCGCGCAATGTCCAGACCGTTGCCACCGCAGCCGAGGAGTTATCGGCTTCGATCGCCGATATCAGCCATCAGGTCACTCAGGCGGCCGAGATTTCCTCGACGGCGGCGCAAGAGGCATCGTTGGCCAACGGCATGGTCGAGGGACTTTCTCAGGCGGCGGAACGCATCGGCGCCGTGGTCAGCCTGATCAATGATATCGCCAGCCAGACGAATTTGTTGGCGCTGAATGCGACCATCGAGGCGGCCAGGGCCGGCGACGCCGGCAAGGGATTCGCCGTTGTCGCGGGCGAGGTCAAGGATCTGGCCAATCAGACCGCTCGGGCTACGGGCGAGATCGCGGGCCAGATCACCACGGTGCAGGACGAAACGGACAAGGCCGTGCAAGCCATCAAGGGCGTCGGTGCGATCATCGAAAAAGTTCGGGAAATTTCAGGCGGTATCGCTGCGGCGGTCGAAGAACAAGGGGCGGCTACGAAGGAAATCGCCCGCACGGTCGAAGAGGTTGCTCAAGGAGCCCAGGAAGTGTCGTCGAATGTCGCCGACATCACCGATTCAGCGCTCTCCATTGTCGGCGCTTCGGATCAATTATTGTCGGCGGCAACCGATCTGGCCGCGAATTCGGCGAATTTACGCCAGGAGGTGACGGAGTTTCTGACGGAAATCCGGTCCCGATAAATTCCCCGGAAGCTGGGCGGTGTGAAAATGATGGATTCTGCCGGGCGGTTTCAGGCAACGTATCACTCTGCTCTGCCCAATAAGCGGGATTCCACCATGGCCAATCCTCCGGATGTCGATCCCAAATTGATCGAGGCGTTTCATCTGATGTGGGGACGCTACCCCGCTCCAGCTTCTCTGGTGCATAAAAGCAAATGGATCGTCGCCGTCAATCAATCCTGCCGGCAAGGCGGTCGGGAGCCGGGAATGATCTGTGCCACCTGGAATCGTCCCGAAATTCATCGGGGATGTCTGGCCGCCCGGACCTTACGGGAACAAACGGCCCTGTCGAAACTGGTCCGGATCGGGGATGTGGGGTTCAAGGTTTATTGGCTGCCGATCGATGGATATCCCGATTTCTATGTCCATTTCGCCACGGAATCGGAACGGATGGCGGATGATCCGACGGCAGACGGGTGCGATTGCGCAGAAAGTGGCTGCTGTCCGGTTTAGTCTTCGGGCCGCATAGCGCCCCTTATACGGTTGGCAACCGGGTTTCGACGGCCTGCTCTACGGCGCTTCGGATCGATTCGATATCGCCCGTCGCCGGAATGACGAAGCAGCGTTCGGGTTCGGCCCGCGCGATTTCAAGAAAACCGGCGCGCAGCCTTTCGTGAAAAGAAACGCCCATCCGTTCATAGCGGTTTTCGGAATCGCCCCGCTGCGCCGCTCTCCTCAACCCTTCCTCAACCGGGAGATCCAGGATCAGGGTCAAATCGGGTTTGAAATCTCCGACCACCAGATCGTAAACCATCCGGATCTTATCCAGGGCCAGGCCATGGCCATAGCCTTGATAGGCCATGGTGGAATCTGCGAACCGGTCGGACAGGACCCAGATTCCCCGGTCGAGAGCCGGCCAGACCGTGCGCACGAGATGATCACGCCGTGCTGCGAAATGAAGCAGCATCTCGCTCATGCCGTCCCAGCGTCCGACCGCGCCATCGACCAGAAGCTTGCGGATTTCTTCGGCGCCGGGAGCCCCGCCCGGTTCGCGCGTTACCAGAACCTCTTTCCCGCGCATGCGCAGGAAAGAGGCCAGAAACGCCAATTGAGTCGATTTTCCCGCTCCCTCCCCGCCTTCGACGGTGATGAAGCGTCCCTTCGCCATCAGGAGGGCGGTCCCCACAGGATCTGACTGATCATCGCTCCGATCCGCCGGATGAAGCCCAGCTTTTCCGCATCGGCACCAGCGATCAGGGGACGTTGCAAAGGGGCCATGCCCGGCGCTTCCACCGTCAGCATGCCGACCCTGGCGCCCTTCTTGATCGGCGCTTTCAACGGACCGTCATAGCTGGCCACGACCCTCATGTTCGGTCGCGCGGTACGGTTCAACGTCACCTCGACTGGTGTTTCCACCGTCAGCGGGATCTTCGCCGGATTGCCCAGCCATGTTTCGGCCTCGGCTACCACATCGCCGGGGTTGAACAACAGATAATTGTTGAAGTCGCGGAAAGCCCATTCGATCAGACGCCGCGATTCGTCGGCCCTGGATTTACCGTCGGGCAACCCGTTCAACACGACGATGACGCGCCGTCCATCCCGGATCGCCGATCCGGTCAGCCCGAAGCCGCCGGCTTCGCTATGGCCGGTTTTAAGCCCATCTGCGCCGGCGATATTCTGCCAGAGCAGCGGGTTGCGGTTGCCCTGGCGGATGCCGTGAAAGGCGAACTCCTTTTCGGCGAAGATCGGATAATATTCTGGGAAATCGCGGATAAGATGCGCCGCCAGCAGCGAAAGATCGCGCGCGGTCATCTGATGTCCTTCTTCCGGCCAACCGCTGGCGTTCTTGAAGGTGCTGTGGGTCAGACCGATCTGGCGCGCCCGGCGGGTCGCCTCTTCCGCGAACGCTTCCTCGCTTCCCGACAAACCTTCGGCGATGACCGAGCAGGCATCGTTGCCCGACTGGATGATGATGCCCCGCAAAAGATCATCCACACTGGCCTGCGAATTCACCGGCAGGAACATCAGCGAGCCGCCGCTGCGGTAGTGCTTGCGCCAGGCCGATTCGGAAACAGGCAGTATGTCCGATCCCTTGAGACTGCCTTCCTTGAGGCGCGACAAGACCTGATAGACGGTCATCAGCTTGCTCATCGAGGATGGCGTCATCAATTCATCGGCATTCTTTTCCATCAGGACGGTGCCGGTATTGTAATCGACGACGATAGCCTGACGCGCCACGGTGTCGATTCCCTGGGCAAAAGAGGGAGACACAACCGCGAGCAGAAAAGCGACGCTGGTCAGACGGATGGATGCTAGCGATCTAAACAATTCAACCTCGAATCCATTGTTCGTCTTGAGGAGAAGATTGGGACCCCGAACGATCGGTCCACAATAAACAAAGGGGTCAGTCTACAACGATTTTTGCTTCCGGATAACCGTTTGAAATTACTTTTTCCAGAAGCGTATCCGCGTCGGCGACCGTTTCGATCGGTCCCATCCTGACCCGGAAGAACGTACCCCTTCCGGTTTGCACCTGGGTGATCCAGGCTTTTCCGACCGGAGACAGAGCCGCGACCGTCCGGTTCGCGTTGTCGAATTGCGAAAAAGCCCCGGCCTGAAGATAGACCCGCGTAGATTTGACGACGGCCATTTCCACCTGCCCGGTGGGTGTGGCAGGAACCGGAGCGGCCAGGGTTCGTTCCGGCGGCGGCGGTGAGGCCGTTACCGGGCGGGCTTTTTCCCGGCTGCCGGGTACGGGCAAGGTCTCCGCAACGACGCTTTCCCGCGGTGCAGCGGCGGGTTGCGGCGCTATGGTTCCGCCCTTGGCCTGCAACGCGATCGCACGGCTTTCTTCGGCCATGATCTGGACCCGCACCCGGGCAGTGCCGGTCGCCTCCATGCCCAAAAGCTGCGCCGACCGGCGGGACAGATCGATGATCCGGCCATGGGCGAAAGGACCGCGGTCATTCACCCTGATCACCAGGGACCGCCCGTTTTCCAGATTGGTGACGCGCACAAGACACGGCATCGGCAAGGTCCGGTGGGCCCCGGTGATGGCGTTCTGGTCGAACGATTCGCCATTGGCGGTGCTCTTACCGTGGAAATTCGGCCCGTACCAGGAGGCGATGCCGGTTTCGTCGTACTCATAATCCTCGGCCGGGTAGTACCAGACGCCCTGGATCTGATAAGGGTTGCCGATCTTATAGCCGCCGGTCGAACCATCCTGGGATGGCTGTGTCGCACCCTTGATCGCATGCGAGGCCAGCTTCATTTCAGAACAGGCCCCCAACAGCAGCGGCAGCCCTATGATCAGGGCAAGGACGCAGGTGGGAGAAAGGTTTCCCCTCATATGGTATTTCCCGGCGGCGTTCGGTACAGATGTTGTAGACTAGTGCGTACCGATCGCATCGGCAAGAGTTCCCGCCGCCAAGGCGAAAAAGGTGGATTTGTTCCACCGCATGAAAACCTGGAAATTATTCCCGACGAGGTAAAGCGGTCCCGTCCCGCGATCATTCCCTTTCCCTGCCTCGGCCCGGATCAGGAATGCATCGCCCTCTCCCGGCGCAAGAGGCGTACCGTCGGCATTGCGCAAGCCGAGCCGCGCCCATTCGGCCAGACCTCTTTTCTGGTCGGCGCCGATCAGGATTTCGGCGATGCCATGTTCGGGCGGCAGGACGCGCCGTCCCCAGCCTTGCGCCGGGTCCCAACCCGCACGCGACAGATAATTCGCGGCGGAAGCAAAGACATCGGCGCGATTGGTCCATATATCCGCCTTGCCGTCGCCGTCCCAATCCACGGCGTAGCTGAGATAGGTGGACGGCATGAACTGGCATTGCCCCATGGCTCCGGCCCAGGACCCGGTCATTTCCACCACCGATAGATTGTTCCGGTCGATCATGGTCAGCGCATTCATCAATTCGCCCCGGAAATAACGGCCGCGCCGGCCGTCATAAGCCAAGGTCGCCAGGGCGTGAACGGTCTCGAAATTTCCCGTTATCCGTCCGAAATCGCTTTCGATTCCCCACATGGCCACGATCACCGGCGCGGGCACGCCATACCGCTCGGCCACCGCATCCAGAAGCGGACGCTCTTCAGCCAGAAGCGCCCGGCCCCGGGCGATGCGCTGGGGCGAAACCACGCGCGCTATATAGCTGTCGAAGGTCATCGAGAATTCGGGCTGTTTACGGTCCAACTCCAGAACTCGATCGATCGGTTGGACGCCGGCCAGCGCGGTATCCACGGTTTCCGGGCGGATGCCCTTTTGGATCGCTTCTGCCTTGAAATCGTTCAGCCAAATCTGGAAATCACCGGCGGCTCGCGCCGGGATGGTCCCGGCGGACATCAAGATCAGGGCGGACAAACACCCGATGATCCATGATCGCTGCATTCCTAGAGACTCCCTTCATGAGGAACCGGAAGGTTTGTGTTCTGGCACACTCCATCCCGTTCGGCAATGGCATGAACCATAAGAACTTCTCACTGCAAGACTCGACGCCGGAAGATGAAACAGGTAGAAAACCTCGCCCGTCCGGTGGCTCCATGCCGGTCGGCGGCCTTGATCGAGGCCTTGGGAAGGGTGGCAGAGCGGTCGATTGCAGCGGTCTTGAAAACCGCCGATGGGCAACCATCCGTGGGTTCGAATCCCACCCCTTCCGCCATTTCAGTCCGCTTCTGGGCACGCCAATCGCCGCCGATTTCCCCCCTGTTGCGGCAACGAGCGTCCGTAAGAGTTCCGTCTTCGATCCCATGATGCGGATTGCGTCGTCCCCGACCTCGACGCGCTGCGCCAACGCGCGCAGATGATCCCGCCGATAGCCCACTTCACCGCCACGAATGCGCTCGCGGGCATGGCGAGCGAATCCTTCGATCATTGCCGGGGTGACAGCGCTATGGCCGGGACTGTCGAGCAAGGCTTGCGCCCGGTCGGCATCGGTCCTCGCCTGATCGCGGATGACCTTGAGGCCGGCGATGCGCTCCTTTAGGGCCGGGTCGTCAAGATCGGCGACACCCGCTTCGATGGCGTCGTAGAGGCGCTTGAGGCGCATGTCCGATTCGACCGCCCGTCGCTCCAGTTCGGCGATATGCTGCCGGCGACGCTCTGCCTGATCGTCACGACGGCCGAGCACGGTGGCGAGCAATTCCTCCAGCCGCTCGGGATCGAGCAAGCGGTCCTCGATATGGCCGATGATCATGCGGTCGAGCTTGTCCATCGGGATCGCCCGGCCTTTGCAGCCGGTTTCGCCCTGCCGCGCGCGGATCGAACAGGCATAATAGCGATAGCGTCCGCCCTTGCCGGTGCGGATCGTCATCGCTCCCCCGCAATTGCCGCAATAGCAGATGCCGGTCAGCAGCGTCGGCCCGATGACGACGCGCGCAGGCAGTTCGGTCTTGGGGTTGCGGGCCTGCAATAGCTCCTGCACCGCGTCGAACGTCTCCTGCTCGACCAGCGCCGGCACCTGAACGGTGATGACCTCTTCCTCGGGTTTCACCTCGCCCTTGTTGGAGCGGCGATTGAACCGATGCTCGCCGATATAGGTGCGCCGGGTCAGGACGCGGTGAACCTGGCCGATGCCCCACCGGCCGCCGTCGCGAGTGAAGATACCCTTGCCATTGAGATATTTGACGATGGCCTTGACGCCCATCTGGCCGGACGCGCCATCGCCCTCCAGCGCGAGGCGGTAGATGAGCCGGATCGTGTCCGCGTGCAGCGGGTCGATCTCCAGCTTCTTCTTGACCTTCGCGCCGCGCTGCTCGGCCGCGACCACGCGGTAGCCGATCGGCGGCAGCGAGCCGTTCCAGAAGCCCTGACGGGCATTCTCCTTCAAGGCGCGCAGGACGTGCTTGGCGTTCTCCTTCGACTGATATTCGTCGAACAAGGACATGTTCCGCCGCATCATGTCGTGGATCGGGTCGTCCCCAAGCTCCTGTGTGATCGAAACCAGCTTGACGCCGTTCTTCGCCAGTTTGCGGTAATAGAACTCCATCTCGAACTCATCGCGGAAGAAGCGCGAGAAGCTATGGACCACGACGACATCGAAGGCGGCCGGCTTGGTCGTCGCCGCCTCGATCATGCGCTGGAACTCCGGGCGGCGGTCGTTGGTGGCGCTGTTGCCCGGCTCGACGAAGGTTTCGACGAGCTGATAGCCGCGCGTCTCGCAATAGGCTTCGCCCTGTCGCTTCTGGTCGGGGATCGACACGTCATGCTCGGCCTGTCGCACTGTCGAGACGCGCAGATAGAGGGCGGCGCGCAGCGTGACATTGGGATTGCGGAGGCTGGAATGATGCACGTTCATAGCTGGCCTCCTGCCGCCTTGCGAGGCCGCTCGGTCAGCGGCAAATCCAATTCAACCCGGCTGTAGAGCACCTTCGGCGCGAGCCTGCGGCCTTCGCCTTTCTCCATCCGCACAAGGCCGTAATTCGCCATGCGTTTCAGGGTGCGCGACAGGTTGGATTTCGCGCGGCCGGTGATCTCGGCCAGTTCCTCCAGCGATCCCGGAGCCTGTTCATGGATGACGCAGAGCAGTTCACGATTGCCCGCCGACAGAACCTTGACGAAGGATTCCATGGAAGTGAACCACACTTTCGGATCGTCGGGCGCGGGTTTCTCCTCGCCCCTGGCGATCCGCATCGTGCGGGCTTTCATTTCCTCATAGTCGGCGATCCCGACTTTCAATGTGGTCATAACACGCCTCGCTCCTTCAACACCGCGTCCACCGCCTGCCAGAAGTCGGCCAGCAACGTGGCCGCATCTGCCCAGGCGTAAGGCTTCACGGTCTGGAGACGGTGCCGATGATCCATCGGCTCGCCGCGTTTGCCCCGGCCGACCGGATGGGCGTTGTCGAAACCGACCAACCGTTCGCCCGAAGGGCCGTGAAGCGTGAGCGAGTAATCGAGACCGTGCGGCTTTTCCGGCGAGACCGGAATGCGGGTGACGATGAATTTCACCCAATGGCCGCCATCGGGATCGACAACGAGCACCTGGCCGTCGAGGTCCAGAAGCATGTCGAGGTTCGGATCACGATCCTCGCTCATGGCTTTTCGTTATCATACGAGGATAACATTTTCAAGCCCGGAATGTCGGGAATACCGCCGAACATCTCGTCGAAGACATCGCCGAACCAACGCTCGAACACCTGAATCTCGGCCTCGGTGATCGGCACCGTGTCGGGCCAATCATCGATGACGGGCAGTTTCTCCACGTCGAAGGCATCGGGCGAGTTTTCACGGCGCGGGCTGGCACGCGGCGCTGGATCGTCATTGTAGTCGTAAAGGTCGTCGGGGAGCGCCCTGGGCGCTGCATGGCGGGTCCGCCCTCTTGCGGCGTGGCGTCGTTGCGCGGGCATGGAATCCTCCGTGGTTCGCGGCTGGATTCCGGGCGCTGGGCGGCCCGGAATTAAGCGAAGCTTGGAGGGGGAATGGCGGCCTGTAGCGTGCCGCATTTGCGTTGGTGTGTCGGCGGCACCCCGTCGCCTGGGGTGCCGCAATAGATCAACCTGCCGAGCGCCGGGCCTTGGCGAAGCCGCGATCGGTGGCGATGAAGCGTTCGAGCATCGGCACGATCAGCTTCATCGGATCGGCTGGAGGCTGGCCGGTCTCTTGGGCCAGCACGGCGGCATAGGCGGCAAGATCGCGGTGCAGGCTGGCGGGCAGTTCCAGCGTGATCTTCACGGGCTTGTCGTCGGCGATGGGGCCGAGTTTCAGCTTGGTCATGGTCAATTCCTGTAGGGTTCGAGCACAAGGTCGCGGGTGACGATGACGCGGACGGGGAAGCCCGGCCGGATGGTCAGCGTGGGGGCGATGTTAAGCTGACGGCGGACGATCTGCTGGCCGGTGTCGTTGATGGTGTCCTGGCCGCCGTTGCGGATAGCGCGCAAGAGCCGGTCCTGGTCGTCAACGGCAAGTTCGGAGCCAACCGACAACAGGGTCGAGAGGCCGGCGGCCTTCGCCAAATCCCACCAGTGGTAATCGACGCCATCCTCCAACCCGGCATAGCCCTGGCCGTCCGCGCCGGGCTGGCGTTCGAGCACGATCGAGCGGCCGTTCGGCATGATGAGCCGGTTCCAGACGAGCAGCACGCGGCGCTGGCCGAACTGCACGGCGTTGTCATACTGACCGATGATCCGCGCGCCCTGGGGCACGAGCAGGATGCGGCCGGTCGGGCTGTCATAGATCGGCTCCGTCACCTGGGCGGTGATCTGGCCGGGCAGATCGGAACGGATGCCGGTGATGAGTGCGGCCGGAATGACGGCTCCGGCCTGAAGCACGAAGGGCGATGCCGGCGGCGTGACACGATCCGGCGTAACCGTGCGACGGTCGGCGGCGGCGTTGAGGAAGGCGAGCTGCTTGTCCTGCGCCGTCGCCTGTCCCGGCTGAGCCGCCATATCGAGGCCCGGTAATCCCGGTGTGGTGTTGGTGCCAGGCGTCGTGGCCGTCCCGCCGCGCGCCTGGAAAAACACGGTGCTGAGGCGCGCAGCTTCTTCTTCGGCACGGCGACGTTGCTCGGCCTCGTCCACACGCGGCGTCGGCACGGCTGGCGCGGTGACGGGCTGGCCGGAATCTCTCGCGTTGAGGATCGGTCTGCCGAGATCGCCCGGCAGCGGCGGGCCGAGCACCGGCCCGGTATAGTCCTTCGGCAGCCCGGCAAGACCATCGGCGACCTGCCGGTTGCTGGTCGAGTAGAGTTCTTCGCTGCTTTGTCCGGTGCCGTGCGTCTGGAGCGCGTAGATCAGCGCCCCGCCGATGCCGACCAAGGCGACGGCGGCGGCGCTCGCGAGCACCTTGCGCGACAGGCGGGTAACGCGCGGCGGCTCCGCGCGCAGCCGCATCGGCGCAGCATTGGTGTTGGTTTCAGCTTCGCTCATGATTGCGGCCTTCCGTCCGTGCGAACGATCCTGACGGTCTGCTGGCGGTCGCCGCTGCCAAGGCGCAGTTCGGCCGCGCCGAACAGACGGTCCACGATCAGGATGTGTTGGTAGATGCGGCTGTTGGCGATCTGGGCTTCGCCGTCCGGGCCGATGACGAACAGCGGCGGCATCTCGCCCTGCACGATGCCGGTGGGAAACTCGACATAGACGTGCCGCCCATCGTCATAGACCGCGACCGGCTTCCATGGCGGATTGCCGGTGTTGGTCAGGCTATAGCGATAGTTGCGCGCGGCAGCGGCCGGAATGGCCGGCGTTGCCGGGATGCTCTGGCGCTGGTTGGCGGGCGGCTGCGGATAGGCCCACGCGACGGCCGGCATATAGGGTTTCTCGCCGGATCGCAGTTCGAGCATGTAGGTGCGCCGATCGGTGGTCACGACGAGATTGGTGGTGATGTCGGGCCGGCTCGGCTTGACGAGGATATGGACGCGCCGCGTGACGCCCGCGCCGGATTCGGTATCGCCGATGATCCAGCGGGCGGTGTCGCCGGCCGCGATCGGTCCCGCGCCGGTCAGGCTCTCTCCGGGTTCGAGCGCGATGTCGGTGATCTGGCCGGGAACGGCATAGACCTGATAGAGCGCGCCTTCGCTCCAGGGATAAATCTGGATGGCGTTGTAATAGCCTTCGCGGCGTGGCTCGACGCGGGCGGCGGTGTTGGCGTTCTCGACGCGCCCGACCGGGGTGCTGGCGGCAGTGCCGCCGCGTGCGACCGTCCAGGCGGGCGGTATCAGCACCGGCTTCGGCCGATCGTCAGTGACGGTGGCCGGAATCGCCGGTAGCGGCGGCACGCTGGCGTCGTAGCCGATCGCCGGGGGCTTCTCCAGGCTGGCGCAGCCCGCCAGGGCGGTCGCCGATAGCATGAGCGCCATGACTGCGGATGTGCGGATTGCTCTCATTGGCCGATCTCCCGCGACCAGGAAATCGCGTTGACATAGATGCCGAGCGGATTGGCCTTGAGCCGGTCGGCGTCACGCGGCGGCTGGACGGCGATGGTGAGGATCGCGGACCATCGTTCGGTCTCCGAGAGCTGACCGTTCTCGTAGTGCCGCTCGGTCCAGGCGACGCGGAAGCTATCCGGCGATGCGCGGATGACGCTCGACACCTCGACGGCGACCTGTTGCTTGCCGACCTTCGTGAACGGGTCGTTGCTGCGTGCATAGTCGTTGAGCGCCGCCGCACCCCGATCGGTTGTCCAGTCATAGGCGCGAAGCCAATTCTGCCGGACGATGATCGGATCGGCCGGGATGCTCCTGACCTGTTCGATGAAGCGGCCGAGATGCCATGCGATCTGCGGATCGGTCGGGCGGAAATCCGCCGTGGCCGGGGCGATGGCCTGCGCCTGGCCGAGCTTGTCCACCTGCACCACCCAGGGCACGACGGTCCCGCGCGCGGACTGATAGACCAATGCCCCCGCAAAGCCCGCCGACAGGGCCAGCGAGCCGAAGGCCATGATGCGCCAGTTCTTCGCCTGGACGCGGGCCGAGCCGATGCGCTCGTCCCAGACCTGCGCGGCGCGCTGATAGGGCGTCTCGGGTTCGGGAGTCTTGCCGTAATGCACGGCTGGTCGTTTGAAGAGGGTCATGGGCGGTCGCTTTCAGAGAGGTTGATGGAAGAACCGGAGCCGTGGCTGTCGCCGGAGCGGACGGCGTGAGCGGCGGCGCTGACGCCGTGGCTGACGGTTTGGTTGCGCCTCATGCGCCTGGCCCAATCGGGAGTGCCGCCGGTCGCGGCCGGAGTGGATGCGGCTGCGGCTTCGGCCACCCCGCCTACGGTGCCGGCGGTCGAAGAACCGCCCGTCGCGCCGAACCCCGCCTTTGTGCCTTCGGCGAAGCTGGATTTGACGCTCGCGGCGGCCTTGCGAAGCGGTGACAATGCTGCATTGCCGGCCGCACGGCCGACACCGGCGAGGCCTGATGCGACGCCGGATGCACCGGACTGGCCGAGCGAGCCGAGACTATAGGCGGCGGATGCCGCACCCGCTGCGGTCGCACCGCCCCGCGTGACAGCGGCTCCACCGGACAGCGCGGAGGCTCCCCCTTTCGCGGCGAGGCCGACAGCGCCGGCACCCGCCATCACCATGCCGCCAGCGGCAAGCCCGGTGCCGACCGCCGCGCCCGCGCCGAGCTGTGGGCCGCCGCTGACGAGGCCGGAGGCGATGCCGGGGCCGAAGATACCGAGACCGACCAGCGACAACGCCGCGAGCACGATCGCCATGGCGTCGTCGATGGTCGGCGTCTGGCCGCCGAAGCCTTGCGTGAACTGACTGAACAGCGTCGAGCCAATGCCGACGATGACGGCCAGCACCAGAACCTTGATGCCGCTGGAAATGACGTTGCCGAGCACGCGCTCGGCCATAAAGGCGGTCTTGCCGAACAGACCGAAGGGGATCAGCACGAAGCCGGCGAGCGTCGCGAGCTTGAACTCGATCAGCGTCACGAAGAGCTGGATGGCGAGCACGAAGAAGGCGAGGATGACCAGCGCCCAGGCAAACAGCAGGCACACGATCTGGATCAGGTTCTCGAACACCGAGATCCAGCCCATCAGCGGTGAGATGGCGTCGAGCAGTGGTCGGGCGGCATCGAGGCCGGTTTGCGCGACCTTGCCGGGGCGCATCAGGTCGGCGGCCGTGAAGCCGGTGCCGCTCGCCTTCAGCCCCAGCCCGGCGAAGCTGTCGAAGACGATCTTCGCCAGATTGTTCCAGTTGCCGATGAGATAGGCGAAGACGCCGACGAACAGCGTCTTCTTCACCAGCCGGGCGATGATGTCTTCATCGCCGGCCCAACTCCAGAACAGCGCGGCGAGCGTCACATCGATGACGATGAGCGTGGTGGCGATGAAGCCGACCTCGCCGCCGAGCAGGCCGAAGCCGGTATCGATGTAGCGGGTGAAAGTGCCGAGAAAATTGTCGATGACGCCAGCGCCGCCCATGCCTCACCGCCTTTCGCTGAGATTGGAAGCTGGCGCTGTCGGCGCGGTCGAGGGACGCAAAAAGCGGTCGCGGGTTTCGGCCCAGACGCGCAGGCATTCCGCATCACTCGCAGCCGTCGCCCCGAGCTGCTGGCATCGGCGCTGTCCTTCGCGCAGCGGATCGCGGTCGGATTGGAGCACGCGCACCGGCGACGATGCCGGCGCGTCCTCCTTGCGGGTCAGTTCGATCGCGGTCGCTGTGATGGCGATGGCGACGAAGGCGATCGCCCCAAGGCGGGCCAGCATCTTGCTATCCATGACGATGCCCCGCGATCAGTGGCCGTTGAACATCTGCGCGTTGCCGGGCGTGTAGCGCGCCCCCGGCGTCAGGAAGCGGCGGCGCTGTTCGCGGCCCTGTTCGGCGGCGGTCGCCTGCTCGGCATCGCGCAGCGCCTGCGCCCGGCCGTTGGCGGCGACGACGGCGGTGAGGTCGGCGAGTTGCTGGGCCTGGAGCGCGAGAAGCTGGTTGCCGGCCTGCGTCGCCTGGAGCGCGCCGGTCGCGCCCTGGCTCGCACCGACCAGCCGCGACATCTCGGTGCGGTTGGTGTCGATATTGCCGACGACGGTGGCCTGCACCTTCATCGCGTCCTGCAAGCCGCCGACCGTGTTCTGCCAGCGGCTCCGCGCGTCCTGCACGAGCTGGCGGTCGGTAGCCGACAGCGAGACGTTGCCGTATTTGGTCTGGAACGCCTGGTCGATCTGGCGCACGTCATAGGCAATGTTCTGCGCCTGTTGCAGAAGCTGTTGGGTGCGCTGCACCGATTGCTGGATTTGATGGAGCGACGAAATCGGCAGGCTCGCCAGATTGCGCGCCTGGTTGATGAGCATCTGCGCCTCGTTCTGGAGCGAGGTGATCTGCTGATTGATCTGTTGGAGCGCGCGGGCAGCCTGAAGGACGTTCTGCGCATAGTTCGACGGGTCGAACACGATGATGGCGTAGGCGGGCGTGGTGACGATCGGCGACAAAGCGAGCGGCACGGCGAGCAGGGACGCGGCCGTGAACACGGCGCGCGAGCGGAAACGACGAAGGATCATGAGCGGGACTCCTGTTCGGTCTGAGGAATGGGCGTCGGGAAGGTCGGGAGAAGGTCGACCGCCCAGCCGACATCGCGGGCGCGAAGCCAGGCGGCGAGAAAGCCGTCGCGACCGTGCTCGGCGACGATCTGCGCGATGCGTGTCTGGTCGGATTGGGCGGAGGCGGCGCAGAGCGCGAGGCCGATTTCCGACAAGCCCAGCTCGAACAGGCGATTGCCGCGCCGCGACTGGCAGTAATAGTCACGCTTGGGGACGGCACGGGCAAGGATTTCGATCTGCCGGTCGTTGAGACCGAAGCGGCGATAGATGGCGGTGATCTGCGGCTCGATCGCGCGTTCGTTCGGCAGCAAGAGCCGCGTCGGGCAGCTTTCGATGATGGCCGGCGCGATCGACGAATTGTCGATATCGGACAGCGACTGCGTGGCGAAGATGACGCTGGCGTTCTTCTTGCGCAGCGTCTTCAACCATTCGCGGAGCTGACCGGCAAACCCTTCGTCGTCGAGCGCGAGCCAGCCCTCGTCGATGATGAGCAAGGTCGGTCGCCCGTCGAGCCGGTCGCCGATGCGGTGGAAGAGATATGCGAGCACGGCGGGGGCCGCCCCGGTGCCGACCAGCCCCTCGATCTCGAACGCCTGCACGTCCGCCGCGCCCAGATGCTCAGCCTCGGCGTCGAGCAGACGGCCATAAGGGCCGCCGACGCAATAGGGTCGAAGGGCTTGTTTCAGGTCGTTGGATTGCAGCAGCACCGACAGGCCGGTGATGGTGCGTTCCCCGACCGGCGCGGTGCTGAGCGATGTCAGCGCCGTCCAGAGATATTCCTTCACCTCCGGCGTGATCGCGATGCCTTCGCGCATCAGGATCGCGACGATCCAGTCGGCCGCCCAGGCGCGCTCATAGGTGTCGTCGATCCGGGCGAGCGGCTGGAGCGAGACGGAGAACTCGTCGCCCTCGGTCAGCCCGCCGCCCAGGTCGTGCCAGTCGCCGCCCATGGCGAGCGCGGCGGCGCGGATCGAACCGCCGAAGTCGAAGGCGAAGACCTGGGCTTGGTCGTAGCGGCGGAACTGCAAGGCCATGAGCGCCAGCAGGACCGACTTGCCCGCGCCGGTCGGGCCGACGACGAGCGTGTGGCCGACATCCCCGACATGGAGGGAAAACCGGAACGGGGTCGAGCCTTCGGCCTTGCCGTAGAGCAAGGGCGGAGCGTCGAAATGCTCGTCCCGTTCCGGCCCCGCCCACACCGCCGACAGCGGGATCATGTGGGCGAGGTTGAGCGTGGAGATAGGCGGTTGCCGGACGTTGGCATAGGCATGACCGGGTAGACTGCCGAGCCAGGCATCCACCGCATTGACCGTCTCGACCATGGCGGTGAAATCGCGGCCCTGGATGACCTTTTCGGCGAGGCGCAGTTTCTCGTCGGCGATGCGGGGATCGGCATCCCACACCACGATCGTCGCGGTGACATAGGCCATGCCCGCCGCGTCGGCCCCTAGCTCCTGCAAGGCCATGTCGGCATCGGCGGCCTTGTTGGCGGCATCCGTATCGACGAGTGCCGACGCCTCGTTCGTCATCACCTCCTTCAGAATCGCGGCGATCGACTTGCGCTTGGCGAACCATTGCCGCCTGATCCTGGTCAGCAGCTTGGTCGCGTCGGTCTTGTCGAGCAGGATCGCGCGCGTGCTCCAGCGATACGGAAAGGCCAGCCGGTTTAAATCGTCGAGCAGGCCGGGCGTCGTCGCGGTCGGGAAGCCGATGATGGTGAGGACGCGGAGATGCCGGTCACCGAGGCGCGGCTCCAGCCCGCCGGTGAGCGGCTGGTCGGTGAGCAGCGCGTCGAGATAGACGGGCGTTTCGGGGACGCGGACGCGATGCAGGTTGGTTGAAACCGTCGAGTGCAGATAGGTCAGCGTCTCGGGGTCATCGAGCCACCGGCATTCCGGCATGAAGCCGTCGAGCAGCGCCAGCACGCGGTCGGTGCGGTCGATGAAACCGCGCATTACCTCATGCGGATCGACGCCGTTTCGTTCGCGGCCCTCGTACAGCCATGTCTCGGCGCGGGCGGCGTCCTCGGCTGGGGGCAGGTAGAGGAAGGTCAGGAAGTAGCCCGACACGAAATGCGCGCCGGCTTCCTCGAACGCAGCCTTGCGTTCCTCGTCCACCAAGCCGGAAGCCGGATCGGGAAACTGGCTCGCGGGATAGGTGGCGGCTTCGCAACGCTGCGCCTCGACGAAGATGCTCCAGCCGGAGCCGAGACGGCGAAAGGCGTTGTTGATCCGGCCGGCGACGCCGACCAGCTCGGCCGCGACAGCAGAGTCCAAGTCTGGGCCGCGAAACGTCGCGGTGCGCTGGAACGAGCCGTCCTTGTTCACGACGACGCCGGGGCCGACCAGAGCGGCCCAAGGCAGGAAGTCGGCAAGGCGCGTGGCGGTGCGGCGATACTCAGTGAGGTTCATCATGGCCGCGCCCCTCAAACCGACAGATGATCGGGGACGCGCAGATGCCGCCGCCCGACCTCGACGAATTGCGGATCGCGCTTGGCGGCCCAGACCGCCGCGACATGGCCGATCGCCCAGATGACGAGGCCGACCAGCCAGAGGCGAAGGCCAAGGCCCACCGCTCCGGCCAGCGTCCCGTTGAGGATGGCGATGGAGCGCGGCGCGCCGCCGAGCAAGATATGCTCGGTCAGCGCGCGATGGACGGGCACGGTGAAGCCCGGCACGTCCAGTTGCTCGAAGGCGACCGCCATCAGACCAGCGCCCCGCCGCCGAACGAGAAGAACGACAGGAAGAAGCTCGACGCGGCAAAGGCGATCGACAGGCCGAACACGATCTGGATCAGCTTGCGGAAACCGCCCGACGTGTCGCCGAAGGCGAGCGCCAGGCCGGTGGCGATGATGATGATGACGGCGACGATCTTGGCGACCGGCCCCTCGATGGATTCGAGAATTTTCTGGAGCGGCGCTTCCCACGGCATCGACGAGCCGGAGGCATGGGCGGCCGGGACCATGACGAGGTTGATTGTGGCGAAAACGACCGCCGACGCGGCATGGCGACGGGCGCGCGTGAGGGTACGGATCATGAGGGTTCTCCTGTTCTGTTGGGGGTGGCTGAGGTGACGCGGTAATCCCCGTCCGGGCCGAGACCTTCGACGCGGGCGAGTTCGGTGAGCC
The DNA here is from genome assembly GCA_034926235.1 of Rhodospirillaceae bacterium. Classification (GTDB taxonomy): domain Bacteria; phylum Pseudomonadota; class Alphaproteobacteria; order Rhodospirillales; family Magnetospirillaceae; genus JAYFRE01. The sequence goes on from JAYFRE010000124.1 coordinate 64,014, forward strand.
GGCGCGCGGCACCGCGACCGGCGAGCACGGCCACGAGATCGATCGTCTCGGCGATCAGCGCGCGCGGGACGGTGACGACGGCTTCCTGGATGAGCTGTTCGAGGCGGCGCAGCGCGCCGATGCCGCTCCCGGCGTGGATGGTGCCGATGCCGCCGGGATGCCCGGTGCCCCAGGCTTTGAGCAGGTCGAGGGCTTCGCTCCCGCGCACCTCGCCGATCGGGATGCGATCGGGGCGCAGGCGAAGCGAGGATCGGACGAGATCGGAAAGCGTGGCGACGCCCTCCTTGGTCCGCATGGAGACGAGGTTCGGCGCGGCGCATTGCAGCTCGCGCGTATCTTCGATGATGACGACGCGATCCGACGTGCGCGCGACTTCGGCCAGCAGCGCGTTGGTCAGCGTGGTCTTGCCGGTCGAGGTGCCGCCCGCGACGAGGATGTTGGCGCGGTCAGCGACGGCGCGGCGCAGGATGCCCGCCTGTTCGGCCGACATGATGCCAGCGGCGACGTAATCGTCGAGCGTGAACACCGCGACGGCGGGCTTGCGAATAGCGAAGGCCGGTGCCGCGACGACGGGCGGCAACAGCCCCTCGAACCGCTCCCCCGTCTCGGGCAGCTCGGCCGAGACACGCGGCGACCGCGCATGAACCTCAGCGCCGACATGGTGCGCGACCAGCCGGACGATGCGTTCACCATCGGCGGCCGACAGCATTTCTGCCGTATCGGCCAGCCCTTCGGACAGGCGGTCGATCCAGATGCGCCCGTCCGGGTTCAGCATCACCTCGACGACGGCCGGGTCTTCGAGAAACCGTGCGATGGCGGGGCCGAGCGCGGTGCGCAGCATCCGCGCGCCACGCTGGATCGCTTCCGGTTTCTGATGTGATGTGGTCATGGCGGCTCCGTTTCCTCACGGAGCGCGCAACAGATGGTCCCCGGATCGGGGTCGATTAAAAGAGCCTGAAATCAGGCATGTTCAACAAGTATCGAAACGCTTGCGGGGAACGGCGGCCATCGGCGGCGAATAGGATGGGTTGAACATTCAGGCGGGATCACCAGTCGGCTTTGCATCCGTATCTGCATCTCCTTCGAACGACTCGACATCGCGCGACAGTTCTTTGAGGAACCTGTCGCCGGTCGCCAAACGCTTGCCGAGCGTCTGCATGAAACCCTTGTAGCGTTCATTGCCCTTGGCGCGGGCGGCGGCCTTTCCAGAGTCCGGCACTGGCGGCGTGGTGGTCAGCCAGAAATGGACGAACAGCGAGACAGCCTCGCCGAGCACGGCCAGGTCTTCGTCGATGCCGTCGATCTGGCGCCCGAGCTTGTCTAGGCGGCGCGACATGGCCGCTTCAAGCCGCTCGGTCGTATCGCCCGACAGGAAGGACGCGACGGCCGCCTCGACGATGGTGGATTTCGAGACGTTGCGCCGGAGCGCCAGCGCCTCGACCTGTTTCAGCAAGGCCGGATCGAAATAGACGTTCATGCGGGTGCGCGTGGTCATCAGCGTCCCCCTCAAAGCTCGATGCCGTCGCCGGGGTCGAGCGAAGCTTGCCGCGCAGACATCCGCATCCGGGCGCGCATGGCCCTGGCCTTCGCAGCGTCAACGTCGGGTTCTTCGTCGAAAAGATCGAACTCCTGCGCGAGCGATGGCGGCGGCGCGACAATTTCCTCATGCTCGGGCAATTCCGGCTCGCAGCGGATACCGGCATTGGCGGGATCGCCGCCCATGTCGTTGGCGGTCGGCGGCGCTGTATGGCTCCCCGCCACGGCGATACGGCCGGTCCAGTCATCGGTCGGGACGATGCTCGCCGCCGCCAGTTTCGGCGGGGTCAGGATGCGCTCCTGCAAGCGCGCGTCCTCGAAATAGCGCGCCTTCGTGGCGCGGATCGGCGGCGTGCCAGCGACCATGACGATTTCGTCGGTCGGCGGGAGCTGCATGATCTCGCCCGGCGTCAGCAACGGTCGCGCCGTCTCCTGGCGCGATACCATGAGATGCCCCAGCCATGGCGAAAGCCGGTGGCCGGCATAGTTGGTGGAATCGCGCATTTCCGTCGCCGTGCCGAGTGCGTCCGACACACGCTTGGCCGTGCGCTCGTCGTTCGTGGCGAAGCTGACGCGGACATGGCAGTTGTCGAGAATCGCGTTGTTCGGCCCGTAGGCCCGCTCGATCTGGTTGAGGCTCTGCGCGATCAGGAATGATTTGAGGCCATAGCCCGCCATGAAGGCGAGCGCGGATTCGAAGAAGTCGAGCCGGCCGAGCGCCGGAAACTCGTCCAGCATCAACAACAGGCGATGCCGCTTGCCCGATGTCTTCAGTTCCTCGGTCAGCCGGCGGCCGATCTGGTTGAGGATCAGGCGAATGAGCGGCTTGGTGCGGTTGATGTCGGACGGCGGCACGACGAGATACAGGCTCACGGGCCGTTTGCCGCCGACAAGATCGTTGATGCGCCAGTCGCAGCGCGCGGTGACGCGGGCGACGACGGGATCGCGATAGAGACCGAGAAACGACATGGCGGTCGAGAGCACGCCAGAGCGCTCATTGTCGGACTTGTTCAGCAGCTCGCGGGCCGACGAGGCGATGACCGGATGCACGCCGGCTTCGCCCAGATGCGGCGTGTCCATCATCGCGCGCAAGGTCGCCTCGACCGGACGGCGCGGATCGGACAGGAAGTTGGCGACGCCGGCCAGGGTCTTGTCCGGCTCGGCATAGAGGACGTGCAGGATCGCACCGACAAGCAGGCTGTGGCTCGTCTTTTCCCAATGGTTGCGCTTGTCGAGACTGCCTTCGGGATCGACCAGGATATCCGCGATGTTCTGTACGTCGCGGACTTCCCATTCGCCCTGCCGCACCTCCAGCAGTGGATTGTACGCGGACGATCCGGCATTGGTCGGATCGAACAGCAGCACGCGGCCATGCTTCGCGCGGAAGCCTGCCGTCAGCGTCCAATTCTCGCCCTTGATGTCGTGAACGATCGCCGATCCGGGCCAGGTCAGCAGCGTCGGCACGACGAGGCCGACGCCCTTGCCACTACGGGTCGGCGCGAAGCACAACACATGCTCCGGCCCGTCATGGCACAGATAGTCGCGCTCATACCGGCCGAGCACGACGCCATCGGGATCGAGCAGGCCAGCGGCGCGAATTTCCTTGTCGTCGGCCCAGCGTGCCGAACCATAGGTCGCCACGTTGCGGGTCTCGCGCGCCCGGATGATCGACAGGGTGATGGCAGCAACGATGGCGATGAAGCCGCCCGACGCGGCGATGAACGCCCCCTCGGTGAAGATCGTGGGCGCATAGGCGTCGTAGGAAAACCACCACCAGAAGAAGATGGGCGGATGGTAGATCGGCCAGCCGGCCAGCTCGAACCACGGACGGCCGAGCTGCGGCTGAAATCCGAGCCGCCATGCGGTCCATTGCGTCGCCGCCCAGGTGGTCATCACGACGATGGCGACGACGACGGCAATTTGACCCCAAAGTATTCGGCCTCCACGCATACAGGCTCCCATCGGCAATAATATCGGACCCGATCAGAGAATGGGCGTTTTTGCGAGAGGCAACAGGCAATGTAAGCTGGGAGAGCTGCCGGATACTATCGGCGGCGAATAGGATGGGTTGCCGCCCTTCCGATGTTTATGCGGATTGGATTGTCCGGTTCATCTCGCCCGCCAGCGCGAACAGGTTTCGGAGGGCGGCGCTGTGGTTATGTGGCGACCATATCGCCGAGAAGACGATCGGCACCGGCTCGTCGATGATCGGCAGTAACACGATGCCTGCTGTCGGGAACAAGCCGCTCGCTGCGCCAAGAAGCGTGACCCCGAAGCCCTGTGCGACCATGGAAAGCAACGTGCCGCGCTCCACCTCGAAACGCCGGATAGCGGGTTGCGACCAGCGGCCGGCGAGGCGCAGCACGATATGGTCATGAACTTGCGGGCCGGTGCCTCCGTGACGGACGAGGAATTGTTCGGCGGCGAGATCGTCCCAAGTGACGCCGAGTTGGCCCGCAAGCCGATGATGAGCCGGCAGCGCGACCATCAGCGGTTCGGTCCAGACCGGCCGTGAATGGCAGTCGGGCAGTTCGAACGCGCCGACCACGAACGCCACGTCGATCTTGCACGCTCGAATCTGCACGACCGCATCGCGCGCCGTCGATTCGGTCATTTCGACGGCAATGCAGGGATGAGCTGTACGGTAGCTGGCCAGAAGCTTGTCGAGAAAGCTGCCGGCGATCAGGCCATGGACGCCGATGCGCAGACGGCCCCACTCTCCGGCTGCCGTCATGCCGGCAGTCTTTACGGCATGGTCGAGTTGATCGATGCCTGCCGCGACCTGTTCGACAAAAAGGCGTCCGGCTTCTGTCAGTCGGACGCCGCGCGTGTTGCGATCGAATAGGACGATGCCAAGATCCTGTTCTAACATCTTGATCCGCGTGCTGACGCTCGACTGACTGGTGCCGAGCGCCTGCGCCGCACGATGAAAGCTGAGATATTCCGCAACCGCGAGCGTCTGAACGAGTGCCAGCATCGGGATACGCCCGTCCGATAATTCGGGCGGCTGCCGTGCTTGAGCATCCTTCAAGCGCCGCCGCATCCGCTCAACCGATCATCTCAAGGTCGAAAGACTTCGCGGGCAGGCTTTGAATGAATTGCCATGCTGTACGGCCGGATCGAGAGCCACGCTGCATCGCCCATTCGAGCGCGCGGCGTTTCAATTCATCCGGCTCCCATGCGAAGCCGAGATGTTCAGCATAACCGAAAACCATGTCGAGATAGCCATCTTGATCGACATTATGAAACCCGAGCCACAAGCCAAAACGATCCGAAAGCGATACCTTTTCTTCGACCGCTTCGCCGGGGTTGATGGCCGTCGCTTGCTCATTTTCGATCATGTCGCGGGCGAGCAAATGCCGCCGGTTGGACGTGGCGTAGAAGATCACATTTTCCGGTCGTCCGGCGATTCCGCCATCGAGGACCGCCTTTAGCGATTTGTAGGCGGCATCCCCTGTGTCGAATGAAAGATCGTCGCAGAACAGGATGAAGCGCCGTTCCTTGGTCGCTTCGAGCAATGCCAGCAATTCAGGGAGCGTGCCGATATCCTCTCGCTGGATTTCAATCAGCGCGACCGGGGTATCCGTCTCGGCGAACTCTTGATTCACGGCTGCATGAACCGCCTTGACCAAGGAAGATTTGCCTGTTCCGCGTGCGCCCCATAGCAAGGCGTTGTTCGCCGGCTCTCCAAGCGCGAAGCGCCGCGTGTTGTCGAGTAGAACTTCTCGCTGGCTGTCTACCCGCTTGAGAAGTTCAATTTCGATCCTTGAAATGCGTGTGACAGGTTTCAGCCGTGTCTCCGCTGCGGACCACAAATATCCTTCCGCGATCTTCTCAAGGCCCGACGAGCGAGCGGGCGGCGCGAGACGTTCCAGCGCTTCCGCAATCCTCAGCAGAACGTCCCGGTTTCCATATTCAGCCCGAACATCGTCCATTTTCGTCAATCCACTATCTCGGGAACGATATCGGGCGCACCCCGCAGCGGGCGCCGGAACATTTCGGCACAGGCTACGCCTGCCAGAGCAATGCCGCCGCCGATCACATGGTAGGCCCGGACAGGCTCTCCGAGCAGGATGATGGCGCCGATGGCCGTCAGAACCGGCAGCAGATACATGAAAAGCGCGCAGCGGTTCGGCCCAAGGATATGGACGCCACGGACCCAAAAGAACGGGAGCACAACCGACGCGAGCCCACCGGCATAGGCGATCAGCGGCAACGTCTCCGCGTTCAACGAACGCATCGGCGCGGGTGTCGCCAGAAAAGCGGGGAACATGATCGCCAAAGCGCAAAGCGCCTGCATATAGGTGGACTGCCAACCTGTGACCGGCAGATTCCAGCGCTTCAGCAACACGCCATAGAGTGCATAGACGATGGCGGCCATGAGCATCAGCGGATCGCCAAGATGCACGCCGTTTCGCAACAGCGCGGCGGGATCGCCGGCGCTGATCAGATAGACGAGACCGACAAGCGACAGAATGCCGCCGCCAACCATTCCTATGGTGGGGGTGTCTTTCAGGAGGACAGCGCTCAGTGCCACGGTGAGCAACGGCGTCAACGCTGTGAACACCGCCATGTTCGTCGCCGTCGTCGTTTCGGCGGCCAGATATGAGAGGCTTTGGAACAGGCACATGGCCAGAAAGCCAAGAACCGCGAACTGGCCAAGATGAGGCCAAATGACGGAGCGGTTTCGCCATGAAGGAACGGCAACGAACGTGCTCATCAGAAGCACCGCAAGCACCAGGCGATAGAATGTGATCGCTTCCGGCCCGATCGTATGAGCGGACATTCTCGAAACGATCACGTTTCCAGACCATAAGACGATGGCGAAGAAGGGGTATATATAGGCGAATTTGCTGTTCATATCCGTAATCTTGTGTGGTTGCTTATCTCCCGACTACCATGTTGTGATACTGTCCGTATTGCTCTACTCGGACACAGACTGTAGAGTTTGGGATATCATGGGCGGCCTCACTCGCAAGCATCTGCAATTTCACGACACGCCTCGCGCCATGGCGGCTATGGAGGTCGATTATCCCGATGGTGCGACGACTGGCTGGCACGCCCATCCGCGTGACCAGCTTCTCTATGCGATAGAGGGCGTCATGATCGTGCGATCAGCTGTGGGATTCTGGATCGTGCCGCCAAGCCGTGCGCTGTGGTTGGTGGCCGGGGTGGAGCACGAAGTGAAGATGTCGGGTCAGGTCAAGATCAGGACGGTCTTTATCGACACGACGACGATCCGGCACCTTCCGGCAAAGAGTTGCGTCATCGAAATTTCGCCGCTGCTACGCGAACTCATCGTTGCGGCGGTCTGCGTCCCGCTCGACTATCATGAGGGCAGCCGGGATGATCGGCTCATGCGGTTGCTTGCCGACGAAGTGCGCGTATCGGATGTGCTTGCACTGCATCTTCCCTTGCCGACCGATCCGCGTATCAAGCGAGTCTGCAAGGAAATCTCCGAACGTCCCGCCGACACCTCGACCGCCGATGATTGGGCGGCACGGTTAGGCGTAACAGCAAAAACCGTGCATCGGCTCTTTGCTAAGGAAACGGGCATGACCTTCGCGCAATGGCGCGAACAGGCGCGACTCTTGTTCGCGCTTCAGAGATTGGCGGGTGGCGAGCGCGTCATCGATGTAGCGTTCGATTGCGGATACGCCAGCCAAAGCGCCTTCACTGCCATGTTTCGACGCCATTTCGGCATCCCGCCATCAACATTCTATCGTTAGCTGCCGGTCGATTTTGCGCTTGCCGTCGCAATCAAAGCCCCAATCCCCGTTGCTCACGCGTCCCGCTTTTGTCAGTCGGACGCCCCCGCGCATGACGCTCGAACAGGAGGATGCCGAGGTCTTCGTCCAGCGTCTTCACACGGGCGCTGGCGCTCGACAGGCTGACACCGAGCGCGTTTGCGACATCACGGAAGTTTAGATATCCGGCAACGGCGAGTGTCTGGATGAGCGACGGGAGAGGAATACGCGACCCTAGTCGGCGTTCCCCACTGGCGATCAACCATGGGAGCCGAGCGCCGTCGCACTTCGTTGCTCCATGAAATTTCTTAAACAATGAGCGATACTCGCGTCATTAAAACTGCGTTACCGTCCAATTTTTCACGCCAATAGGATGCTCTTTCCTTCAGTTTTGAGGCGCGTATGTAAGAAGATTCTTCATCTTAAAGCTTTTCTAGAATCTCAAATCTGAACTGTGCCTCTCCATGCTTGCGCCAAGCCTCAAGCAATTCCTTATGGGGATTTGTACCCTGCCGCAGCGTGAACCATAAGCGGGTCTGTATTGTTTCGATGTCTGGCCATTGTCCGACCCAAACTTCGCCGGACGCTTCGCAGCGGATCAGATAGATTCCGCCAACGACTTTCCGTTCTTTGTAGGCAGCAATAGCTGCCTTGCGCGCCTCACCTTTCATCCCGCCGCTCCTTTCAACCCGTTGCGACACGATGCGGGATCGTCTCGCCGCCCAGAGGGACATTTGGTATCAATATTACACGGGCGTTATTGACGAAAGATTTTTGTCCGGGTATTAAACGTCATCGAACTTTGGTGTTATGCGCGTGTCCAACCTCCTCTCGAAACCTTGCACGGCCTTTGATGGCGAGCGGCGGCTGTTGTCCGGCCCGCTGATCGAAGTGGCCCTTACCGTCAAAGTGACGACGGAAATGGACCCTTCGGCCATGGTCCTTGTCTTCGACGACGCGACAGGCCGCGTCATCGATCTGGACCTGCGTGGCACCAAGGCTGACGTTATCGAGAGACTTTCCCGTCCGCCTCAGACCTTCGCTGGGCGCTATCGGCCTCAAGCACGCGAGACGCCCGAACCGACGAAAGACGAGGTTTCTGAACCGAGAGGCCGAGGACGGCCCAAATTGGGAGTTGTCTCGCGCGAGGTGACGCTGTTGCCGAGACAGTGGGAATGGCTGGCCGATCAGCCGGGCGGTGCATCAGCCGTTCTAAGAAGGCTGGTGGACGAGGCCCGGCGCAATGGGGGAACGCGACAGCAGCGTCGTGCCGCCCAAGAGGCCGCTTATCAGTTCATGCAGGCTATCGCCGGTGATCTGCCCGGCTATGAGGAGGCAACTCGCTCGCTCTTTGCCGATGATCGCCCGCGACTGGAGGAATGGATTGCAGCGTGGCCGGACGACATCCGCAGTCACGTCCTGCATCTGGCGTTTGGCCCGAAGAGTCATTCGCGCGACAAGGCAGATGACGGAAAGGACGCGCCATGAGAGCGCCCACAAAGTTGAACTATCTCGAACCAACACAGAAAGCCGGCAAGCTTTTCGTCCAGCGCGGCCTCGAAGGCGGCATTGTCATGCTGAACCTGCTCAGGTTTCGAGAAATTGCCGACTACTCAGCCAGTCCAGAACTCGCGCCCACTTCGCCGATTAGCGGCGCAGAAGCGTTCGACCGATATATCCGGCACACGCTCCCATTTTTGCGCGATAGCGGAGGCGAACTCCTGTTGCTTGGCGCTGGCGGGCCTTTCCTGATCGGTCCAGAGGACGAGACGTGGGACATGACGATGCTGGTTCGCCAAAGCAGCGTTGCGTCCTTCCTCGCCTTTGCCAACCACGACGCTTACCTCGCCGGTATCGGACACCGCACAGCGGCGGTCGAGGACTCGCGCCTTCTTCCTTTGAGTGAACTCCAGCTCCCGGTTTGAGCCGAACCCTGACCATGAACATCGTACCAGCCAACGGCATCGAGCTGGCCTATGACAGCTTCGGCGACGAAACCTACGAAGCGATCCTGCTGATCGCCGGGTTGGGCACGCAGATGATCCGATGGACGGGTCCGTTCTGCGACGAACTGGCAGCGCGCGGCTATCGCGTAATCCGTTTCGACAACCGCGACGCTGGCTGTTCGACACATTTCAGCCAATGCTCTCCGCCGGATTTCGGCGCGCTAGCCGCAATGCTTATGGCCGGACAACGGCCGGATGTTCCCTATACCCTCTACGACATGGCTGCGGACGCAATAAGTCTGCTCGATGCTCTCTCCATTGATCGGGCGCATGTCGTCGGTCGGTCAATGGGCGGCATGATCGCGCAGATAATGGCGAGCGAGCATCCCGAACGAGTGCTATCCCTGACCTCGATCATGTCGAGCACGGGCAATGCCGGGCTTCCGCAAGCCGCGCCCGACATCATGGCGATGATGACACGCCCTGCACCCGATCCCTTCTCCAACGAAGAGGGATTCCTGGCGCAGTCCATCGCCTTCGCGCAACGCATCGCCGGGTCTCGACACCCACTCGACAGCGAGGCTTACCGTCTCCTTGTGCTGGAAGAAATCCAGCGTGCATACGATCCTGCCGGCACAGGGCGACAGATCGCGGCGATGGCTGTCACCGGCGACCGTCGTTCAAGGCTGGGTGCCATCACGGCCCCTGCGCTCGTCGTGCATGGGACAGACGATCCGCTCATTCTTCCGACCTGCGGCGAGGATACCGCCATTTCGATCCCAAATGCGGAACTCATGATGATCGAAGGCATGGGCCATGATTTACCGCCCGCGCTTTATCAGAAGGTTGCTGAGGCGATTTACCAAACGGCTCGGCGAGCCTTAACGATTGAAGCGTGTCCCTGAATGTTCAGAGGGACAATCCCCGCTGCCTTCCCAACTGCCACGACACCGACCCACCCTGAACGATACCCATGACCTCGCGGCCGAGCTGACGGTCGATGACCGGCCGCCATGGAACAAGGGTGAACTCATGGCTCTGCTCGATGACGGCGAATTTGCCGCTCGATAGTTGGACGGTCCCGGTGAACTTGCCGCTGACCCTTTCGCCATCGCCTGCGGCGCGGAACGGCAGGTTCTTGCCCGCCGCCATCTCGGTTCCGACGCGGGCGACCTCGCGCTCGCGCAGCGAGCCGAGAAGATTACGCCGATAGAACACGCGGCCGTCCGGCTGGCGCGCGGCGTCGCCCCGGTCGATATGATGTTCGCGACGGCGGTCCATCGCCTCGCGGACCTGCTGACCAAAGCCGGACGGAGACAGGTCTGACGGCTCGCCCGATACCAGGCGGCGGTCGAGCCAGGTCGCGCCATCCGCGCCGATCTGCTTTTCAAGATCGAAGGTCGAGAGGACACGCACGCTGGCCTGCCGGTTGCGGCCGGCGTCATAGGCGGCGGCGCGGTTCTCGAAGTTCTGCGGGATGCGCCATTGGTCGGCGTCGATCCGCTCGGCGATACCGGCGCGGCGCAATGCCTCCAGCCGGCGCACATGCGCATCGACGAAGCCCTCATAGTCCCCGCCTGGAATGCGGCCCTCGAACTTCGCCTGTTCGAGATGGCGGCTCGGCCGATAGATGCCGTCCTCGGCGATGGCGGCGATGGCGCGATCGGATGGCCGCTGCGCGGTATCGGGCGGGCCGATCTCGATGACGCTGCCGATCCGCGCATCTTCGACGCGGGCCGGGTCGATGCCGGGGACATGGTGGGTCCGGCCGTCGATCCCGTCCACCACGACGGTCAGGTTCTCGCCCAGCTCGTCGGACAGATACTTATCGACGACGCGGCCGACGATCGGAACTTCGGGCGCGGCGTCGTGAAGCTGGAAGGTCGCCGGGTCTCGGTCGAGGCCATCGGTCTTCAGCGCCTTGTGTATATTGCGGATGATGTCGCCGCGCTCGCCCAGCTCGCGCAATGTCGGCTCCATTCGCTCGCTCAACTCCCAGACGCCCGGCGTGTGCTCGGTGGCGAGGCCCATGGTCTCCAGCCTGGCGAGACGGCGCAGGCGGAGCGTCCGGTCGAACTGACGCCTGGGATCGGCCGGCGTGTCGCGCAGGTCGAGGAAGCGGTCCTCGGCTTCCCCGATCATGGCGCGATCGATGCGGGTGAAACGATCCTGATCGACTTCGGCCGAGAGCTTGCGGCTCTGCTCGATCTCGGTGACGGGGCCAAGCTCCAGCGTCGCCAACTCGCTCGCCCGCTCGCGGATGCCGTTGGCGAGATAGTCGCCGTTGATGACAAGGTTCTCGCCCAGCTCGTCCACGCCGCGCACGATGACATGCACATGCGGATGGCCGGTATTGTAGTGGTTGACCGCGACCCAATCGAGTTTCGTGTCGAGGTCGGTCTCGATCCTATCCATCAGCTCGCGGGTATAGGCGGTCTGGTCGGTCTGGTCCGCGCCGTCCTTCGGCGAGACGATGAACCAGAACTGGTGACGATCGTCCTTGCCACGCTCGATGAAGCTGTCCCCGTCGGCGCGATCCTCCGTTGCGGAATAGAGCTGGCCGCGCTCGCCGTTGCGCGCGGTGCCGTCGCGCTGGATATAGCGCAGGTGGGCAGCGGACTTGCCATTCTTGCCGGCGTTCTGGACGTAACGGGTTTTGACGACGACGCGGCGCATCGCCGGCGCGCTGTGACGCCAGCCGCCCGACAGGGTGCGCGACCGGACGAAGGCCGCACCGCGCCCGCGCTTCAGGCCCGGCCCGCCGTTCGCTCGCGAAGCCTTGCCGCCCGTGGCGCTCGGCTTCGCGGCGGGGCGTGGAGACGACCGCGACGGGCTGTTGCTCTGCTGGCGGGCGATCTTCTTCGCCTGGGTCAAGAAGCTCTTGGCCTTGCCCAGTTTCGGCGCGTCGGTGCGGACACGGCCCGGCCTCGGACGGAAGCGAAACTCCTCGTCGTCACTCATGGCTCTGTCTCCGGGCCGAGACCACGGAAAGCAGCCGATTTCAGACCATGGTGCCGGTCGAAATCCAGCAATGCCAAGATGTTGTGCGATGGCGCGGCACTACAGGTCCGAAAACAGGGTGCCGGTCGCGCTGCCCCTAAACAGTGTGCAGACAAGGGCTTGCCCTGAAACCGAGCCAGCGGAGTGCCGGTTTCCTTTATCTTGCCCTCCGCTCCTTCGTCCCTTTCTGCCCCCCAGACCCAATATGCCGACAGACGAACACCCGCCTGCCTGCGCATCGGAACGAACCCCATCGCGCACGGAAGCGCCGCCATCATCGCGTTCTCCCGACGCTCGCACGGGCGATGAAGATGCTGCCGCCCTGCGCCTCCGCATCGACGGACGCGCGCACCGGGGCGGCTGCGCGACCGTCATGCGATTGTCCCCCAGATGACGACACGACGGGGGGCCGAACGTCGGTCGAGCGCGCGACGAATATTGCCGCCTCTCGCCAATCGGGCGGCGGCACGGCTGGCTGACCGGGTGTTTCAGGGTCAGCCTTACCGCCGAGAACGGGCGCGAGCGCGGCGACATAGGAGCGTGTCTCGGCGGGCAATGCACGGCCGGTCGAACGATGGTCGTCATAGCGGCCGGGACCGGCATTGTAGGCGGCCAGCATCGCCGTGACATTGCCGTAGCGATCCCACATTTCGCGCAGATAGGCCGCGCCCGCCATGATGTTGTCGCGCGGGTCATGAGGATCGCGGCCGAGCCGATAGCGGATGCGCAACGCCGCCCAGGTATCGGGCATGACCTGCATCAGCCCCATCGCGCCGACCGGTGAAATTGCGCGCACGTCGCCCGCGCTCTCGGCGCGCAGCACGGCACGTATCCAGCGCTCTGGGATGCCGAACCGCTGCGCCGCCTCGGCGATATGAACGGCATAGGGATCGACGGCGGCCGGACGTGTGATCGGCACGGACTGCGCCATCGCCATGGTCGGCCCCGCGCAGACTGCGAGCGCGCCGACGATCGCGAACACGGCATAACGACCTGCCGACCCGGCCCCGCCACGACACCAGCCTGCCAGCGTGCTCACTGCGGTCAAGGGTGCGCGCGATGCGCCGGCCTTCGGCCGCCCTTGACCTTCGTTGCGCGCGCCGTCCGTCCGATGGTCGAGCGGGACGAATGGAGTGAGCGGTGACGGCGGCGTTGCCGCGAACCAAGGAATGATCGGATCGGGCATCGCTCAGCTCCGATCCTCACGCGACCGGGGTCGCTTCCAGACCAGCCGGAAGGCGCGTCCTTCGTCATCGGCGCGGAACAATGCAGGACGAAACACCGTGAGAAAAAGCGGACTGTCGATCTCCAGAGCGATGTAATCCCCGGCGCGTTCGCCGACACGTTTCCAGCCGCCGCCGATCTCCGGGCCGTCCTCGTCGTCGAGATGAATGCGATAGTCCGGCGCGTTCTCGGCGTCGCCCGGTTCGGTGGCGACGAGTACGATCGTCTCGTCAATGCCGAACAGCCGGGCGCGGCCGGCGTAGCCATTGGCGGTGGATTCAAAGAGCGAATTGGGCATGGGTTAGCCTCCTTGGGGTGGGGGAAATCAATGCGTGGGCGCGCGCCAGGCGAAGCGGCCGTCGCCGTCCTCGTCGGTCCAGAGCGGCAGCGCCCGGCCGATGACGGTGCTTGCGGGAATGGGTCCGAAGTAGCGGCCGTCCAGGCTGTCGCGGACGCCGATGTTCATGAGGAAGAGTTCGCCGGGCGCGATGACGCGGCAGCCCTGCCAGACAGGCAGTTCGCGGTCGAGCCGGTCGCGCTCCAGCGCCTCGCCCATCTCGACGCCATCGACCGTGATGGTGCGCCCGGTGCGGCAAACCCACTGCCCGGCAAGCCCCGCGACGCGCTTCAACAACGGCACGCCGCGCCCGATATAGCCGCGCTCCACCATGAAGGTCGCGATGGGTTCGGGCGGCATGACCGCGACCAGCTCCGGCACCGTGAGCCGTTCGGCCGGCTCGATGGCGTAGAGACCGATGGGCGCGCTGGCCGTGACGTTCCAAAGGAGTTTCGTCGGCGTCGGGATGATGGCGGCGACCGCAACGCCGAGCACCGCGAAATAAGTCGCCATGACATAGCCGAACCGCGTCATGGGTCGATCCTCCGGCGGCCGATCCAGGCGGCATGACGCTCGGGCGTGTAGGTGTTCGGCTCCTGATGGGCGGTCAGCCGGTTATGGATGTGCCGCCAGTGATCGGGCGAGGCATCGGCCGGATCGACGCCGAGCGCATCCACGGCGTCGATCGCCGCAAGAGCGCGCTGAACCTTCTGCCAGCCATTGATCCGCAACAGGATGTCACCGCCCGGACGCACGAAGGGCAAGGTCTGGAACGGCTCGCCGCGACGGACGGCGCGCACGATGTCGATGCGCGAGACGACCGTGCCATGCTCGCCAGCCGCCCATCGGACGAAAGCAAAGACGCTATCAGGCGCGAAGCCGACGACGCTGCGACGGCGGTCGATGATCCGTTCGTAGCTCTTGCGGCCGAATCTGATCCAATGCTCGACCTTCTGCTTCTGGAAGGTCAGTTCGACCAGTGTCGTGAACGGCGCTGGCTCGTCCGGCTGTGGGCGGCCATGCGCATGACGGGACGCCTTGCCGCTCATGGCCGCCCTCCATCGCTGTCGGACGGGTCGGGCGTAAGCATGTCGCGCAGCACGTCGGCGACGGACCTTGCGGCACCGGCACTGGCACCACGCCTCGCGTGCGTGCGCGTCAAAGAAGAAGAGTTAGAGTCTCTGTTAGATTCTTCTATATAGTCCGGCGCGCGATTTGCGCCTAATGTCCCGATACTGCGTGCGCCTAATGTCCCGATAGGATTCACAGGCTTATCAACAGGCACTGTGAATTGTCTTTCAGGGAGAAAGCGCAGCAATTCCCGCCCGTCTTCCAATTCGATCTGGAGTCGGTAGCCGGGCAGCGACTGGCGCGCTGCCACCCGGCGCAAATCGAGCGCGAAGTCGGACGGCCGCGCCGCGCTGCCGGATTTGTGGTGCAGGTGGGAAACCTCGAACGCCCAGCCTTCGGGCTGGCGTCCGGCGTGCTTGCGGGCGACGCGGTAAAGCCAACGCTCGATGCCGCCCGTCAGCCGGAAATAGGCGGGGTCGATGGTGAGAACCAGCGAGCGGTCGACGACGCTGTTGTAGAACCACTCGGGCAGGACGAACTCCATGCCCTCGACTCGGCCGGCGCGCGTGGTCATTTCCTCCCACTCGTTGATCCATGAGAATTGCCGTCGCCGCCAATGCCGGCCATTGCGGATCGTGGTGGCGACGACCGTCGATTGCAGGCGCGCCAGCGCGGCCTTGAGCAACAGATAATCCCGGTTGCCGGTCGCCCGCCCGATAGCGCGCAAGAGCTGATAGGGCATGAAACGGAAGAAGCGCGACGTGGTGAGGCCGTGGTTCTCGGCCGCCACGATCTGCGAGGCCGCCCATATGAGCACATCGGCATCCCAGATGGTCGCCATGCCGTGTTCGGGCATGGCGAAGACCTGCACCTCGACATCGGCGGCCCGGTAGACAATCGGCGTGGTGCGTGGCCGTTTCGCCAGGGAGAAG